>NZ_JBJJBR010000022.1:0-56003 GCF_045449635.1 Sabulicella flocculans | reverse complement strand
GGGTCGCCCCGCCCGCCGCCACGCCCGCGCCCACGCCCCCGCCCGCCGCCCCGCCGCCGCCCGCCGCCGAACCGCGCCGCGCGGCGTCGCCCGCGATGACGGAGCTGCGTGGCCTGGCGCTGTCGCGGCTGGACCCCGCCCTGGTCGCCTCCGTTGCCGCCGACCGCCTGGGCGGCGAGGTGGAGCGCGTGCTGGCGGAGATCGCCAACGAGCAGCGCCTGCAGCTCAACGGGCGCGAGCAGCGCCAGCTGGCGCTGGAGCTGGTGGACGACATGCTGGGCCTGGGCCCGCTGGAGCCGCTGCTGGACGACGACGCCATCACGGACATCATGGTGAACGGGCCGGACCACGTCTTCGTGGAGACGGGCGGGCGCATGGTGCCCTCGGGCGTGCGCTTCCGCGACGTGCAGCACCTCGCCAACATCTCCCAGCGCATCGCGGCCTCCGTCGGGCGGCGCATCGACGAATCCAGCCCGATGGTGGATGCGCGGCTGGCCGATGGCTCGCGCGTCAACATCATCTTCCCGCCCATCGCGCTGGACGGGCCGTGCCTGTCCATCCGCAAGTTCGCCCGCCGCCGCATCGACTTCGAGGCGCTGGTGCGCTTCGGCTCGCTCAGCCGGCCGATGGCGCGCATCCTGCAGGTGGCGGCGCGCTGCCGGCTGAACGTGCTGGTCTCCGGCGGCACCGGCTCGGGCAAGACCACCATGATGAACGCCATGAGCCAGCTGATCGACCCCGGCGAGCGCATCGTGACGGTGGAGGACGCGGCGGAGCTGCAGCTGCAGCAGCCCCATGTGGTGCGGCTGGAGACGCGCCCGCCCTCGCTGGAGGGCCGCGGCGAGGTGACGCAGCGCGACCTGGTGCGCAACGCCCTGCGGATGCGCCCCGACCGCATCGTGCTGGGCGAGTGCCGCGGCCCGGAAGCCTTCGACATGCTGCAGGCGATGAACACCGGCCATGACGGCTCCATGAGCACCATCCACGCCAACACGGCGCGCGACGCCCTGGTGCGGGTGGAGAACATGGTGATGATGGGCGCCTTCGGCCTGCCCACCCGCGCCATCCGCACGCAGATCGCCTCGGCCATCGACCTCGTCGTGCAGGTGGAGCGCCAGCGCGACGGCGTGCGCCGCGTGGTGCAGGTCACGGAGCTGGCGGGGCTGGAGGGCGAGGTCTTTTCCCTGCACGACATCTTCGCCCTGACGCATGAGGGCGTGGAGGGCGACCTGCTGCGGGTGCGCTGGCGCGCCAGCCGCGCCCGCCCCGCCTTCCACGAGCGCCTGGCGTATTTCGGGCAGGAGGCCGCCTGGGCGGCCGCCATGGAGGAGGCGTGAAGGAGGCGGCGCTGCTGCTCGCCCTCCTCGTGCTGGTGGGGGCAGCCGGGGGGCTGGTGGCGCTGGGGCGGCAGGAACGCGCGCGGCGGCGCCTCGCGGCGGCGCTGGCCCCGTGGCGGCCCGCCGCCGCGCCGCGGCCGCAGCGCCGCGCCGGCGGGCCGGCCCTGCGGCCGCTGCTGGAGCGCGCCGGCCGCCTGCTGGGCATCCGGCCGGAGCGGCGGGCCGAGTACCGCCCGCGCTGGTGGGCGGTGCTGGCCGCAGCCTGGGGCGGGGCCTGGCTGGGCGCGGCGATGCTGGAGGCGCTGCTGGGCCAGGCCGCGTCCTGGCTCGGGCTGGGCGTGCTGGCGGTGGCGCTGCCGCGCACCGCCTTCGGCGCGCTGGAACGCGCGCGGATGGAGGCGCTGCTGCGCCAGTTCCCCGACGCGCTGGGCCAGGTGACGCGCTCGGTGCGGGTGGGGCTGCCGGTGGTGGTGGCGCTGCGCAACGTGGCCGAGGAAGGCCCCGAGCCGACGCGTGCCGAGTTCCGCGCGGTGTCCGATCGCCTGCTGGTCGGCATGCCGCTGGACCAGGCGCTGCTGGAGACGGCGATGCGCAACGGCCTGCCGGAATACCGCTTCTTCGCCACCGCGCTGGCGCTGCAGGCGCGCACCGGCGGCGCCCTGGCCGCCACGCTGGAGAACCTGGCGGAGGTCATCCGCCGCCGCCTGGCACTGCGCCAGCGCGGCTACGCCCTGGCGGCGGAGGCGCGGACCAGCGCCGCCATCCTGGCCGCCATCCCCTTCGTCACCGGCGCGGCGCTGCTGCTGCTGAACCCGATGTACGGCGCGGTGCTGTTCAACACGGAGGAAGGGCGTACGGCGCTGGCGCTGGCGGGGCTGCTGATGGCGCTGGGGCTGCTGAGCATGCGCCACCTCATCCGCTCGGCGCTGCGATGAGCGCGCCGCCGCTCCTCCTGCTCGGGCCGGCGTTGCTGCTGGCCGTGCTGGGCGCGCTGCTGCTGCATGGCCTGGGCCGGCAGCGCCGGCTGGGCGCGCGGCTGCTGCTGGTCCGGCAGCGGGCCGGGGCGCCCGCGCCGCCGCCCCGCCGGCCGCGCGACCTGGCGCTTGATGCGCTGCGCGCCGGCGGCCGCGTGCTGACCGGCCGCCTGCTCTCGGCCCGCACGGTGGCGGAGATGCGCGCCACCCTGGCCGGGGCCGGCTTCCACGGCGAAGGCGCGCTGGCGCTGCTGGCCGGCGCCAAGCTGGCCTGCCTGGCCGGCTTGCCGGCGCTGGCGCTGGGCGCCTCGGCGCTGCTGGGGCTGGGCGCGGGCGGCACGCTGCTGGCCGCCGCCGGCGCGGCCACCGCCGGGCTGCTGCTGCCGGAGATGGCGGCGCGCCGCCTGCGCCGCCGCCACCTGCGCGCGCTGGAGCGCGGCCTGCCGGACGCGCTGGACCTGATGGTCATCTGCGCCGAGGCGGGGCTGACGCTGGAGACCGCCATCGGCCGCGTCGCCGCCGACATCGGCGGCGCGCATCCCGCCGTCGCGGCGGAGTTCGGCCTGTGCGACAGCGAGCTGCGCATCCTGCCCCACCGCGACCAGGCGCTGGCCAACATGGCGCGGCGCACCGGGCTGGAGACGATGGCGCGCCTGTCCGTCACCCTCGCGCAGTCGCTGCGCTACGGCACGCCGCTGGTGCAGGCCCTGCGCACCTTGGCGGCGGAACTGCGCGGCGAGCAGCTGACCCGGTTCGAGGAGCGCGCGGCGCGCCTGCCGGTGCTGCTCACCCTGCCGATGATCGGCTTCATCCTGCCGACCCTGGTCATCGTGGCGGCCGGGCCGGCGCTCATCGAGGTGATGAAGCTGTGGCGCTGAGGAGGGACCGCCGGGGCGCCACGCTGGTGGAGCACGCGCTGGTGCTGCCGCTGTTCCTGTTCTTGCTGCTCACCGTCATCGAGGGGGCGTGGCAGGCCGCCACCGCCTTCGCGGTGGAGCATGGCGCGCGCCGCGCCGCGCGCTGGGTGACGCTGGGCAGCGCGCCGCCGGCCGGTTCCACCGCGCAGCAGCACGTGGCGCGGGTGGTGCTGGAATCGGCGGGGCTGCGGCTGGACCCCTCGCGGCTGGGGGTGTCCGCCGTCGCCTATGGCGGCCACGCGGCGATGGCGGCCGGGCAGGGCGGGCGGGCCGGCTTCGGCGGGCCCAACGACCTCGTCGTGCTGCGCGTCACCTACGACAGTCCCCTCGTCACGCCGCTGCTGCGGGCGGGCGCGCCGCGCCCCATCCTGCCGCTGCGGACCCAGGTGGTGGTGCAGAATGAACCTTACCCGGGCCCTTGAGCGCGACCGCCGCGGCATCGCGGCGGCGGAGTTCGCCCTCATCCTCCCGTTCCTGCTGGTGCTGGCGCTGGGCGCGGCGGAGGCGACGGCGCACCTGCGCGCCTGGTACCGGCTGGAGCGCGCGGCCGCCGCCGCCGCCGACGCCGGCGCGCGGGCGGAGGCGATGACGCGCGACGCCGTGGGCAGCCTGTTCGAGGTGGCGCGCCTCACCGCCGCCCCCTATGCCGCCTGGAGCCGGCCCGGCGACGCCACCGCGGCGCGCATGGTGGTGTCCGTCATCGCCGGCAGCGGCGGGCGCAACGTCGTGAGCTGGAGCTGCGGCCGCGGCGCCGCCGCCCCGGCCGCCACGCTCGCCGCCGGCGGTGCGCTGCCCGGCGGCCTGTCCGTGCCCCCGGGCGAATCCCTGCTGGTGGTGGAGGTGGCGAACGCCACCGCGCCCTGGCGCATCCTGTCCGCCCGCGCCTTCTTCGGCACCGCCGGGCCGCCGGTGATCCGCGCCCACGCCGTGGCGCGGCCGCGCACGGCGGAGCTCGCGGTGCTGCAGGGCGGCTGCCCGTGACGCGGCGCGGCACCGTGTCCGTCATGGCGGCGCTGGCCGCCGTGCCGCTGGTCTTCCTGGCCGGCGTGGCGGTGGACGGCGCGCGGGCCTGGACGCTGCAATCGCGCCTCGCCACCGCGCTGGACGCCGCGGCGCTCGCCACCGCGCGCAACATCGGCGCGCCGCCGGCCGAGCGCGACGGGCAGGCGGCCGGGCTGTTCTGGGCGCATTTCGCCGCCGCCGGCCCGGCGCCCGCCGCGCCGGCCATCGGCGGGCGCCGGCCGGGCTTCCTCAACTCGGCGGCGGTGTTCGAGCCGCCGATGCAGGTGGATGAGCGCACGGTGCGCGTCAGCGCCACCGCCACCATCCCTGCCACGCTGACCCGCGTGCTGGGCTACCGCGAGCTGACCGCGCGCGCCAGCGCCGAGGCCCGCCGGGCCGAGATGGGGCTGGAGGTGGCGCTGGTGCTGGACGTCACCGGCTCCATGGACACGCTCTGCCCCAAGCCGAGCGACCGGCGCAACGCCAACTGCCAGTTCACCACGCCGCTGCCGCGCGATTCCACCGCCGCCGTCACCTCGCCCAACGACAACAACCTGAACCTGCTGCGCCTCGCCGCGGCGGACCTGGTGAACCTGCTGTTCGGCAACCGCGAGAGCGTCCCCAACCTGTGGGTGTCGGTGGTGCCCTTCACCACCACGGTCAACATCGGGCCGCAGCGCGCCTCCTGGCTGACGCCGGCGGCGCAGGCCAGCCTGGCGCAGGATTTCGCCCCAGCCACCTGGCGCGGCTGCGTGGAGGCGCGCGTGGGCTACCCCGGCGCGCCGCCGGAAGGCGACACCACCGACCTGCCGCCGCGCGACGCGCCGTTTCGTCCCTTCCTCAACCGCTCCACCCTGGACGACTACACGCTCAACACCCAGCCGATGGCCGGCGACAACGACTGGGCCCGGCGGGCCTGGACGGCGGCGGGCGGCGCCCACGCCATCACCGAGGGGCGGGGCCTCTACCGCGGCGACCACCAGGTGGGGCCCAATGTCGGCTGCCCGGTGAACCAGGTGCTGCCGCTCACCGCCTCGCGCAGCGCCGTGCTGGCCGCCATCGATGCGCTGCGCCCCTCCTTCCGGGGCGGCACCATGTCGCACATCGGGCTGCTGGGCGGCTGGTTCACCCTGTCGCCGCGCTGGCGGGAGGCCTGGGCGCTCGGCCCGCCCCCCGCCGGCCACGCGAGTGCGTTGCCCCTTGACTACAACGCCAGGTTGATGCGCAAGGCTGTGGTGATGATGACGGACGGGGACAACACGTGGAACGACGTGGCGCACGGCCTGCCGGGCAGCTGCACCACCACGGGCACCGATGCCGCCTCCTTTCCCACCGCCGCCGCGGCCGAGCCGCCGCCCGGCCCGGCCATGCCCATCCGCCCGCGCCCCTGCCCGGCCAGCAGCCAGGTCAACAGCGTGGTGCTGGCGCCCGGCGCCGCGCCGGTGCGCAACAACAGCGACTACACCGGCTACGGCCGCCGGCTGGAGAACCGCATCACGGTGAGCGAGCTGAACGCCCGCACCGCGGCGCTGTGCACGCAGCTCAAGGGGCTCGGCATCCAGATCTACACCGTGGTGCTCTCGCCCGGCGGCACCGTCAGCGACGCAACGCGCCAGCTCTACCAGCAATGCGCCACGGTGCCGGGCAACTACTTCCTCGTCTCCCAGCCCACGCAGCTGCGCGCCGCCTTCCGGCAGATCGGCGGCTCGCTGGCCAATGTGAGGCTGACCCAATGAGGACCTGGCTGCTCCTGCTCCTTCCCCTGCTCGCCGCCTGCGCGCAGGACCAGCCCCGGCTGACCCTGGAAGGGCGGCTGCGGCTGGCCGACGCCGTGGGCGGGCCGGCCGGCGCGGCGGAGGCGCGGCTGGCCGTGCTGCAGGCCGAGCCGGGCGCGGCGCGCGACCCGGCGCTGCTGGAGCGCATCGCCGCCGAGGCGGAGCGCGCCGGCCGCCCCGCCGAAGCCCTGGCCGCCCACCGCGCCCTGCTGGAGCGCGAGCGCCCCTCGGAGCGGCGCCTCGTCGCCATCGGGCGGCTGCAGCTGGCGCAGGAGGACGTGGCCGGGGCGGCGGACAGCTTCGCCCAGGCGGCCACGGCCGCGCCGCGCTCCGTCGCCGCCCTGGCCGGGCTCGGCCTGGCACGCGACCTGGGCGGGGACCGCGCGGCGGCGCAGGCGGCCTACCGCCAGGCGCTGGCGGTGATGCCGGGCAACTGGCCCGTGCGCTCCAACCTCGCGGTGTCGCTGGTGGCCTCCGGCCGCGCCCCGGAGGCGCAGGAGGTGCTGGCCGCGGCGGAATGGAGCGCCGAGGCCCCCTCCTACGCGCGGCACAACCTGGCCATGGCCTTCGCGGCGCAGGACCAGACGGACCGCGCGGTGCGGGTGCTGCGCGCCGAGATGGGGCCGGCGGAGGCCCTCGCCCTCGCGGAGGAGCTGGGCGGCTTCGCGCGCACGTTGCGGCCCTGATGCGCCGGGCCGCCGCCGCGCTGCTGGCCCTGTGGCCCGCCTGGGCCGGCGCGAACCCGCTGCGCACGGAAATCCTGCTGGACGCCGCGCCCGTGGCCGTGGAGCCCGCGGGGCGCGAGGTGGTGCTGCGCTTCGCCGCCCCGCTGGGCGCCGCCGACGCCGCCGCCCTGGCCCGCGCCGCGCAGGCCGGCGCTTCCCCGCTGCTCGCCGGGCTGGTGCTGGAAGGCGACCGCGCGCGGCTGGGCCTGGCGCGGCCCGCCGCCGCCCGGCTGGAGGCCCGCCCCGGCGGCACGGCGCTGGTGATCGAGCCGGTGGCCGCGGCCTCCCTGAGCGAGCGGATGGCGGCGGCCGAGCGCCTCGCCGCGCTGCGCGCCGCCGAGGTGCAGGAGGCGCGCGCCCGGCTGGAGGCGCTGCGGGCCGACCCGCCGCCGCCGCCCCCGGCGCCGCGCCCGCTCCACCTGCCCGGGCCGGCCGAGCCGGCCGCGATGGCGCCGCTGGCGCTGGACTACCGCCGCGCCCTGTCCGCCGACATCGCCGCCCCCACCCAGCCGCCCGCGGGCGGCACGGCGCTGCTGGCCGAGGGGTTCATGGCCGCCGGGGCGGGCGCGCGCATGTGGGGCACCCTGCTGTCGGGCGCCGCCGAGCCGCTGCCGGGCTGGCGCGTCGCCTTCGCCGCCGAGGGGCGCGGCGCCGAGGCCGCGGGCGGCTTCCCCGCCCGCATGGCGGCGCGCGGCGAGTTCTCCTTGTCCCACACCTGGAACGGCGCGGCGGCGACGCGGCTGACCCTGCTGGGCGGGCCAGCCGCGGCCGGCGCGGCGCTGGAGCACGCGCAGCGCCTGGGCCCGGCGACGCTGCGCGCCGGCGGCGCCTGGAACGCCCCCTGGTGGGACACCCCGCTGGGCCTGCGGCGGGACGCGGTGCGCGACGGCGCGGAGGCGGCGCTGGATTGGGCCGGCCCGGCGGGGCTCTCGGCGCGGCTGGGCGGCGGCTGGGCGCGCTACGGCCTGTCGGGCGGGCGCACCGCCGCCGAGGGCCCGGTGTGGCGCGCAGGCCTGGCCTGGGCGCCGCCCGAGGCCGCGCTGCCCTGGGGCCTGCGGCCGCGCCTGGCCTACCGGCTGGACGCGGAGAACCTGGGCACCGCCGCCCCCTGGCTGGACGCCCGCCGCCGCGAGATCCACACGGTGGAGGCCGGGCTGGCGCGCGGCCTGGGCCCCTTGCAGGCGGAGGCGGTGGCCGGCTGGGCATGGGACCGCCACGGCGGCTCCGGCCCGGTGGCGCGGCTGCGGCTGGCGGGCGGCGAGGGGCCGTGGCGCGCGGGGCTGGAGGCCGGGGTGGCGCCCTCCCTCGCCACCGCGGCGCGTCCGGTCTGGCGCGGCGGCGGCTTCGTGGCCTGGAGCTTCGGGCCGTGAGGCGCCTCGCCGCGCTGGCCCTGGCGGCGCTGCTGCTGCCAGCCCCGGCGCGGGCGGGCGACGAGACGCTGTGCGAGGCCGCCATCGCCGCGGAGGAAGCGGAGGGGCGGCTGCCGCCCGGCCTGCTGGGGGCCATCGGCGCGGTGGAAAGCGGGCGCTGGTCGCCCGGCCTGCGCCGCGTCACCCCCTGGCCCTGGGCGCTGAACCTGGAGGGCGCCGGGATGCTGGCCCCCAGCCGCGAGGCCGCCGAGGCGGTGCTGCGCGCCGCCCTGGCCGCCGGCCGGCGCTCGGTGGACGTGGGCTGCCTGCAGGTCAACCTGCGGCACCACCCGCACGCCTTCCCCCGCCCGGAGGACGGGCTGGACCCTCGGCTGAACGTGGCCTACGCCGCCCGCTTCCTGCTGTCCCTTAAGGAGCGGCATGGCGGCTGGATGGCGGCCGCCGCGCACTACCACTCCGCCACGCCGGAGCGCGGCGCGGCCTATGCCCAGCGCGTGGCGCGCGCCTGGGGGCAGGGGGGCGGGCCGCCGGTGGCCCTGGCCGCCGCGCCGATGGCGCCCCCGGCGCTGCCGCGGGCGGTGGGCGTGGTGGTGGTGACGCCGGCCGCCCTGCCCGCCGCCGGCCCGCGCATGACGGTGCTGGCCATGGGGCGCGGCCGGCCCTGAGCCGGCGCGGCGCTCAGCGCCGGCCCAGCACCGCCTCCAGCCGCCGCACCGCCTCGTGCGCCAGCGCGGGCGAGATGGCGAAGCAGATGCGCAGGAAGCCCTCGCCCTCCGGTCCGAAGGCGGTGCCGGGGGCGACGCCGACCCGCGCCTCCTCCAGCAGGCGGAAGGCGAGGTCCAGGCTGCGCTCGCCGGTCTCCACCTTCGCCATCAGGTAGAAGGCGCCCTCGGGCGGGAAGACCGTCACGCCCTTCAGGCGGGACAGCCCCTCGACCATGATGGCGCGGCTCTCGGCGCAGCGGGACACCATGGTGCGGATGACCGCGTCGCCCTCGTCCAGCGCGGCGACGCAGGCGTGCTGGATGAAGGTGGGGATGGAGGTGGTGCTGTACTGCCCCAGCTTGCCGAAGCTGTCCGCCAGCCCCTCGGGATAGACCAGCCAGCCGGCGCGCCAGCCGGTCATCGCCCAGTTCTTGGAGAAGGTGGAGGCCACCACCAGCCGGTCCTGCGGCGTGCACACCTGCAGGAAGGACGGCGCGATGGCGTTGCCGTAGGTGAAGTGATTGTACACCTCGTCCGACAGGATCCACAGCCCGCGCTCCCGCGCCGCGTCGCGCAGCGCCTCCATCTCGGCCAGGGACATCACCCAGCCGGTGGGGTTGGACGGCGAGTTGACCACGATGACGCGCGTGTGCGGCGTCACCGCCGCCAGGATGTCCTCCAGCGGCAGGGAGAAGCGGCCATCCGCCCCCTGGCGATAGGGCACCGGCACCGGCACCCCGCCGGCGATGCGCACCGCCTCGCCCAGGTTGGGCCAGGCGGGGGAGGGGATCAGCACCTCCTCGCCCGGGTCCACCAGGGCCTGGATGGCCTGCATGATGGCGTTCATGCCGCCGGCGGTGACGGCGAAGCGCCCGGGGGCCACCTCCACCCCCCAGTGCCGCCGGTGGTAGCGCGCCAGGGCGGCGTGCAGCGCCGGGATTCCGCGCGACCAGGTGTAGCGCGTGTGGCCCTCCAGCATGGCGCGGTGGGCGGCGGCGGTGATGAAGTCCGGCGTCGGCAGGTCGCCCTCGCCGATCCACAGCTTCACCACGTCCGGGTCGTCGCGGCCGCGGTCGGCCACCAGGCCGATCTGGCTGGCGCCCACGCCGAGGATGCGGGCGGGCAGGGCGGGGGCGTCGGGCAGGTCCATGGGCGGGGGTATGCCGTGGCGGGGCGCGCCGGGGAAGGTGCCCTCAGGGCGCGCGGCCACCGATGCGGCGGGTCAGCGCCGCCGCCGCCGCCAGCAGCGCCGGGCGGGCGGCGGCCAGGGCGGCCTCCGTCCAGCGCACCACGGGGGCGGAGACGGCCAGCGCCCCGGCGAGCGCGTCGCCCGGGCCGAAGGCGGGCGCGGCCATGGCGCCGACATGCGGGTCGGTGGCGCCCATGGTCACCACCGGCAGCTCCATGCCCACCGCGTAGGCCGGCAGCGGCCGGGCGCCGAAGGCGCGCAGCACCTGCGCGATGCCGGAGCTGTCCATCGCCCGCGCGTCGCCCGCGCGCACGTGCAGCCGCAGCAGGTGCGGGCTGTCCACCCGGAACAGGCAGAGGCGCTGCTCGCCCTGCCGCACCCAGAAGGAGGCGGTCTCGCCGGTGCGGGCCACCAGCTCCTCCAGCACCGGCATCACCTGCTCCTCCAGCCGGAAGGCGTCGGTGTAGAGGCGGCCCAGGCGCGGCAGCTCGGCGCCGAGGCGGTAGGCGCCCTCCTCCGTGCGGGCCAGGAAGCCCGCCTCCTCCAGCGTGACGGCCAGGCGCATGATGGTGCTCTTCACCAGGCCGGTGCGCTGGGCCAGCTCGGCCAGGCCCAGGGCGCGGTCGCCGGCGCGGAAGGCCGAGAGCACGGCCAGGGCACGCCCGGCGGCGGCGACGCCCTCCAGGGCGGGGCGGTCCTTCATGCATCCTCCGGCGGCAGCGCGGCGCGCAGGATGGTGCCGGTCTCGCTTTCCGTCACCAGCACCGCCCCATCGGGCGCGAGGCAGAGGTTGGTGGTGGAGGCCCCGGCGGGGGAGGCGATGCGCAGCGTCGGCTCGGCGCGGGGCGAGGCGCGCCAGACCGTGCCGATGCCGGTGTGCGCCACCAGCAGGTTGCCGCGCCCGTCCCAGGCCAGTCCGTCCGGCCCGCCGGGGCCGCCGGGCAGCCACAGGAACACCCCGGCCTTGGTCACCGCGCCATCGCCCTGCAGCGGCAGGCGCCACACCTGCTGGGCGCGGGTGGCGGCGACCAGCAGGAAGGACAGGTCGGGCGCCACCACGATGCCGTTGGGGCTGGGCACGGTGGCGATGAGGCATTGCAGCCGCCCGTCCGGCCACAGCCGCCAGACGCGCCCCGTCGGGTCGTGCAGCCCGGTCTGTCCCTGGTCGGTCAGGAACACCGAGCCGTCCGCGCCGAGGCAGAGGTCGTTCAGCCCCTTGAAGCCCTCGGAGCGCGCGGTTTCCAGCAGCGTCTCCACCGCGCCCGTCGCGGGGTCCAGCCGCAGCAGGCCGCGCCGGTAGTCGGTGATGAGCAGCCGCCCGTCCGGCAGCGCCTTCATGCCGTTGGGCCAGCCGTCATACCGCGCCACCAGCGCCCATTCCCCCTGCGGCGAGACGCGGAACACACGGCCGAACGGGATGTCGGTGACGAACAGGTTGCCGGCGGCGTCCAGGCAAGGACCTTCCAGGAAGCTGTCCACCGCGCGGCCGCCGCGGTTCCAGCGCGCCCATTCGCTGGGCCGCGCGTCGCGGAATTGGTCGGGCAGGCGTGTCCAGGCGGCGGCCTCGACGCGCGGCGGCGGGACGTAGAACATCAGCCCTGCTCGATGCCGGCGGTGCGCGCCACCTCGGCCCAGCGCGCCTGCTCCTCGCGCAGCAGGGCGGCGAAGGCGGCCGGCGGCATGCCCCCGGGGCTGGAGGCAAGGCCGTCCAGGAACTCCCGCATGTCGGGCGCCGCCAGGGCGCGCGCCGCCTCGGCGTGCAGGCGCGCCACCACGGCGTCGGGCGTGCCGGCGGGGGCGGCCAGGCCGGACCAGTTCACCACCCCGTCGCCGAAGCCGGGCAGCCCGGCCTCGCGGAAGGTCGGCGCATCGGGCAGGGCGGCGGCGCGGGCGGCGCCGCTCATCGCCAGCGGGCGCAGCAGCCCGGCGCGCACGTGCCCGATGGCCGAGCCCAGCGACACCATCACCAGGTCCACCTGCCGGGCCAGGGTGGCCGTCACCGCCTCGCCGGCGCCGCGGAACGGCACGTGCAGCAGGCGGATGCCGGCGGCCTGGGCGAAGGCGGCGGTGGCGAAGTGCGGGGCGGAGCCGATGCCGCCGGTGCCGTAGGACAGCCGCTCCGGCTCGCGCCGGGCCGCTTCCAGCAGCGCCGGCAGGTCGCGCCAGGGCGCGTCGCGGTGCACCGCCAGCATCACGGGCGAGAAGGCGGACACCGTGACGGGCCGGAAGGCGGCGGCGTGGTCGAAAGGAAGCTGGCGGAACAGCAGGGGCAGCATGGCGTAGGTGTTGTCCATCGCCAGCAGGGTGTGGCCGTCCGGCGCAGCACGCGCGACCTCGGCGGCGCCGATGGTGCCGGTGGCGCCCGAGCGGTTCTCCACCACCACCGGCCGGCCCAGCGCCTCCGCCAGCTTCGGGGCCAGGCGGCGGGCGATGGTGTCCACCGCCCCGCCCGGCGCCCAGGCCACCACCAGGCGGATGGGGCGGGTCGGCCAGTCCTGCGCGCGGGCGGGTGCGGCGAGCGCCGTGGCGGCGAGGGGGAGGAGGGTGCGGCGGGAAAGCATGGACGTGCCCCTTGTTTTTCGAAACGGCGTTGCGTTATACCGATGGCCGAACCGGCCCTGTCAAGCGCCGCGAGGAGGACCGACCCCATGCCCCTGTTCCGCCGCGCCGCCCTGGCCCTGCCGGCCCTGCTCGCCGCCGCGCCCGCGCGCGCCCAGGCCGCCTGGCCGGCCGGTCGGCCCATCGAGCTCATCGTGCCCTTCGCCCCGGGCGGCGGCATGGACGCCATGGCGCGCACCGTCGCGCCCTTCCTGGCCGCGCGCCTGCCCGGCGCGCGGGTGGTCGTCGCCAACCGCGCCGGCGCCGGCGGGCAGGTGGGCACGGAGGCGGTGGCCAACGCCGCGCCGGACGGCTTCGTGCTGGGCGCCTGCGCCACCCCCACCATCCTGTCCCAGCCCATCGAGCGCCCCGTGCGCTGGCGGCCGGAGGAACTGACCTTCCTGGCCCAGCTGGTGGAGGACCCCTGCGGCCTGTTCGTGCGGCGCGATTCCCCGCTGGACGGGCTGCCCGCCTTGCTGGACGCGGCGCGCCGCCGGCCCGGCGACCTGTCCTACGGCACGGCCGGCATCGGTGGCGACGACCACATCGCCACCCTGCTGCTGGAGGAGCGCACCGGGGTGCGGCTGAACCACGTGCCCTTCAACGGCACCTCGCAGCTGCTGGTGCCGCTGCTGGGCGGGCAGCTGGAGGTGGGCGCCTTCAACCTGAGCGAGGCGCTGCCCCTGCTGCGCGAGGGCAGCATCCGCGGCCTGGGCCTGGCGGCGGCGGCGCGTGACCCGGCGGCGCCCGGTCTGCCCACCTACCGCGAGGGCGGGGTGGACCTGGCCTTCTCCGCCGGGCGCGGCATCTTCGGCCCGCCGCGCCTGCCCGCCGCCACCGTGGCGGCGCTGGAGGGCGCCTTCGCCGCCATCCTCGCCGACCCGGCCTGGACGGAGGCCGCCGCCCGCGCCGGCCTGCCGCTGCGCCCGCTGGTCGGCACCGCCTACCGCGACGCCGCGCTGGGCGGCGAGGCGCTGCTGGGCGCCCTCTGGGCCCGCCGGCCCTGGAAAGAATAGAACAGCGTTTCGAGGAAGGACTCCGCCTCCATGCCCATCGGCCTCCGCATCCTGCCGCGCGAACGCGCGGTTCCCGCCGACACGGTGGCGCGCTTCCGCGCCCTGCCGGTGGCCAACATCAGCGACTGCATGGCGCGCCTCACCGCCGGCGGGCCGCGGCTGCGGCCGATGCACCAGGGCGGCGCGATGGCCGGCCCGGCGCTGACGGTGAGGACGCGGCCGGGCGACAACCTGCTGGTCCACAAGGCCATCGCCCTGGCGCAGCCGGGCGACGTCATCGTGGTGGATGCCGGCGGCGACCTGTCCAACGCCATCATCGGCGAGCTGATGCTGGCGCAGATGGTGCGCAAGGGCCTGGCCGGCATCGTCATCCACGGCGCCATCCGCGACAGCGGCGCCATCGCCCGGCAGCCCTTCCCGGTCTACGCGGCAGGGGTGACGCATCGCGGCCCCTACAAGGACGGCCCGGGCGAGATCAACGTCGCCGTCGCGCTGGACGGCATGGTCATCGCGCCCGGCGACCTGATGGTGGGCGACGAGGACGGGCTGCTCTGCGTGCCCTTCGACGCGACGGAGGCGGTGCTGGCCGCCACCGAGGCCAAGCAGGCGGCCGAGGCGAAGCAGATGGCCGCCATCGCCGCCGGCACCCACGCCGCCCCCTGGGTGGACGAGACGCTGCGCCGCCTGGGCTGCGAGGGGCTGTGATGCGCACCGTCCTGGTCACCGCCGCCTTCCTGGCGCCGGAGGCGGTGGCGCTGCTGGAGGGGGCGGGCCTCGCCGTCGCCTGCACCTCCGCCTATCCCGACGAGGCGGAGCTGCTGCGCGGCATCGCCGCCCACCGCCCGGTGGCCCTGCTGCACCGCCAGGGCCTCGTCACCGCCGCGGTGATGGACGCCGCCCTGCCGGAGCTGCGGGTGGTGGCGCGGCACGGCGCCGGGGTGGACGGCATCGACCTCGCCGCCGCCGCCGCGCGCGGCCTGGCGGTGACGCGCGCCGCCGGCGCCAACAGCCGCTCGGTGGCGGAGCACGCGATGGCGCTGATGCTGGCGCTGCTGAAGGACCTGCCGGCCATCGCGCGCGGCATGGCGGACGACCGGTGGGAGAAGACCTCGCGCATGACGCGCGACGTCGAGGGGCTGACCCTGGGGCTGGTGGGGCACGGCGCCATCGGCGCCAGGGTGGCGCGCCTGGGCGCCGCCTTCGGCATGCGCGTGCTGGCGCACGACCCCCTGCTGCCGCCCGGCCCGCTGGACGGCCCGGCGCAGCGGGTGGCGACGCTGGACTCCCTGCTGCCCCAGGCGGAGGTGCTGTCGCTGCACTGCCCGCTGGACGCCACGACGCGCGGCCTGCTCGGCGCGCGGGAGCTGGCGCTGCTGCCGGCCGGCGCGGTGCTGGTGCACACGGCGCGCGGCGGCGTCGCCGACGAGGACGCGCTGCTGGCGGCGCTGGATTCCGGCCACCTGGCCGGCGCCGGGCTGGACGTCTTCGCCACCGAGCCGCTGCCGCCCGGCCACCGGCTGCGCACGCACCCGCGCGTGCTGGCCACGCCGCACATCGCCGCCAACACGCCGCGCGGCGCGGTGGGCATGTCCACCGGCGCGGCGGAAAGCATCGTCGCCGTGCTGGCGGGGCGGGAGCCGGCGCTGCCCGGCGCCGTCGTGCTCCGCGCCGCGGCGTGAAGGAGGAAACGCCATGATCCACCGCCGCCGCCTGCTGGCCGCCCCCGCCGCCCTGCTGGCCGCGCCTGCCCTGGCGCAGGCCCCCGCCTGGCCCGCCGGACGCCCCATCGAGATCGTCGTCGGCTTCGCGCCCGGCGGCGGCACCGACGTGATGGTGCGCGCCCTGGCCCCCTTCCTGCAGGCCGAGCTGCCGGGGGCGAACTTCGTCGTCTCCAACCGCCCGGGCGCGGGGGGCGAGACCGCCTACGTGGCGCTGCAATCGGCGCGTCCGGACGGCTTCACTATCGGCACCATCAACACGCCGGGCTATCTGTCGCTCGGCGTGCAGCGGCGCGTGCGCTACGACGTGGCGCAGATCCGCCTGCTGGCGCGGCTGGTGGACGACCCTTCCGCCTTCGTGGTCCACCGCGAGGCGCCGTGGCGCAACCTGCGCGAGCTGGTGGAGGATGCGCGCCGCCGGCCCGGGCGCATCAGCGTCGCCTCCTCCGGCGTGGGCACCGACGACCACCTGGGGCTTACCCTGCTGGAGGCGGCCGCGGGCGCCGAGTTCATCCACGTGCCCTTCGCCGGGGCGGGTCCGGTGCGCAACGCCCTGCTGGGCCGGCAGATCGACGTGGCCGGGCTGAACCTGGGCGAGCTGGGCACGCTGGGCCAGGAGAGCCCGCCCCTGCGCGCCCTGGCCGCCATGGGCGAGCGCCGCTGGGAGGCGATGCCCGACATCCCCACCTTCCGCGAGGAAGGCTTCGACGTGGTGATGACCAGCGAGCGCGGCCTGGGCCTGCCGCGCGCCGTGCCGGAGGAGATCGCCGCCCGCCTGGAATCCGCCATCCTGCGCGCCCTCGCCACCCCCGGCTGGGCCGAGAAGGCCCGCCAGCTGGAGCTGCCGGTGGCGGTGCTGCCCGGCGCGGCGTGGGAGGCGCTGCTGCCGGCGCAGCTGGCGCGCTACCGCGCCATCTGGGAGCGCACGCCCTGGCAGTAGGGCGGGGCGTCAGCCCGCCAGGGCGTGCTGCTCGCGCACCGCGTGGAACTTCAGCGAGGGGAACTCCTCCTCCGCCCGGCGGCGGCGCCAGTCGGAGGCGAACAGCGCCACCAGCGCGCCGTCATGGTCCTCGGCGCAATCGGCGCGGTGCTGGGTGCGGAAGCGCTCGATGGCGGCGCGGTCCTCGCCCTCCACCCAGCGCAGCACGTCCCAGTGGACGTTCTCGAAGCCCACGGGGACGCCGTATTCCGCCTTGATGCGGCTGGCCAGCACGTCCACCTGCAGCAGCCCCACCACCCCCACCACGGGGGGTGAGCCGTCCAGCGGGCGGAACAGCTGCACCACGCCCTCGTCGGCCAGTTCCTCCAGCGCCTTCTTCAGCTTCTTGGCCAGCATGGGGTCGTCCAGCCGGGGGCGGCGCAGGTGCTCGGGCGCGAAGCTCGGCACGCCGCGGAAGTTGATGGGCTCGCCTTCCGTCAGCGTGTCGCCGATGCGCAGCGTGCCGTGGTTGGCGATGCCCACCACGTCGCCCGGCCAGGCTTCCTCGGCCACCTGGCGGTCCTTGGCGAAGAAGAACAGCGGGGCGTTCACCGGCACCTGCTTGCCGGTGCGCACCTGGGCCAGCCGCATCCCCTTCTCCAGCCGGCCGGAGCAGATGCGCAGGAAGGCCACGCGGTCGCGGTGGTTGGGGTCCATGTTGGCCTGCACTTTGAACACGAAGCCGGTCAGCCTGTCCTCGCCGGGCTCGACGGTGCGGGCATCGGCGGCGCGGGCGCCGGGCGGCGGGGCCATGGCGGCCAGCCCTTCCAGCAGGTGCTCCACCCCGAAGTCGCGCAGGGCGGAGCCGAAGAACACCGGCGTCAGCGTGCCCTCGCGGAAGGCGTCGAGGTCGAATTCCGGGTAGCCCGCCTGGGCCAGCTCCACCTGCTCGCGCAGGGTGGCGGCCTCGGCCGGCACCTCGGCCTCGATGCGCGGGTCGTCCAGCCCGTCCAAGGGGATGCGCACGTCCCCGCCCTCGCGCAGCAGGCGCAGGCTGGGCTCGCGCAGGTCCAGCACGCCGCGGAACTCGCGCCCGCCGCCGATCGGCCAGGCGGCGGGGGTGACGTCCAGCGCAAGGGTCTTCTCGATCTCGTCCAGCAGGTCGAGCGGGTCGCGCCCCTGGCGGTCCATCTTGTTGATGAAGGTGACGATGGGGATGTCGCGCAGGCGGCACACCTCGAACAGCTTGCGGGTCTGGCTCTCGATGCCCTTGGCGGCGTCCAGCACCATCACCGCGGCGTCCACCGCCGACAGCGTGCGGTAGGTGTCCTCGGAGAAGTCCTCGTGGCCCGGCGTGTCCAGCAGGTTGAACACCAGCCCGCCGCGCTCGAAGGTCATCACGGAGGTGGCGACGGAGATGCCGCGCTCCTGCTCGATCTTCATCCAGTCGGAGCGGGTGCGCCGGCCCTCGCCCTTGGCGCGCACCTGCCCGGCGAGCTGGATGGCGCCGCCCTTCAGCAGCAGCTTCTCCGTCAGGGTGGTCTTGCCGGCGTCGGGGTGGGCGATGATGGCGAAGGTGCGGCGGCGGGCGGCCTCGGCGGCGGGGCTGGTCATGGCCAGCCTCCTAGAGCACGATCCGCTTTGATGAAATCGTCAAAGCGGTGAATCGTCCTCTCCGGGAAGGCTGAATCATGATCCGCGTTCGCGGATCATGATTCAGGCGCTGGCGGGGCCGGGGTCCAGTTCGGCGCGGCCGCCGCCGGCTTCCAGCCGCGCGAAGGCCGCCTCCAGGTCCCGCACCGCGTCGGGTTCCGTCAGGCCGTCGCGGCCGGCGGCCAGGGCCAGGGCGGCGTGGCGGTGCAAGGCCGCGCGGCGCGCCGGGTCGCGCTCCACCGCCAGCACGGCCTCCAGCACCTCCATCAGCCGGATCAGCACGGCGGCGCTGCCGCGGCCGTTCTGCCGGATCATGTGCAGCATGGCGTCGAGCAGCCCGTCATGGTCCACCGCGCGGCGGAACAGCACGGCGCGCCCCTGCCGCCACTGCACCGGGCTGCGCAGCGGGCGGTTGGCCAGGCGGCACAGCGCGTCGCCGAAGCGGTCCAGCACGGCGATGGCGGTGAAGGGGTCGTTGATGCCCGGCGACAGCGCCCGCACCGCGATCTCGGCCAGCTGGCGCACGGCGAATTCGGGGTCCTGCGCGGCGGCGCGGCGGTCGCCCAGGGTCATGGCGGCCTCCAGCCGCGGGGTGGCCGCGGCGGCGGCCTCGGGCGGCAGCACCTCGGCCACCGGCACGCCGGGGAACAGGTGGTCGCCGGGGCGGGCGCGCAGCACCAGCGTGGCGCCCGCCTCCGCCGCCCAGTCGGCCAGCGCCTCCTCGTCCAGCGCGCGCAGGTAGCCGCCGCCGGGGATGCAGGCCGGTGCGCCGCCGCGCGGGGCGGGCGGCGGGTCGGGGGAGGGCTCCTGCGCCACCATGCGCTCCACCGTGTCGCGCAGCTCGGCGTGCACCAGGCCGATGACCGTCTCCACGTTGATGCCGGCGGCGACGTGGTGGACGAACCACACCAGCGTGCCGACGCAGAGCAGCGCCAGCGCGATGGCGCCGGTGACCGCCAGGTGCGGCACGAAGGCGCCCTCATCGGTGGCGCGCACGGTCCGCAGCACCAGCAGGGCGTAGACGAAGGTGCCCAGGAAGATGCCCAGCGCCACCTGGTTGCCGCCGTCGCGCACGAAGTTGCGCAGCAGCCGGGGCCCCATCTGCCCCGAGGCGAGGGACAGCGCGGCGACGGTGATGGAGAAGGTGGTGCCCGCCACCCCGATGGTGGAGCTGGCGATGGCGCCCAGCATGGAGCGCGCCCCGGCCTCGCCGCCCTGGAAGATCCAGCCGCCCGGCAGGCTGGCGCCGGTCCAGCCCGCGGCCTCGGCGGCGATGGCGAATTGCGAGAGCACCAGCGCGGCGGCCACCAGCAGCGCCGGGCGCAGCCAGAAGGCGTCGCCCAGCGCTTCCAGCCGCTCGCGCAGGGTGGCCCTCACCGCTCGGCCGCCCGGTCCTCGCGCGCCGCGGCGAAGCGGGAGCGCGGGACCTCGCGGCCGGCGGCGGGCCAGCCCTCGCGCTGGCGGCTCCGGTCGCCGTCCGTCTCCTCCGTCTGGTCGTGGAACAGCACCTGCGAGGTGGGGTAGGGCATGTCCACCCCGGCCTCGGTCAGCGCGGTCTTCACCGCCTCGATGGCGCCGTCCAGCGCGTCCACCGCGTCGCGCCGCCGCGGCGGGTCGATCCAGAAGCGCGCCACCATGTCCACCCCGGCGGCGCCCAGCCCGGTCACCAGCGCCTCCGGCGGCGGGTCGGGCAGCACGCCATGGGCGCGGGACAGGGCGGCGGTGATGGTGCGCCGCGCCAGCGCCACCTCGTCGCCATTGCCGATGGTGACGGGGAATTGCAGGCGCCGCTTCTCGTAGGCGGTGATGACCTCGATCTGGCTGGTGAACAGCGAGGCGTTGGGGATCAGGATGCGCCGGTTGTCGTAGGTGCGCAGCACGGTGGCGCGCACCCAGACATCCTCCACCGTGCCTTCCACCTCGCCCTGGCGGATCTGGTCGCCGATGCGGAAGGGGCGGGTGAGCAGGATCAGGATGCCGGCCAGCAGGTTCTGCAGCACGTCGCGGAAGGCGAAGCCGATGGCCACGCCGCCGATGCCCAGCAGGTTGAACAGGTCTGCCGCCGAGACCGACGGGAACACCACCGAGGCCGCGACCAGGAAGGCCAGCAGCACCGCCACCCCGCCGGCGATGCGCCCCAGCACGCCGGCGACCTCCGCCGAGGCCTGGCGCAGCGCCACCGCGCGGCGCACCCCTGCGCGCACCCCGCGCGCCAGCAGCAGGCCGAGGCCGAACACCACCAGCCCCACCGCCAGCCCGGGCAGGATGGCCAGCGCCGCCGAGAGCAGTTCCCCCAGCCGGTTCGTCGCCTCAGCGAACATGCCCGGCCCGCCCCGTGTGCCTTGCCGCCATGGTCCACCTCCTCATGCTGCCGGCAGGGGGGCAACGGGCCGGCGGCGCGGGGGTTGACCGGGGGCGGCGCGCAGGGAGGGACGGGCGATGCTGTTCGACGGCTGGTGGGGGCTGCTGCGGGTGCTGGTGGTGGGCGGGCTGGCCTATGTGGCGCTGGTGGCGCTGCTGCGCGTCACCGGCAAGCGCACCCTGGCGAAGATGAGCGCCTTCGACCTGGTGGTGACGGTGGCGCTGGGCTCCACCCTCGCCACCGTGCTGCTGAGCGGCGACGTGGCGCTGGCGGAGGGGCTGGCGGGCTTCGTGTTGCTGGCCCTGCTGCAGATGGCCATCGCCTGGGGCTGCGTGCGCTCCGCGCGGCTGCGGCAACTGGTGAAGTCCGAGCCCTGCCTGCTGCTGCGCGAGGGCCAGTTCCTGCACGCGGCGATGCGGCAGGAGCGCGTGACGGAGGACGAAGTGCGCGCCGCCCTGCGCGGCGCCGGCCTGTCGCGGCTGGAGGATGCGGCGGCCGTGGTGCTGGAAACCGATGGCAGCTTCTCGGTGCTGCGCGCCCCGGCCGGGGGCGGGCGTTCGACGCTGGAGGGCGTCAGGGGGGCGTGAGGGCGGCCAGCCGGGCGCGCACCCGGGCGGACGTGGGGATCGGCGCCACCGCGCCGTAGCCTTCGGTGGACAGCGCGGCGGCGAGGTTGGCGTAGCGCGCGGCGGCCTGCAGGTCATCGCCGGCCGACAGGCGCGCCAGCAGGGCGCCGGCGAAGCAATCACCCGCCCCGGTGGCGTCCTTCGCCGCCACCGCGATGCCGGGGATGCGCCAGGAGCGTTCCCGCGTCGCGGCGATGGCGCCTTCCGCGCCCAGCTTCAGCACCACCATCGGCGCCAGCGCGAGGTAGAAGCGCAGGATGGCCTCGGGGTCGTCCAGCCCGGTCAGCGCCGTGGCGTCCTCGAAGGAGGGCAGGGCGAGGTCGCTCATGCCGATGGCGGCGTGCATGGTGGCCGCCGCCCGCGCGGCGGGCCACAGGCGCAGGCGCAGGTTGGTGTCGAAGCTCACCTTGCAGCCGGCGGCGCGGGCCAGCGCGATGGCGCGGAACACCGCATCCGCCGCGCTGGCGCTGATGGCCATGGAGATGCCCGAGACGTGCAGCCAGGACGCGCCGGCGCAGAGGTCGTCGGGGATGTCGGCGGGCGTCATCCGCGCCGCGGCGCTGCCGGTGCGGTAGAAGGTGAAGTGGTGGCCGCGCCCGTCATGGGTGACGAAGTAGATGCCGGTGAAGGCCGAGGCGTCGGTGCGGACGTGGCGCGCATCCACGCCCTCCCTCTCCCACAGCGCGCGGAAGGCGGCGCCGGCGGCATCGTCGCCCAGCGCGGTGACGTAGCCGGCGCGCGCGCCCTGGCGGGCGGCGGCGATGGCGGCGTTGGAGGTGTCGCCGCCATGGCCTTCCAGGTAGAGCACGCGCCCCTCGGCGTCGGGCGGAAGCTGGTTGAACTCCAGCATCGGCTCGCCCATGAACAGCAGCATGGGGCTAGATTCGCCCATACTTCGCCAGGCCCTGGCGCAGCGACTTCGCCTCCACGATCAGCTTGGCCTGCTCGGCCTCGCGCGCGTCGATCTCCTGCGCCAGGCGCAGCACCTCCTCCGCCGCGTCGGGCGGGACGACGCAGACGCCGTCGATGTCGCCCACGATGAGGTCGCCCGGATGCACCAGCAGCCCGCCGACCATGACCGGCACCTGCGCCGCGATGGTGGCGGTGCGCCCCAGCGTGGTGCCGGGCGAGACGGTGCGCGCGAAGACCGGCAGGTCGTAGTCGCGGCGGATCTCGGGGATGTCGCGCACGCCGGCATCCAGCACGGCGCCGGCATGGCCGTTGGCGAAGGCGCCGGCCGTCATCAGCCCGCCCCACACCGCCACGTCCACGTCGCCGTGCATGCCGATGCAGATCACCGAGCCGGCAGGGGATTCGTCGATCAGGTCCAGCGCCTTGGCGGGCGGCAGGAACTCGCGCGTCGGCGCGTGCAGCACGGTGGCGGCGGGGCCGACCATGCGCTTGTCGTTGATGCGGTTCTTGATCTCGTGTGCCATGTAGCCGCGCCGCCCGGTGGCCTTGTCCAGGGCGTCGGCGATGGAGGCGATGGCGGCGGTGCGGAAGCCTTCGATGATGCGGGGGTCCATGGGTGTCCTCAGGCGGTGATGGCCAGCGCCTCGCGGGCGGCGGCCTGGATGGTGGCGCGGTCGTTGCCGGCCAGGGCGTGCGGGTCGGCCAGCTTGCCGCCGATGCCGACGAAGGCGGCGCCGGCGCGCAGGTAGAGGGCGGCGTTGCCGGGCTCGACGCCGCCGGTCGGGCAGAAGGGCACGCCGGGGAAGACGGCGCCCAGGGCCTTGAGGTGCGCGGGGCCGCCGGCGGTGCTGGCGGGGAACAGCTTCACCACCCCGGCGCCGGCGCGCTGGGCGGCGCGCACCTCGGTGGGCGTCATCGCGCCCAGCATGCACAGCGTGTCCATCTCCCGGCAGCATTGCGCCACCTCGGGGTCCACCCAGGGCGTCACCAGGAAGCGGGCGCCGGCGTGGATGGCGGCCTGGGCGTGCCAGGCATCGGGCACCGTGCCCATGCCGAAGCGCAGCGCCGGGTCGCGCGCCAGCTCGCCCAGCAGCTCCAGCGCGCCGGGGGTGGTCATGGTCAGCTCGAAGGTGCGGAAGCCCTCGGCGGCCAGCCATTCGACGGCCAGGCGCGACTGCGCGGCGGTGGCGGTGCGGATGACGGGAAGGATGCGCGCGGCGCGCAGCGCCTCGATCACGGGTTCACCCGGTGCAGCGGCGCCTCGCCGCGCAGCACGCGCGCGACCTCCTGGGCCGACATGGATTGCAGGTCGCGGATGCTGTCCTCCGAATACCAGGCGGCGTGGTCGGTGAGGATGGCGGTGTCCAGGGCGCGCAGGGGGTGGTCCATCGGCGGCGGCTCGCGCTCGAACACGTCCAGCGCGGCGCCGCCGATGCGGCCTTCGCGCAGGGCGGCCGCCAGCGCGGCCTCGTCCACCAGGGCGCCGCGGGCGGTGTTCACCAGGATGGCGTGCGGGCGCATGGCGGCGAGGAAGGCGGCGTTGACGATGTGCCGCGTGGCCGGCAGCAGCGGCGCGTGCAGGGAGATGGCGTCGGCCTCGCGCGCCACGGCCATGGCGTCGGCCAGTTCGCAGCCCTCGGGCGGCGCCGCCAGGCCGGGGTCGTGGACCAGGATGCGCGCCCAGCCGAAGGGCCTCGCCTTGCGGAGAAAGGCCGCGCCGATGCGCCCCAGCCCGATCAGGCCCAGGGTGCGGCCGCGGATGCGGAACTGCGGCGGGGTGCGCGGCACGCCCCATTGCCCCCCATCCAGCCGCGCGCGGGCGGCGGGCAGGCGGCGCCACAGCGCCAGCAGCAGCGCCATGGCGTGGTCCGACACCTCCTCCGTGCCGTAGTCGGGCGTGTTGCACACGGCGATGCCCCGCGCCCGCGCGGCGTCCAGCGCGATGTTGTCCACCCCCACCCCGGCGCGGGCGATGACGCGCAGCAGCGGCGCCTGGGCGATGGCCGCCGCCGTCACTGGGCTCTCGCGGACGATGGCGGCGGTGGCGTCGCGCAGGGCCTCGGCCACCCGCGCCGCGTCGCCGCGGCAGGGGCGCAGTTCGACCGCCACGCCGAGAGGCGACAGGATCGCCCGCTCGGTTTCGTAGCTGCCGTAGCCATCATCGAGGATGGCGCAGATCATCACCCTTGCGCCGCGCGCGTCGCGGCCAGCAGCTTCTCCACCCAGTCGCGGCCGATGTCGCGCTCGGCCTCCAGCCATTGGCGCACGGCGGGCTGGGCGATGCGGCGGAAGGCGTCCACCTGCGGGGCGCTCAGGCGCTGCACCGTCATGCCGCGCTCGCGAAGGATGGTCTCGGCATTGGCGTCCTGCGCGGTGGTCATGCCGCGATGGATCACCTTGGCGATCTCCGTGGCCTGGAGGACGGCGGCGCGCTCCTCGTTGCCCAGGCGGGCGAAGAAGCGCTCGCTCATCAGGTAGGCGTGCAGCGAATAGACGTGGCCGTTCAGCGTGATGTGGCGCTGGTGCTGGAACAGGGAGCCGGCGAGGATGTTGGTGACGCCGTTCTCCTGCCCGTCCACCGTGCCCTGGGCCAGCGCGGCCGGCAGCTCGCCCCAGTCAATCGCGGAGGCCGAGGCGCCCAGGCTCTCGATCAGGCGCACGAAGACCGGCGAGGGCTGCACGCGGATCTTCAGCCCGCGCATGTCCTCGGGCGTCACGATGGGGCGGCGGTTGTTGGTGATGTGGCGCACGCCGTTGTCGGCATGGGCCAGCAGGCGGATGCTGGCGCGGCGCTGCATGTCGGCCGCCATCTCGGCGCCGAAGGGGCCGTCCAGCACCTTCCAGGCGATGGCCTGGTTCTCCCACAGGAAGGGCATGGAGAAGACCTGGTAGGGGGCATAGGTGCCGGCGATGCCGCCGTCATGCACCACCGCCATCTCCAGGCTGCCCAGGCGCAGCTGCTCCATCACCTGCGGCGCAGGGCCGAGCTGGCCGGCGGGGAAGATCTCCACCCGCAGGCGGTTGTTGGTCAGCCCCTCCACCGTGCTCTTGAAGGCCAGCGCGGCGGCATGCTTGGGCTGGTCCAGCCGGCCGGGCTGGAAATGCGTGTAGCGGATGGTGCGCGCCGCCTGCGCCGAGGCGACGGCGGGCGCGGCGAGGGCGGCGGCGGCGCCCATCAGCAGGAGGTGACGGCGGTTCATCTGGGACGTTCCTTTCTTCACTTGCTGTAGCCCAGGAGGTTGGGCAGCCAGGTGGACAGCGCCGGCACAAAGGTGAGCAGCAGCAGCACCGCCACCTGCGCGCCGAGGAAGGGCCAGAGCTCGCGCACGATGGCGCCCATGCGCTCGCGCGAGACGACCTGGGTGACGAAGAGCAGCCCGCCCACCGGCGGCGTGATCATCCCCAGGGTGAGGTTCACGATGACGATGATGGCGAAGTGCAGCGGGTCCACCCCCATGGAGCCGGCCAGCGGCGCCAGGATGGGCACCAGGATCATCACGCCGGGCAGCGGCTCGATGAAGATGCCGAACAGCAGCAGGAACAGGTTCACCACCAGCAGGAACAGGATGACGGACAGCCCCAGCGAGCCGATCCATTCCCCCACCGCCTGCGGCACCTGCAGCACCGTCAGCACGTAGCCGAAGATGTTGCTCATCGCGATGATGAGCATGACGGAGGCCGTCATCACCGCCGTGCGCGTCAGGATGGCCGGGATGTGGCCGGGCCTGAGCGTGCGGTAGACGAGCATGCCCACCAGCGCGGCGTAGAACACCGCGACCGCGCTGGCCTCGGTGGGCGTGAAGGCGCCGCCGTGGATGCCGCCGATGATCAGCACGGGCAGGAACAGCGCGGGGGCGGCCTGCACCGCCAGCCTGAGGAACTCGCGCGGCGCCGGGCGGGCGTCCACGCCGCGGTAGCCGCGGCGGACGCTGATGACGTGGTTCACCGCCAGCAGCGCGGCCGAGATCAGCAGGCCGGGCACGATGCCGGCCAGGAACAGGCCGTTGATGGTCACGCTGTTGTCCGTCAGCGCGTAGACCACCATGATGATGGAGGGCGGGATGATCGGCCCGACGATGGCGGTGGCCGCGGTCAGCGCCGCGCCGTAGGGGCCGGCATAGCCCGCATCCTTCATCATCCGCTGGATCACGGCGCCCGGCCCCGCGGCATCGGCCAGCGCGGAGCCGCTGATGCCGCTGAACAGCGTCAGCGTCACGATGTTGGTGTGGCCCAGCCCGCCACGCGCGCGGCCGACGCAGGCGGCGGCGAAGCGCAGCAGCACGTCGGTCAGCCGCCCGCCGGTCATCAGCTCGGCGGCCAGGATGAAGAAGGGAATGGCCAGCAAGGGGAAGCTGTCCAGGCCGGCGAAGGCCTGCTGCGGCACCAGCATCAGATCTGCCAGGTCCTCCTGCCAGATCACGAAGGCGCCGGCCATGCCCATGGTGAGCGCGATGGGCACGCCCAGCGCCATGGTGGCGAGGAAGACCAGGACCAGCGCGCTCACAGCGCCGAGCCCAGCTCGGCCGCGCGCACCCTGGCGGCGTCGTCCTTGGGGCGGAACACGTAGTCGCGCGCCACCAGCAGCAGGTGCAGCAGCATCAGGCCCATGCCGATGGGGATGGCGAGGTAGACCTGCCCCACCGGCCAGCGCATCACCGGCGTGCGCTGCATCATGGCGAATTGCGCGTAGGTCCAGCCCAGCCAGCCGACCAGGGCGATGAAGCCCGCCATCAGCAGCAGCGCCGCCAGCCGCACCGCGACGGCGAGCGGTTCGGGCAGGGCATCGGGCAGGTTTTCCACCGCGATGTGCGCGCCCTCGCGCAGCGCCAGCCCGGCGGCGAGGAAGGCGAGCCAGATCATCATGTAGCGGCTCACCTCCTCCGCCCAGGCGAAGGAGGTGCCGAAGGCGTAGCGCCCCACCACGTTGACGAAGACCAGCGTGCAGGAGGCCGCCAGCAACACCCCGCAGGCGAGGCGGTTGAGGAACAGGAAGCCGCGCAGCATCACGCCACCCGCCGCGGCCTGAGCGCCGCCTTCATCCGCCCCAGCCGCTCCTCCGCCGCCGGGGGCGAGAGCAGGGCGACGCTGACCGCCAGCGCGTCGCCCAGCGCCAGGTGCACCAGGCGCGACACCATGGGGACGTGCAGCGCCGTGTCCTCGTCCACCGCGGCCGGCAGCAGGATGTCGGCCTCGCCGGCCAGGGGGGAGGCAGGCGCCGTCAGCGCGATGATTGTAGCGCCACTACATTTTGCCAGCCGCGCCGCCTCGATCAGCTCGCGGGTGCGCCCGGTGTGGGAGATGCAGAGCACCACCGAATCGCCGTCCAGCGTGGCGGCGGCCATGGCCTGCATGTGCGGGTCGTGCCGGGCGATGACGCCGCGGCAGACGCGGAACAGCTTGTGCGCCAGGTCTTCCGCCACCGCGGCCGAGGCGCCGAAGCCCCACAGCTCCACCCGCGCGGCGCGCAGAAGGGCGACGGCGGCACGCTCCACCCCCTCGGGGTCCAGGGTGGCGCGGGCGGATTCCAGCGCGGCGGCCGCGTTCTCCAGCACCGCGCCGGCGGCCTGGGCCACCGACATGCCGCGGCTGATGCGCCGGTGCATGGAGGCCGGCGCGCCGGAGGCCAGCGCCAGCCGCAGCTCGGGCAGGGAATCGAAGCCGACGGAGCGGCAGAAGCGGATCACCGTGGGCTCGCTGACGCCGGCCTGGCGGGCGAGCTGGGCGGTGGTGGCGCGGGCGGCGGCGGAGGGGTCGGCGGCGACGGCCTCCGCCACCCGGCGCTCGGCCGGGGACAGGCTGGGCATGGCCGCCAGGAGGCGCTCCTGCATCACCGTTGGTTTCCTCCGTGGTGATGTAGTGTTACTACATCGGCGGCGCCTCCGCAAGCGCCGCCTCGATGGCGTCGCGGGCGGCGCGCAGCGGCTCCAGGCATTGCCGCAGCCCTTCGGCGGGCGTCACCGCGCGCGCCATCCAGATGGCGTTGACGCAGCCCAGCAGCCGCCCGCCCGCGCGCACCGGCAGCGCGACGGAGCCGGTGTGCGGCCAGGGCGTGCCCGTGCCTTCGCGCAGGGCGTGGCCGCGGCGGCGGATGGCGGCGAGGTCCCGCAGCAGCGCCGCGCGGTCGAACCCGCCATGGAGCAGGCCCAGCACGCCGTCGCGCTCCGCCGCCGGGGCGAAGGCCAGCCAGCAGCGGCCCAGCGAGGAATGGAGGATGGGCAGCCGGTGGCCCGCCATGCCGTGGTCGATCGAGAAGCGCGCCCGGCGGTGCGTCGTCTCGCGGATCACCATCTCGGTGCCGTGGCGCGTCGCCAGGTCGCTGGGCCAGCCGATGCGCTCCGTCAGCGCGAACAGCATCGGCGCCGCCACCTGCGTCACCCAGGCCTCGTCCTGGAAGCCGTCGCCCAGGGCGCGCACCGCCGGGCGCAGCACCCAGCGCTCGTCGGAGGGGGAGCGCGCCACGTAGCCCTCCTGGCGCAGCGTCTCCAGCAGGCGGTGCACGCTGGGGCGCGGCAGGCCGGTGGCGCGCGCCAGCGCCAGCGTGCTGGCGCCGGGCGTGCGGTTCAGCGCCGCCAGCACCGCCAGGCCACGGGACAGGGCGCGGGTGGTCTCGGGCATGTGTCCGCCTGGTGGACGTTTCCGCCGGAACCATGGACACGCCCCGCCCCGCCGCGCAAGCGTGGCGGCAAGGGAGGACATGCATGCACGACGTCGCGGTCATCGGCCTCGGCCCGGTGGGGGCCACGCTGGCGCGCCTGCTGCGGCAGGAAGGGCTGGACGTGCTGGCGCTGGAGCGCGAGGCCGCCATCTATCCCCTGCCGCGCGCCGTGCATTTCGACGCCGAGGCGATGCGCGTCTTCCAGGGCCTGGGCCTGGCGGACGCCATCCTGCCGCTCACCCACGTCTCGCCCGGGATGCGCTTCGTGGCGCCCGACGGCGCGCTGCTGCTGGACTGGCCGCGGCCGACGGGCATCGGCCCGCTGGGTTGGCACGCCTCCTACCGCTTCCACCAGCCGGAGCTGGAGGCGGTGCTGCGCGACGGCCTGGCCTGGGAGCAGGCGGAGGTCACCGGCATCGAGGAGGGCGCGGCGGGCGTGGTGCTGCACACCCCCGCCGGCCCGCGCCGGGCGCGCTTCGCCGTGGGCTGCGACGGCGCCAACAGCCCGACCCGCGCCGCCATCGGCGGCGGCACGGAGGACCTGGGCTTCGCCGAGCGCTGGCTGGTGGTGGACCTGCTGCTGTCGCGCCCCGCGCCGCACCTGCCGGACCACAGCATCCAGTTCTGCGACCCCCGCCGCCCGGCCACCTACGTGCGCGGCACCGGCGCGCGCCGCCGCTTCGAGATCCGGCTGGAGGAGGGCGAGGCGCCCACCGACCCCTGGCCGCTGCTGGCGCGCTGGCTGACCCCCGCGGACGCGGTGCTGGAGCGGCAGGCCATCTACACCTTCCGCTCGGTGGTGGCGCGGCGCTGGCGGGCGGGGCGGCTGCTGATCGCGGGCGACGCCGCGCACCTGACGCCGCCCTTCCTGGGCCAGGGCCTCTGCGCCGGCATCCGCGACGCCGCGAACCTGGCCTGGCGCCTGGGGCGCGTGCTGCGCGGCGCCGCGCCGGATGCGCTGCTGGACGCCTACGGCGCGGAGCGCGCGCCGCATGTGCGCGAGTTCATCGCCACCGCGGTGCGGCTGGGCGGGCTGATCAACACCCGCGCCATGGCGGCGGCGCTGGCCGGCGCGCCGGAGGAGGGGCCGGCGCTGATGGCCACGCCCGCGCCGCGGCTGGGCGGCTTCGCCCCGCCGCTGGGCGTGCCGGCGCCGCAGCCGGTGCTGGCCAATGGCCGGCGCCACGACGACCATGTCGGCCCCCGCTTCGCCGCCTGGCTGCATGGCGGCCGCGACGTCGCGCCGGCCGTGCTGGACGCGCTGGCGGCGCGCGGCTGCGTGCTGGTGCAGGACCCGGCGCTGGACGCCATCCTGGACGGGCACGGCGCCGCCTGCGCGCTGGTCCGGCCCGACCGCATCCTCTGCGCGCTGGGCGACGACCCGGCCGCCCTGCTCGACCACCTGTGAAGGACCTCCGATGAAGCTGCTCTCCTTCCTGCGCCCCGATGGAACCGCCGCCTGCGGGGTGGTGGTGGAGGGCGGCGTGGCCGACCTGTCGCGCCGCCTCGGCGTGCCCAGCCTGCGCGCGCTGCTGGAGGCCGGGCGGCTGGAGGAGGCGCGCGGCGTCACCCAGCCCGACCTGCCGCTGGAAGGGCTGCGCTTCCTGCCCGTCATCCCGGAGCCGTCCAAGATCGTCTGCGTCGGGCTGAACTACCGCGACCACGTGGCCGAGACCGGGCGCACGGTGACGGAGAAGCCGGCGCTGTTCGTGCGCTTCCCGGAATCCCAGGTGGGGCACGCGGAGCCGATCATCCGCCCGCGCGTGAGCGAGCGCTTCGACTACGAGGGAGAGCTGGCCGTCATCATCGGCACCGGCGGCCGGCACATCCCGCGGGCGCGCGCGCTGGCGCACGTGGCGGGGTATTCCTGCTACAACGAGGGCTCGGTGCGCGACTGGCAGCTGCACACCTCCCAGTTCCTGCCGGGCAAGAGCTTCGACCGCTCCGGTTCCTTCGGCCCCTGGATGGTGACGGCGGACGAGATCCCCGACCCCGCGGCGCTGACGCTGGAAACGCGGCTGAACGGGCAGGTGGTGCAGCACACCACCACCGACCTGATGATCACCGACGTGCCCGGCGTCATCGAATACCTGTCCACCGTGCTGCCGCTGCGGCCGGGCGACGTCATCGTCTCCGGCACGCCGGGCGGGGTGGGGGCCAAGCGCAACCCGCCGCTGTGGATGAAGCCCGGCGACGTGGCGGAGGTGGAGATCAGCGGCATCGGCGTGCTGCGCAACGTGGTGGAGGACGAGGGATGATCCAGGCGCTGGGCTACATGGTGATCGGGTCCGACCACGGGGCCGGCTGGGGCGACTTCGCGACGCGGCTGCTGGGCATGCAGCGCGTGGACCAGGGCGGCGGCCTGCAGCACTTCCGCATGGACGACCGCGCGCAACGCCTGATCGTGGCGCCCGGCGACGCGCCCGCCACCATCGGCTGGGAGGTGGCGGACGCCGCGGCGCTGGACGCGCTGGCGGCGCGGCTGGAGGCGCGCAGCACCCGCGTGCGCCGCGCCAACCCGCGCGAGCGCGCGGTGACGGACCTCATCGCCTTCGAGGACCCGCAGGGCACCCGGCTGGAAGCCTTCCACGGCGCCGAGCGCGCCCCGGCGCCCTTCGTGCCGGGCCGGCCCATCACCGGCTTCCGCACCGGCCCGCTGGGCATGGGCCACGCCGTGCTGCACGTGGCCGACGCCAAGGCGCTGCTGCCCTTCTACACCGAGGTGCTGGGCTTCCGCGTCACCGACTGGGGCGAGACGCCCTATCCGCTCTACTTCTTCCACATGAACCCGCGGCACCATTCCTTCGCCATGGTGGGCTCGGGCCGCGCCGGGCTGCATCACTTCATGGTGGAGCTTGGTGCATTGGACGACGTGGGGCAGGGGCTGGACATCGCGCGGACGGAGCAAGGCCGCCTGGCCTATGGGCTGGGTCGCCACACCAACGACCACATGACCAGCTTCTACGCGCAGACGCCGGACGACTTCTTCGTGGAATACGGCTGGGGCGCCCGCACCGTGGACCCCGCCACCTGGGTCCCGCACGAGACCTTCGACGGCCCGAGCCTGTGGGGCCACGAGCGCCACCACATGCCCGAGGACCAGCGCGCCCGGATGCGCGCCATGGCGATGGACGCGGCGGCGCGCGGCGTGCGCGCGCCCGACCCCAATCCCGGCCCGGTGCGGACCGGCTGCGCCTGGGCGGACGCCGTCATCCGCGCCGAATGAACCATATCAAGGGGAGGAACCAGGCCATGACCATCACCCGCCGCGCCGCGCTCGGCGCGCTGCTCGCGACGCCGTCGCTGGCGATCGCGCAGGAGATGCCGCGCACGATCAGCCTGGTCGTGCCCTTCTCGGCCGGCAGCGTCGTGGACATCATGGCGCGCCCCTTCGCCGATGGGCTGCGCCAGGCGCTGGGCGGCGGCACCAGCGTGGTGGTGCTGAACCGCGACGGCGGGGGCGGCAGCGTCGGCGCCCAGGCGGTGGCCAGCGCGCGGCCGGACGGCGCGACGCTGTTCTTCGGCCCCTCCGGCATGCTGACGGTGCGGCCCTTCCTGCAGGCCGGGCTGCCCTACGAGTTCGGCGCGCTGGACCCGGTGTGCCAGACCTTCGAGAACATCTTCGTGATGCTCGCCGCCGCGAACTCCCCGCTGCGCACCCTGCGCGACGTGGTGGAGGCGGCGCGCGCCCGGCCGGAGGCGCTGAACTGGGGCGACGCCGGGGTGGGCACGGTGGGCTTCCTCATCATGAAGGCGCTGGAGAGGCAGGAGGGCATCCGCATGACCCACGTGCCCTACCGCAACTCGCCGCAGCAGATGCTGGACACGGTGACCGGCGCGCTCAGCGTCTCGCTCACCACCTGGGCGACGGCGCGCGGGCAGGACGTGCGCGTGCTGGGGGTGGCGGCGGATGCGCGCCAGCCGCTCATCCCCGACGGCCCCACCTTCAAGGAGCAGGGCTTCGACGTGAGCTGGCGCGGCTTCGGCGGCATCATGGTGCCGCGCGGCACGCCCGCCGCGCTGGTGCGCCGGCTGGAAGCCGCCTGCGCCGAGGCGGTGCGCTGGCCGGGCCACGTGCAGGTGGCGGAAAGCACGGGGCAGGTGATCCCCTTCCTGGGCGCGGAGGATTTCGGCGCGCGGCTGCGGCGCGAGCACGAGGCGGCGCGGGACTTCCTCGCCGAGCTGGGGCTGCGCCCGCAATGAGGCGGCGCGCCCTGCTGGCCGGCCTGGCGCTGCCCGCCGTCGCTGCCGCGCAATCCTGGCCGGACCGGCCGGTGACGGTCGTGCTGCCCTACCAGCCCGGCGGCGCCACCGACACCATGCTGCGGGCGCTGGCCGGCGGCTTGCAGGCGCGGCTGGGGCAGCCGGTGGTGGTGGTGAACCGCGACGGCGCCGCCGGGGCGGTGGGCACGCTGTCCGTGATGCGCGCGCCGGCGGATGGCTACACCCTGGCCTTCGTGCCGGCGGTCGTGCTGTCCGTGCTGCCGGTGACGCGGCCGGAAAGCGGGCTGCGGGCCGATGGGCTGGTGCCGGTGTGCCAGGCCTTCTCCAACGCGCAGGCGGTGGTGGTGCGGCCCGACAGCCCCCTGCGCGACCTGCGCGACCTGCAACGGGCGGCGCAGGCGGCGCCGGGGCGGATCAACTACGGCTCGCTCGGCACCGCCTCCGTCCCGCACCTCGCCATGGTGGAGTGGCTGGCGGCGGCCGGCGCCGAGATGACCCACGTGCCCTATCGCGGCGACGGCCCGGTGATGACGGAGGTGCTGGCCGGGCGGCTGGAGGTGGGCGCGGTGGTGCTGGCCTCCCTGGGCGGGCGCACCGACCTGCGGGTGCTGGGCGTGTTCGACGGGCAGCGCAACCCGGGCTTCCCGGAGGTGCCGACGGCGATGGAGCAGGGCTTCGACGTGGCCCCCGCCTCCTTCGGCGGGCTGATGGCGCCGCGCGGCACGCCGGAGGAGCGCATCCGCCGCCTGGAGGCCGCCTGCCTGGAAGCCCTGGGCGACGAGGCCTACCGGCAGGCGGCGCGCCGCTCCCTGCAGCCGGAGCGCTTCTGGGACGACCGCGCCGGCTTCGCGCGGCGGCTGGAGCGCGAGGTGGCGGAGAAGGCGGCGGTGCTGCGCCGCGTCACCTTGGAATAGACAGGGCGAACACCCGCAGGCGCGAGGCCAGCGGGCGCTCGCCGCGCGCCTCGTCCTGCTCGGCCACCAGCGCGGCGAGCGAGACGCCGCGCCGCGCCGCCTCCGCCTCCAGCACCGCCCAGAACTCGGGCTCCAGCGCGATGGAGGTGGCGTGGCCCTGCAGGCTGAGGGAGCGCTTCCTCAGCACCTCAGCCCGCGGGGCCGAGCATCTGGTCGGGGCGCACCCAGCGGTCGAACTCCTCGCCGGTGCACACGCCCAGGGTGATGGCGGCGACGCGCAGCGTCAGGTCCTCGTGCAGGGCCTTCTTGGCCACCGCCACCGCCTTGTCGTAGCCCAGGTGGGGGTTCAGCGCCGTGGCCAGCATCAGCGACTTCGCCAGGTTGTCGGCGATGCGGCCCAGGTTGGGCTCCAGCTTGTCCACCATGTGGCGGGCGAAGGACTCCGCGGCGTCGGCCAGCAGCAGCGCCGATTGCAGCACGGCCTGGATGATGACCGGCTTGAAGGTGTTCAGCTGCAGGTGGCCGTGGCTGTTGGCCACGGTGACGGTGGTGTGGTTGCCCATCACCTGGGCGCAGGCCATGGCCAGCGCCTCGCTCTGCGTCGGGTTGGTCTTGCCGGGCATGATGCTGCTGGACAGCCCGTCCTCCGGGATCACCAGCTCGGACAGGCCGGCGCGCGGGCCGGAGCCCAGCAGGCGGATGTCGTTGGCCACCTTCATCAGGCTGGTGGCCAGCACGTTCAGCGCGCCGTGCAGCTCCAGCAGGGCGTCGTGGCTGGCCATGCCCTCGGCCTTGTCCTCGTTGGGCGCGAAGGGCAGGCCGGTGCGCTGGGCCGCCACCTCGCAGAACACGCGGTCGAAGTCGGGGTGGCGGTTCAGGCCGGTGCCGGCGGCGGTGCCGCCCTGCGGCAGGCGCAGCAGCCGCGGCATGGCGGCGTCCAGCCGGTCCTGGCCCAGGCGCACCTGCCGCGCCCAGGTGGCGAACTCGCCGCCCAGCGTCACCGGCACCGCGTCCATCAGGTGGGTGCGGCCCAGCTTCACCACGCCGGCCCACTGCTCGGCCCGGGCGGCCAGGGCGGCCCCCAGCACGTCCAGCGCCGGCTTCAGGCGGTGCGCCACCGCCTGGGCGGCCGCCAGGTGCATCACGGTGGGGAAGCTGTCGTTGGAGGACTGGCCGCGGTTGACGTGGTCGTTCGGGTGCACCGGGTTCCGCGAGCCCAGCGGGTGGCCGAGGATCTGGTTGGCGCGGTTGGCGATGACCTCGTTGGCGTTCATGTTGGTCTGGGTGCCGGAGCCGGTCTGCCACACCGGCAGGGGGAAGTCGGCGTCGCGCTCGCCGCGGATGATCTCCTCCGCCGCCTGGCGGATGGGGTCGGCCAGGTGCTGCGGCAACTCGCCCAGGCGGCAATTCGCCTCGGCGGCGGCCCATTTCTGCTGGCCCAGGGCGCGCAGCAGCAGGGGCGGGAAGCGCTCGGCGCCGATGGCGAAGAGGCGCCGCGCGCGCTCCGTCTGCGGGCCCCAGAGGCGCTCCGCCGGGACCTCGATGGTGCCGAGGCTGTCGGTTTCTGTGCGGGTGGTCATGGCCCCACCCTAACGCAGCGCGCGGCCTATCGGGCGACCGAGCCGGCGGCGAGGCCGGGCCCGCCGCCCGGGCTGCCGGCGGCGCCGGTGCCGCCAGGGCTGGCGCCGAAGCGGCCGATGTTGCCGAACAGCGCCTGCAGCAGGGTGCGCTCGTTGCCCGGGGTCGGCGTCTCGCGGCTCACGAAGTCCACCCGCGGCATCTCGGCCTGGCCGATGCGGCGCACCGCGGCGACGGTGCCGGAGGGGGCGAAGTCCACCACCACCACCTGCTGGTCGCGCACCGCCAGCGTGCGGGCCGGGCGCTGCTGGGTGCGGCTGCTGATGTAGTACCAGGAATCGTCGCTGAACGTCCCGGAATGGGAGGGCGAGCCGAGCAGCGCCTGCACGTCCTGCCGCGTGGAGACGTTGGGGGTGATCTGCGCCAGCGTCTCCTCCGGCACGGCGTGGCCGCGCGGGATGACGGGGGTGGTGAAGACGTCGCGCGGCCGCTCGGGCAGGGGCGGCAGGTAGGCGCATCCGGCGAGCGCGGCCCCGGCGGACAGGCAGGCGAGGATGTTGACGAGGTGGGGTGCGCGGGCCATCTGCGCGTTCCTAACGACACACCGGCCGGGCGGTCAATCGCGCGGCCCGACGCCAGGGTCTCCATGGGCCTCGCCTCACTGTTCCGCCGCAAGCCCTTCGAACGGACCGGCTTCCTCCTCTATGGCCGGGCCGTGGCCGCGGCACGGGAGCCCGCGCCCTTCGCCGAGTGGGGCGTGCCCGACACCCCGGCCGGCCGGTTCGAGATGGTGTGCCTGCACGCCGCCCTGCTGATCCGCCGCCTGCGCGCCGAGCGCACGGCGGAGGGCGACGCGCTGGCCCAGGCCGCCTTCGACGCCATGTTCAGCGACATGGACCTGAACCTGCGCGAGATGGGCATCGGCGACCTGTCCGTGGGCAAGAAGGTGCGCAACCTGTGGGAAGGCTTCCACGGCCGCGCCGAGGCCTATGGCGCGGCGCTGGAGGCGGGCGACGCCGCCGCCCTGGCCGGGGCGCTGGCGCGCAACGTCTGGGCTGGGGGCGCGCCGCCGCCAGGCGGGGCCGAGGCGCTGGCCGCCCGCGCCCTGGCCGCCGCCCAGGCCCTGGCGGGCCAGGGGCTGGAGCAGTTCAAGGCCGGGGAGGCGCGCTTCGCATGACCGAATGGACCCACCCCGTGGTGCTGGCCAACATCCCCGCCGGCGGGCAGCGCCTGCGGCTGGCGGCGCCGGAGGCCGCGCTGCCGGCCATCGCCGCCCGGCTGGGCCTGCCCGCCGTCGCCGCCCTGTCGGCCGAGGTGGCGCTGTCGCCCGGCCGCGGCGGGCGGGTGGAGGCGCGCGGCACCCTGCGCGCCCGGGTGACGCAGGAATGCGTCGTCACCCTGGCCCCCCTGCCGGCCGAGGTGGCGGAGGAGATCGCCTGGCGCCTGCTGCCCCCCGGCGAGGAGCCGAGCGACGGCGACGACGACCCGGACGACATCCCCAGCGACGAGGCCGGCGTGGTGGACCTGGGCGAGGAGCTGGTGCAGCAGCTTTCCCTCGCGCTGGACCCCTATCCGCGCGCGCCGGGCGCCGAGATCCCGCCCGAGCATGCGGGCGGCGCGCATGGCCCCTTCGCGGCGCTGGCAAGGCTCAAGCGCGAGTAGCCGGTTGCCGCGCCCGCGCGGGGGTGCTATCCGCCCCGCTCCCTGCCGGGGGCGCGCGCCTGCGGTGGAATCCGCTTGGGCTTCCGCCCGCCCGAACCGAACGAGTTGAAAGGCAGCCGACCATGGCCGTCCCCAAGAAGAAGTCCTCCCCCTCCCGCATCGGCATGCGCCGCTCGCACCACGCGCTGGAGAAGGTGACGGGCATGGAGTGCTCCAACTGCGGCGAGCTGAAGCGCCCGCACCACGTCTGCGCTTCCTGCGGCCACTACGACGGCAAGGAGGTCGTCGCGGCCGATGCGGTGAAGGGCGTCGTCCGCCTCTGACGGCGATGGGTCGGCGGGGGGTCTGCGCGCCTTGGACATGACGGCCCCTGCCGAAGCCAACCGGCACCGGTTCTCCCTGGCGGTGGACGCCATGGGCGGCGACCGCGCGCCGGAATCGGTGCTGGACGGGCTGGCCCTGGCCGCCGAGCGGCACCCGGGCGCCTCCATCCTGCTGGTGGGCGACGAGGCGCGGCTGCGGCCGCTGCTGGACGCCCGGCCGGCGGCCGCGCGCCTGTGCACCCTGCGCCACGCGCCCGACGCCATCCCCGGCGACATGAAGCCCACCCAGGCGCTGCGGCTGCGCAACTCCTCCATGCGCATGGCCATCGACGCCGTCGCGCAGGGCGAGGCCTCGGCCGTCGTCTCGGCCGGCAACACCGGGGCGCTGATGGCGCTGGCCAAGATCGTCATCAAGACCATGCCGGAGATCTCCCGCCCGGCGCTGGCCGCCATCACCCCCTCGGCGCGCGGCGACGTGGTGATGCTGGACCTGGGCGCGAACGTGGCGTGCGACGCGCGCAACCTGGTGGAGTTCGCCATCATGGGCGACGCCTTCGCCCGCGCCGTGCTCGGCCTGCCCGCCCCCACCCTGGGCCTGCTCAACGTCGGCTCGGAGGAGCTGAAGGGCGACGACCGGGTGAAGGAGGCCGCCGAGGTGCTGAAGCTGCAGCCCGGCCTGGCCTTCCACGGCTTCGTCGAGGGGCACGACATCGCCGCCGGCACGGTGGACGTGGTGGTGACCGACGGCTTCACCGGCAACGTCGCGCTCAAGACCGGCGAGGGCGCGCTGAAGCTGATGCGCGACCTGCTGCGCCAGGTGTTCACCAGCAGCATCCCCGCCCGCGCCGGCTACCTGCTGGCCCGCCCGGCGCTGGACCGCCTGCGCGAGTGGATGGACCCGCGCCGCTACAACGGCGCCATCCTGCTGGGGCTGAACGGCGTCGTCGTGAAGTCGCACGGCGGGACGGACGCCACCGGCTTCGCCCATGCCGTGGACGTGGCGATGGACATGGTCACCCACGGCTTCACCCACACCATCCGCGACGGCCTGGCCCGCCTGGCCGAGGCGCGCGTGGCCACGGACTGAACGCGCCCATGCTGCGATCCCGCATCCTCGGCTGCGGCGCCGCCCTGCCGGCGCAGGCGCTCTCCAACGACGAGCTGGCCGCGCGCTTCGGCCTCGACACCACCGACGAGTGGATCCGCGAGCGCTCGGGCATCACCCGCCGCCACCTGGCCGGGCCGGGCGACACCGCCACCAGCCTGGGCGCCGCCGCGGCGCGCGAGGCGCTGGCCCGCGCCGGGCTGGAGGCCGCTGAGGTGGACGCCGTGATCGTCGCCACCGCCACGCCCGACAGCGCCTTCCCGGCCACCGCCGTGCGCATCCAGGCGGAACTCGGCATGGCGCGCGGCTTCGGCTTCGACGTCTCGGCCGCCTGCACCGGATTCGTCTACGCCCTGTCCATCGCCGACGCGCTGCTGCGCGGCGGCAACGCCCGCACCGTGCTGGTGATCGGCACCGAGGTGTACTCGCGCATCCTCGACTGGACCGACCGCGCTTCCTGCGTGCTGTTCGGCGACGGCGCGGGGGCGGTGGTGCTGCGCGCCGAGGAAGGCGAGCGCGGCGTCCTGTCCACCCACCTGCACGCCGATGGCCGCCACGCCGGCATCCTGCACGTGGAGGGCACCACCGGCCCGCTGCGCATGGCCGGGCGCGAGGTGTTCAAGCACGCCGTCACCAAGCTGGCCGCCGTGGTGGAGGAGGCGTTGGCCGCCAACGGCCTGGGGCGCGGCGACGTGCAGTGGCTGGTGCCGCACCAGGCCAACATCCGCATCATCGAGGCGATGGGCCGCAAGCTGGGCCTGCCGGCGGAGCGCGTGGTGGTGACGGTGGACCGCCACGCCAACACCTCCGCCGCCTCCATCCCGCTGGCCCTGGCCGAGGCGGTGAACGACGGCCGCATCCAGCCCGGCGACCTGGTGCTGCTGGAGGCCATCGGCGGCGGGCTGACCTGGGGCGCGGCGCTGCTGCGGTTCTGAGGGGCCCGGGAGGGGCGCTTGGAGCATCTGGAGGCGCTGGTGGTCGGGGCCGGGCCGGCCGGGCTGATGGCGGCGGAAGCGCTGGCCGGGGCCGGGTGGCGCGTGGTGGTGTGCGACGCCATGCCCTCGCCGGCGCGCAAGTTCCTCATGGCCGGGCGCGGCGGGCTGAACCTGACCCACGCCACCCCGATGCCGCGCTTCCTGGACGCCTACGGCGCCGCCGCCGCGCCCCTGCGCCCCTTCCTGGAAGCCTTCGGCCCGGAGGAGGTGCGCGCTTGGTGCGAGGGGCTGGGGCAGGAAAGCTTCACCGGCTCCTCTGGCCGGGTCTTCCCGCGCGCCATGAAGGCCTCGCCGCTGCTGCGCGCCTGGCTGGCGCGGCTGGCCGGGCTGGGGGTGGAACTGCGCCCGCGCCACCGCTGGCTGGGCTGGGAGGGCGCGGCTCTGCGCTTCGCCACCCCGGCGGGCGAGAGGCTGCTGGCGCCGCGCGCCACCGTGCTGGCCTGCGGCGGCGCCTCCTGGCCGCGGCTGGGCTCGGACGGCGCCTGGGCGGGCTGGGTGGGCGGCACCGCGCCGTTCCGGCCGGCCAACATGGGCGTGCGCGTGGCCTGGAGCGAGCCCTTCCGCACCCGCTTCGCCGGCACGCCGCTGAAGCGGGTGCGCCTGCGCGCCCCGGGCTTCGACGCGATGGGCGAAGCGATGGTGACCGCCGCCGGGCTGGAGGGCGGGCTGGTCTACGCCGCCTCCGCCCGCCTGCGCGACGCCGCGCCGCTGACCGTCACGCTGGACCTGCGGCCGGACCTGGACCGCGCGGCGCTGGCGCGCCGGCTGGGCGGGGCCGGGCTGTCGCTGGCCAACCGGCTGCGCCGCGCCGGACTGCCGCCGGTCGCCGCCGCCCTGGTGCGCGAGGCCGCGGCGCCGCGCGACGACCTCCCGGCCTTGCTGAAGGCGCTGCCGCTGCGGGTGGAGGGGGTGATGGGGCTGGAGCGCGCCATCTCCTCCGCCGGCGGGCTGCACTGGGCGGAGGTGGACGCGGCGCTGATGCTACGCGCCCGCCCCGGCACCTTCGCCGCCGGCGAGATGCTGGACTGGGAGGCGCCGACCGGCGGCTGGCTGCTCACCGCCTGCCTGGCGACCGGCCGCGCCGCGGGGCTTGCGGCGGCGCGCCGGCTGGCCGCACCCTCCGGGGATGGCTGACCTTCCCCTGCTCTGGGCCGAGCGCACCGCCGCCGAGGTGCGGCAGGCCGCCGCCGCCGACGCGCTGCTGATCCTGCCCGTCGCCTCCCTGGAGCAGCACGGGCCGCACCTGATGACCGGCACGGACATCGCCCTGGCCGGGGCGGTGGCGCTGGAGGTGGCGCGGCGGCTGGAGGGGCGCGGCTGCCCGGCACTGGTGCTGCCCACGGTCTGGACCGGGCTGGCCGAGCACCACATGGCCTTCGGCGGCACCGTCACGCTGGACAGCGGCGTGTTCCTGGCCCTGCTGCGCGGCATCGTCGCCTCGGCGGCGCGGGGCGGCTTCCGGCGGGTGCTGCTGCTGAACGGGCATGGCGGCAACAGCGAGGCCATCGGCACCGCCGCCACCGAATTGGCGGTGGAACTGGGCCTGCACGTCGCCGGCTGCACCTACTGGCAGATGGTGCCGGAGGCCATCGCGCCGCTGCTGGAGCGGCAGGACACGCTGATGCACGCCTGCGAGGCCGAGACCAGCCTGGTCTGGCACCTGGCGCCGCAGGGCGTGCGGCCGGAACGGCTGGCGGAGGCGCATGGGCCGATGAGCACGCGCGGCCCCGGCCACCCGCCCGGGCTGCTGATGCGCCGCAGCTTCCGGGAAGCGACGGCGAGCGGCGTGATCGGCGATGCCCGCCTCGCCGGCCCGGAGAAGGGCGCGGCGCTGCTGGCGGCGGTGGCGGAGGCGATGGCGGGGGTGCTGGCGAACCCTGCCCTGTGGGATCAGCGGCGCGCGGAGGCCTGAGCCACCTGCATCCGCCGCGCCGGCTGGGCCTGGCGGGCGGCGGTGGCGGGGCGGGTGTTGCGCGCCTGCTGCGGCCGGGCGGCGTCGCGGCGCGTGGTGTAGGAGACGGGACGCACCATGTCCTCCACCGCGGCGTAGGCGGTGGCGGGGCGGTTGTGGATGAAGCCGTGCGTCGGGTACTCGCGCCCGTAGGTGCTGCCATCCCAGCCCACCTGCACGCGCACCCGCGTCCAGGAATTGTCGTCGGAGACGTCGATCACGTTGATGCCGCGCATCACCGTGCCCCGGCGGATGCCGGGCCCGCCCCAGTTGGCGTGGTCGATCTCGATCATGCGGGCGTGCACGATGCGCGACACCACGGCGACGTGGCCGGACGCCATGCCACCCGAGCCGGGGAAGGACAGGATGGAGCCGGTCTCCGGCCGCTGGCCGCGGGCGTAGCGGCCGGCGGCGTTGTGCCACCAGTCCCGCCCGTTGCCCGAGATCGCCATGCCGGTGATGGAGCGCGCATAGGGCACGCAGGAGATGCCGCCGGCGAAGGAACGCTGCACGGCGGGACGCAACCCGGGCCGCATCGCGGCGTTGGAGCGGACGGAGGCGCTGCGCGCGTCCTGCCGGCTGTCGCTCCGCGCCGCCTGCGCCTGCGGCGCGGGCATTAGGGTGGCAAAGCCAAGGCACATGGTCATCAGCGCAGCCGGAAGCCGCATCCGGTATCCCTCCTGGAAACTCGCGCCAGGAGGGCCCCCCCCGACTGGCGTGCCCGGAGTAAGCCCAGAGGGTTGGAGCCGGGCAATGCGGGAAACCGACACAAGCCGCAATATGGCGTGATTCGACGAGGCGACCCTCATGGGAGGCTCTGTATCAGGAAGATCATCCTGTGATCTGCCTCACACGCAGCCGATGCCACAGTGTTGCGGCAGGAATGTCACATGCGATAGTGACAAGTCGGGAATGTCAGGGGTGCATGCGAATCACGAAAAAGGCGCCCGGCCGGGAAGCCGAAGCGCCTGATTCTGCGTAACTTTACTTACGGATGGTTAGCGGCAGGCGGTGACCATGATCTCCACCAGGTGGCGGGGGTCGGCCATGTTGGCCTGCACGCAGGCGCGCGCCGGGCGGCCGTGCTCGCCCAGCCATTCCACCCACACCTTGTTCATGGCGTCGCGGTCGCGGATGTCCTTCAGCCAGATCTGCGCCTGCATCAGGCGCGTCTTGTCCGTGCCGAAATGCTCCAGCGCCTCGTCCAGCTTGGCGATGACCTGGCGCGTCTGGCCGGTGACGTCCTGGCTGAGGTCGTCGGCGGTCATGCCGGCGGTGAAGACGAAGTTGTGGTACTCGACGGCGCCCGAAAGGATCGGGTTCTCGTTGAAGCGGGTGATCTTGCCCATGAACGGGGCCTCCGTGCGGGTTGCGGGGTCGGGATAGCGGAAATTCAGCGGACGCGGCAGACGCTGCGCGAGGACGCGGCCCAGATCATCGCCTCGAACACGGCGACACCGTGGATGGCCTCTTCCACCGGCAGGGGATAGGCCGGGCCGCCGGCCACCGCGGCGGCGAAGGCCTCCAGCTCGGCGCGCTCGATGTCCACCGGCTCGAAGGCGCGGGTGGCGGGCTCGCCCTCCAGGGTGGCCACCGTCAGGTGCTCGTGCCCGTGCAGCGCCGCCCAGCCCCCGGAGCCGAACAGCGCCACCCGCCAGAAGCGCGGGGCGGCGGCCAGGGTGGCGAAGCCCACGGTGGGGCCGGATTCCAGCGTGGCCAGCATGGCCGTGGTGTCGTCGATGGTGCCTTCCAGCACGGCGGCCTGGCTGACCACCCGCACGTCGCGGAAGCGCCCGGCCAAGTGGATGATCATGTCCACCATGTGGATGCCCATGCCGCCCATGCCGCCCAGGGGCGATTCGGCGCGGTCGGCGCGCCAGAAGCCGGGCTTGTAGGCGAAGCCGCCGGGGCCGCTGAACTGGCCTTCCACGTGCAGCAGCGTGCCCAGCGCGCCGGTGTCCAGCAGGCGCTTCATCTCGGCCACGGCGGGCAGGAAGCGGCGGTTGTGGCCCAGGGCCAGCACCACCCCGGCCCGGCGGCAGGCATCCACCGCGGCCTCGGCGTCCGCCCGGCTCAGGGTGAAGGGCTTCTCCACGAACACATGCTTGCCGGCGCGGGCGGCGGCGATGACCTGCCCCGCGTGCTGGGCGTGCGGCGTGGCCAGCGCCACCGCCTGCACGCGCGGGTCGGCCAGCGCGGCGTCCAGGTCGGGCAGCACCTCGATGCCCTGCCGGGCCGCCCATTCCCGCGCCTTGTCCGGCGAGCGGGTGGCGCCGGCCACGAAGCGCAGGCCGGCGCCGTTGCGGCCCTGCACGCTGTCCACCAGCTTCCGCCCCCAGGCGCCCATCCCGACGATCGCGCAGCCCAGCATCAGTTCCCCTCCAGGTGCGCCGCCCATCGCCGGAGTCGCAGGGCGGCGACGGCGGCGACCATGAGGGCCAGGGCCACCGCCAGCAAGGTGGGCAGGCGCATGCCCCAGGCCTCGCCCGCCATGCCCAGCACCAGCGCGCCCAGCGCCGGGCAGGCGCGGGTGATGAGGCCCCACAGCGACAGGGTGCGCCCGCGCATCCTGGTCAGCGCCGCCGACTGCGCCAGCGTCTGCACCGAGATGCCGTGGATGGAGGCGCAGGCGCCGAACACCGCGGCGCAGAGCACGGCGAAGGGGAACCAGCCGGTGGCGACGAAGCCGCCGATGGCCACCGCCTGCGCCGCCACCCCCGCCACCGCCAGCGCGGTGACGCCGGCCAGCCGCCCGCGCGAGGCCACCCACAGCCCGCCGCACAGCGCCCCGGCGCCGATGGCCGCCGTCAGCACCGCCAGCCCGGGCGCGCCCTGGCCGAACAGGCGCTCCACGTAGGGCGGCAGGATCTCCTGCACGCCGCGCAGCAGCACGGCGGTGACGCCGGCGAACAGGAACAGCGGGCCGATGCCCGGGTGGCGCGCGGCGTAGCGGATGCCGTCCCAGGTCTCGGACAGCAGGGAGGCCTCGGGCGCGTGGCCGCGGCGGTGCTCCTCGGCCGGGCGCAGCAGCGGCATGGTGGCGCAGGCCAGCACGTAGGCCAGGGCGTTGGCGGCGATGGCCGGCACCACGCCGAAGCCGGCGATCAGCGGCCCGGCCAGCCCTGGGCCCAGGAAGCGCGCCACGTTGAAGGTGAGCGAGTTGCACGCCACCGCCGCCGGCAGGTCGGCGCGCGGCACCAGCCCGGGCATCAGCGCCTGCCGCGCCGGCTGCACGAAGGAGGCGGCGATGCCGCCCAGCACCTCCAGCGCCAGCAGCGGGCCGATGGAGATCCAGCCCGCCGCCGTCAGGGCGGCGATGGCGGCGGCCTGGGCGGCGATGGCGGCCTGGCCCCACATGGTCAGGCGCACGCGGTCCACCCGGTCGGCCACCGCGCCGGCGATGGGCGAGAACACCACGGCCGGCGCCAGGTCGCAGAAGGCGACCATGCCGACCCAGAAGGCGCTGCCCGTCAGCTCCCAGGCCAGCCAGGCCACCGCGATGCGGTGCATCCACAGCCCGGTCCAGGCGGTGAGCGAGGCGCCGAAGAACACGCGCGCGTCGCGGTGCGACAGCGCGCGGGCCAGCGCCCCCTGGACGGCCAGCTCAGCGGCCCCGGCGGGTGGGGGCGGCGGGCACCGTCTCCACGGCCGGGGCGGCCGCGGCGGCGGGCTGGGCGCCCTGCATCCGGCTGCGGGTGTTGTCGCGCACGCAGTCGTCGATCATGCGCTGCTGCGAGAAGGCGCGGCCCATGCGGTCCTGCGGGGCGCGCTGGGTGAAGGGCGTGGCCTCGGCGCCCAGCCGGGCGTCGCGCTCGTCCTCGCGGATGAGCTGGGAGCGGTCCTGGCGGCGGAGGATGTCCGTCACCTGCTCGCGGCAGGCGGCCACCACGGCGGGGTTGGTGTCCGGCGCGCCGGGGCGCGGCTGGATCAGGGGCTCCGTGCGGGGCGCGCAGGCGGCGAGGGCGAGAAGCGGAAGCAGGAGCAGGCGCACGGGGTCATCCTCGGGAGGGCAATCTCCCGCCCAGCATGCCACGGAGCGCGGCCTCCGCGAACCGCCCCTCGGCGTCCAGCGGCGCCTGGCCGGCGGCGGCCAGCAGGGCGGGGTGGAACTCGGCTCCCGCCGGGCCCAGGGTGAACAGGCCGCGCAGCCAGGGCAGGCGGCCCATCGCCTCCACCAGCGCCAGCAGGCGCAGCGTCACCGCCCAGCCGGCCAGGGTGTCGAGCCCGACGTGGCGGGCCATCGCCTCCGTCCAGCAGGCGGCGTCGGGGTCGGTCAGCGCCAGGGGGGCGCCGCCGCGCGGCTCCAGCCAGCGCGGCGGGCCCCACAGGCCGCGGTCCGCCGCCTCGCGCGCGGCTTCCCACGCCGCCTCCAGCGCCTGGGGCGGGACGGGGGGCAGGGCGGGCAGGGCCACCGGCAGGGCGTGCCGCAGGGCGCCGCCCGGCAGGGGCTGGGCTTCGATCATCCGCCGGGGCAGATGGCCCCGCCGGCCCCTGGTTCCCAGCGCCGATGCCGCATGGTTAGGCTGCGCCGATGACCGGGCTGCACCTGTTGACCGCCACCGAAACCCTGGCGCGCCTCGCCGCCGGCACCCTGCGCGCCGCGGAGGTGGCCGAGGCGCTGGACGCCCAGGTGCGCGCGCGCGAGGGCGAGGTCCGCGCCTTCGCCTGGCGCGAGGGGCCGCCCGCGCCGGGGCGCGACGGCCCGCTGGCCGGGCTGCACCTGGGCGTGAAGGACGTGCTGGACACGGCGGACATGCCCTCGCAGTACGGCTCGCCCATCTGGGCCGGGCACCGGCCGCGGGCGGACGCCGCCTGCGTGGCGCTGGCCCGGCGCGCCGGGCTGGCGGTGGCCGGCAAGACGGTGACCACCGAGTTCGCCACCCGCCACCCGGGGCCGACGGCCAACCCGTGGAACCCGCTGCACACGCCCGGCGGCTCCTCCTCCGGGTCGGCGGCCGGCGTGGCGGCGGGGTTCTTCCACCTGGCCTTCGCCACGCAGACGGCGGGCTCCATCATCCGCCCGGCCGCCTATTGCGGGGTGCACGGGTTCAAGCCCTCCTTCGGCACGCTGCACCGGGCGGGCATGAAGGTGATGAGCGAATCGCTGGACACCATCGGCCTGCTGGCGCGCTCGCTGGACGACATCGCCCTGGCGATGCGCGCCCTGGCCGGCTGGGACGACGCCCCGCCCTCGCGCCGGCCCGGCCGCGCGCCGCGGCTGGCGCTGGTGACCGGGCCGGACGACGCCGCCATGGCGCCGGAGACGGCGGCCTTGATGCAGCGCGCCGCCGAGGCCTGCCGCCGCGCCGGCGGCACGGTGGAGGCGCTGGCCCTGCCGGCCGGCTGCCGCGCCGCCTTCGACGCCCAGCCCCACGTGATGAACCGCGAGGCCGCCGACGCCCTGGCCTGGGAATGGGACCACGCCCGCGCCCAGCTCAGCCCCGTGCTGCGGGAAAGCCTGGACGCCGCGCTGGCCCGGCCCCCGGCGGCGCTGGAGCAGGGGCGCCATGCCTTCGCCGCCGCCCGGGCCGCGCTGGGCGCGGTGCTGGAGGGCTTCGACGCCATCCTCACCCCCGCCGCGCCGGGCGAGGCGCCGGAAGGGCTGGGCTGGACGGGCGACCCGGTGTTCAACAAGCTGTGGACCGCGCTGCACTGGCCCTGCGCCGTGGTGCCGGCAGGGCGCGGACCGAAGGGATTGCCCCTGGGGCTGCAGGTGGTCGCGCGGCGCGACGCCGCCTGCCTGGCCTGGGCGGCCTGGGTGGAGGCGGCTGTGGCATGATCATCATCGCGGGTGGCGGCATCGGGGGGCTGGCGGCGGCGCTGTCGCTGCAGGCGGCGGGCATCCCCTGCCGGGTGCTGGAGGGGGTGGACGAGATCCGCCCGCTGGGCGTGGGCATCAACCTGCTGCCCCACGCGGTGCGCGAGCTGACGGAACTCGGCCTGGCCGAGCGCCTGGCCGGCATCGGCGTGGCGACGGCGGAGCTGCGCTACGTCTCGGCGCATGGGCAGTTGATCTGGGCCGAGCCGCGCGGCATGGCGGCGGGCTACCGCTGGCCGCAGTATTCCGTCCATCGCGGCCTGCTGCAGATGATGCTGCTGGAGGTGGCGCGCGAGCGCGGCATCCCGGTGGAGTGCGGCCGCCGCGTCACCGGCTTCGCGCAGGACGCCGAGGGGGTGATCGTGCAGGCCGAGGGCGGCGCGCTGCGCGGCACGGCGCTGGTGGGCGCGGACGGCATCCATTCCGCCATCCGCCGCCACTTCGCCCCCGGCGAGGGCGCGCCGTCCTGGCAGGGCGCCATCCTGTGGCGCGGCACCACCGTGGCCGCGCCCTTCCTCGGCGGGCGGACCATGGTGCAGGCCGGCCACCACGACCAGAAGTTCGTCTGCTACCCGATCCGCCACCTGCCGGACGGCACGGTGCTGACCAACTGGATCGCCGAGATGAAGGTGGACACCTCCGCCGGCTTCGCGCGGGAGGACTGGAACCGCGAGGCCGACCGCGGGAAGTTCCTGCCGCACTACGAATCCTGGGACTGGGGCTGGCTGGACGTGCCCGGCCTGATCCGCCGCGGCGACAAGGTGCTGGAATACCCCATGGTGGACCGCGACCCGCTGCCCCGCTGGACCGAGGGCCGGGTGACCCTGCTGGGGGACGCCGCGCACCCGATGTACCCCATCGGCTCCAACGGCGCCTCGCAGGCGGTGCTGGACGCCCGGCTGCTGGCGCGCGAGCTGGCGCGCCACCCGCGGGTGGAGGACGGGCTGGCCGCCTACGAGGCCGCCCGCCGCCCGCCCACGGCGCAGCTGTGCCTGGCGAACCGCGAGCTGGGCCCCGACCTGGTGCTGGAGGAGGTGCACCGCCGCGCCCCCGGCGGCTTCACCGACCTGGAATCCGTGATCTCGCGCGAGGAGCTGGAGGGGGTGGCGGCCAACTACAAGAAGCTGGCCGGCTTCGACCCCGCCGCCCTGAACGCCCGCGAATCCTGGAGCGTGCCGGCGTGAGGTGCGCCGTCATCGGCCTGGGCAGCATGGGCGGCGGCGCGGCCGCCAGCGCGTTGCGGGCGGGGCTGGAGGTGACGGGCGTCGACCCCAGCGAGCGCGCGCGCCTCGCCTTCGGCAACCGCGCGGTGGCGCGCGGGGCGGACCTGGAGGCCGGGCAGGACGCCGTGCTGGTGCTGACGGTGAACGCGGCCCAGGCCCGCACCGCCCTGTTCGGCGCGGAGGGCGCGGCGCCGCGGATGGCGCCCGGCGGCGTGCTGGTGGTCAGCGCCACCATGGCGCCGGCCGAGGCGAAGGCGCTGGCGGCCGAGGCCGCGGCGCAGGGCCTCCTCTACCTCGACGCGCCGGTTTCCGGCGGCGCGGTGGCGGCGCGCGAGGGGCGGATGACGGTGATGGCCAGCGGCAGCGACGCCGCCTTCGCCGCCGCGAAGCCGCTGCTGGAGGCGGTGGCCGGCAAGGTGTGGCGCGTGGGTGCGGCGCCGGGGCAGGGCGCGGCGATGAAGGTGGTGCACCAGCTGCTGGCCGGGGTGCACATCGCCGCCGCCGCCGAGGCGATGGCGCTGGGCATCCGCGCCGGGCTGGCGCCGCAGATGGTCCACGACGTCGTCACCAGCGCGGCGGGCAATTCCTGGATGTTCGCCAACCGCGTGCCGCACATCCTGGCTGGCGACGACACCCCGCTCTCAGCCGGGGACATTTTCGTGAAGGACCTCGGGCTGGTGGAGGCGATGGCGCGCGAGGCCAGCCTGCCGGTGCCGCTGGCCGCGCAGGCCTTGCAGCTGTTCGTGGCGCAGCGCGGGCTGGGCCATGGCGGACGCGACGACGCCTTCGTGATCCGCGTGTGGCAGCGCTTCGCCGGCTTCGCCTTGCCAGGGGAAATCGCCGCGAACGATGGGTGAACAAACCCCTTGCGTTCAGTCTTCGTTCACGATTAGATCGCCTCATGGACGACGACCTGCGCATCCCGCCGAAGCCGCTGCGGATCACGCTCCAGGCATCCCCCAGGCTGGCCTCCTGGCAGGGGCTGCCGCTGGCGGCGGGGATGGGGCTGACGCTGGGCCTGCTTTGCGCCGGGCTGCTGGCCTGACGTCGTTTCGGAAGGGTCCGGCCACCGCGGCGTTCCTTCCGGGCACCGGCGGATGGCGGGCCTTACCAGCCTCGGCCGGCGGCTGGTCCGTCAGGTGAGGTCCACCATCACCGGCGCGTGGTCCGAGGGGGTGTCCTCGCTGCGGGCCAGCGTGTCCACCGTGCCGGCCACCAGGCGCTCGGCCAGCTCGGCCGAAAGCAGGGCGTGGTCGATGCGCAGGCCGCGGTTCTGCTCGAAGGCGGCGCCGTAGTCCCAGTAGGTGAAGGGGGCGTCCTGCGGGTGCAGGGCGCGCAGCGCGTCGGTCAGCCCCAGGTGCTCCAGCGCGCGGAAGCGGGCGCGGCTGCCGGGGTGCACCAGCGCGTCGGCCGGCCCCAGGGCGCCGGGCGCCAGGTCGGCGGCGGTGGGGCAGACGTTGAAGTCGCCCAGGATGGCCAGCGGCTCGAAATGGTCCAGCCGGGCGGCGGCCCATTCGCGCAGCCGCTCCATCCAGCGCCACTTGTAGTGCAGCCCGGCCTCGCCGCCGCTGTTGCCGTTGGGCAGGTAGATGCCGGCCAGGGTGAGGCCGGCGAGCCGCGCGGCCAGGAAGCGGGCGTGGTCGTCCTCCGCCTCGCCCGGCAGCGACTCGGCGATCACCTCGAAGGGGTGGCGGGACAGCAGGGCGACGCCGTTGCGCCCGCCCGGCTGGCCGACGACGTGCAGCTTCCAGCCCGCGGCCTCGAACTCCAGGCGGGGGAACTCCTCCGTGCGGCATTTCAACTCCTGCAGCACCACGGCGTCGGGCGCGTGGCGCTCCAGGAAGCGCAGCAGGTGCGGCGCGCGGCGGCGCGCGGAGTTCACGTTGAAGCTGGCGAGGCGCAAGGTCAGGCCACGGCGAAGCTGGTGCCGCAGCCGCAGCCGCTGACCGCCTGCGGGTTCACCACCTTGAAGTGCGCGCCCATCAGGCTGTCGTGCCAGTCCAGCACCGCCCCGCCGAGGAAATCCAGCGAGACGCTGTCCACCAGCACCCTGGCCGGTCCCTGCGCCACCACCAGGTCGTCGGCCTCCGGCGCCTCGGCCAGGTCGAAGCCGTATTGCAGGCCCGAGCAGCCGCCGGCCGAGACGGACAGGCGCAGCAGCGGCGCGCGGCCCTGGCGGGCGGCGATGGCGGCGATCTCCTCCGCCGCGCGGGGCGTGACGGCGAAGGCGGGGATGGCGGCGGCGTCCATGCCTGCCAATCTAGGGGCGATGGACCAGGATTTCCACACGGCCGCCAAAGCCCCCTGGGCGGTGCAGGCCAGCCGCGGCCGCCTGCACCCCGAGGCCGAGGACCCCGCGCGCACCCCCTGGCAGCGCGACCGCGACCGCATCATCCATTCCCGCGCCTTCCGCCGCCTGCAGTACAAGACGCAGGTCTTCGTGTTCCACGAGGGCGACCACTTCCGCACCCGCCTGACCCATTCCATCGAGGTGGCGCAGATCGCGCGCTCGCTGGCGCGGATGCTGCGGCTGGACGAGGACCTGGCCGAGGCGCTGGCCCTGGCGCACGACCTGGGCCACCCCCCCTTCGGCCATGCGGGGGAGGAGGCGCTGAACGCCTGCATGCGCCCGCATGGCGGCTTCGACCACAACGCCCAGAGCCTGAAGCAGGTGACCGCGCTTGAGCGCCGCTACGCCGGCTTCGACGGGCTGAACCTGAGCTGGGAGACGCTGGAGGGCCTGGCCAAGCACAACGGCCCCGTGCGCCGCCCCCAGGGCTGGATCGCCGAGTACGACGCCCGGCACGGGCTGGAACTGGGCAGCCACGCCAGCGCCGAGGCCCAGGTGGCCGCCCTGGCCGACGACATCGCCTACAACAACCACGACCTGGAGGACGGGCTGCGCGCCGGCTTCTTCACGCTGGAGGAGGCCGCCGCGCTGCCCCTGTGCGGCGAGGCGCTGGAGCGCGCCCGCCGCGCCAACCCCGGCCTGCCCGAGGACCGCGCGGCGCCGGAGGTGGTGCGCCGCGTCATCGCCGCCATGATCGCCGACGTGGCGGCCGAGGCGCGGGCGCGCATCGCCGCCCTGGCGCCGGCCGATGCCGCGTCCATCCGCGCCGCCGCCGCCCCGGTGGTGGCGTTCAGCCCGCGCATGGCCGCGCTGAACGAGGAGACGCGCGCCTTCCTGCGCGAGCGCATGTACCGCCACTTCCGCGTCAACCGCTCCATGGGCAAGAGCAAGCGCGCCCTGCAGGTGCTGTTCCAGCTGCTGCACGGCGCGCCGCAGATGCTGCCGGACCGCTGGCGGCAGGAGGCGGGCGAGGCCGGCACCCCGCACGCCGCGCGGGTGGTGTGCGACTACCTGGCCGGCATGACCGACCGCTTCGCGCTGGAGGAGTACCGGCGCCTGACCGACCCGCACGTGGGCGGGTGAGGCGATGCCCCGGGGATGCGCGCGCCGGCGGGCGATGCGCGCCGGTGGCCGCCGCGCGGCGGCGGGCGGGGGAAGGCTTGCGCGCCGGGCTCACCGGAAGTCGCGCGTCGGCACCCGCAGCGTGCGCACGTCCGGCCCCGATCCGGTCCGCGCCTCGTCGCCGCGGCCGTGCGGCAGGGTGAAGGCGCCCAGCCCGCCGACGGCGTCCAGCAGCGGCGTCAGGTCGCTCAGGTGCTCGGCGATGAGGTGGGTGACGCCGTTCTCGGACTGCACCCGCCCGCGCACCGCGACCATGCCGGCCGACAGGATCAGCGGGCGCTGCCGCTCGAACAGCTTCGGCCAGACGATGACGTTGGCGATGCCCGTCTCGTCCTCCATCGTCAGGAACATCACGCCCTTGGCGCTGCCGGGCTTCTGGCGCACCAGCACCAGCCCCGCGGCGGTGACGCGCCGCCCGTCGCGGGTGCGCGGGAGGTCGGCGCAGGGGATGGCGCCCATCGCCGCCAGGTCGGTGCGCAGGAAGGCCAGCGGGTGCCTGCGCAGGGACAGGCCCAGGCTGCGGTAGTCGGCCACCACCTCGCCGCCCTCGGGCAGCGGCGGCAGCGCCGCGGCGGGTTCCGTGGCCTCGGGCTGGGGATGGTTCCAACTGCGGTCGGCCGCCGCGAACAGGGGCAGCGCGGCCCGCATGCCGCGCACCGTCCACAGCGCGTCCCGGCGCCCCAGGCCCAGGGCGGCGAAGGCATCCGCCGCGGCCAGCGCCTCCAGGGCCTGGTCGCCGATGCCGCTCCGCCGCTGCACCTCCTCGACGGAGCGATAGGGAAAGACGCCGCGCGCCATCGCCACGGCCTGCCCATCCGCCGCCCCCAGCCCCTTGGCCAGGCGCAGGCCCAGCCGCACGGCGGCGCCTTCCATCGTGCAGTCCCATCCGCTGGCGTTCACGCATGGCGGCCGGACCTCCACCCCGTGCTCCTTCGCGTCGCGCACCAATTGCGCGGGGGCGTAGAAGCCCATGGGCTGGGAGTTCAGCAGGGCGCACAGGAAGGCGTCCGGGTGGTGGCGCTTCACCCAGCACGAGGCGTAGGCGATCAGCGCGAAGCTTGCGGCGTGGCTTTCGGGGAAGCCGTAGGAGCCGAAGCCCTCGATCTGGCTGAAGGTCTTCTCCGCGAAGTCGCGCGCGTAGCCGCGGGCCACCATGCCGCCCACCAGCTTGTCCTTGAAGACGCTGACGCCGCCGGTCAGCTTGAAGGTGGCCATGGCGCGGCGCAGCTGGTCGGCCTCGCCCGGGGTGAAGCCGGCGCAGGCGATGGCGACCTGCATCGCCTGCTCCTGGAACAGCGGCACGCCCAGCGTCTTGCCCAGCACGCGCTCCAGCTCCGGCGTGGGGAAGGTGACGGGCTCCAGCCCCTCGCGGCGGCGCAGGTAGGGGTGGACCATGTCGCCCTGGATGGGGCCGGGGCGCACCACCGCCACCTGGATCACCAGGTCGTAGAAGGTGCGCGGCTTGTGGCGCGGCAGCATGGCCATCTGCGCCCGGCTTTCCACCTGGAAGGTGCCGACCGTGTCGGCCTGCTGGATCATGGCGTAGGTGAGGGGGTCCTCGGCCGGGATGGAGGCGAGGTCCAGCTTCAGGCCCTTGTGCGCGGCCAGCAGGTCGAAGGCGCGGCGCAGGCAGCCCAGCATCCCCAGCCCCAGCACGTCCACCTTCATGAAGCCCAGCGTGTCGGCGTCGTCCTTGTCCCATTCGATCACCTGGCGGCCGGCCATCGCCGCCGGGCGCAGCGGCACCAGGGCGTCCAGCCGGTGCTTCGCGAGCACGAAGCCGCCGGGGTGGGTGCCGAGCTGGCGGGGAAAGCCGACCAGCTCCTTCGCCAGTTCCAGCGTCAGGCGCAGGCGGCGGTCTTCGGCGTTGAGGTTCAGCGCCGCCACGTGCTCCTCGCCCACATCCTCGCCGCCCCAGCCCCAGACCTGGGCGGCCAGCGCGCCGGTCACGTCCTCCGGCAGGCCCAGCGCCTTGCCGACGTCGCGCACCGCGCCGCGGGGCCGGTAGCGCATGACGGTGGCGCACAGCGCCGCGCGCTCGCGCCCGTAATGGGAGTACACCCACTGGATCACCTCCTCGCGCCGCTCGTGCTCGAAATCCACGTCGATGTCCGGCGGCTCGCGCCGCTCGGCGGAAACGAAGCGCTCGAACAGCAGGCCGGAGCGCACGGGGTCGATCGAGGTGATGCCCAGCACGTAGCAGACGGCGGAATTGGCCGCCGAGCCGCGCCCCTGGCACAGGATGCCCATGTCGCGCGCCCGGCGCACGATGGTGTTCACCGTGAGGAAATAAGGCGCGTAGTCCAGCGAGGCGATCAGCGCGAGTTCGTGCCGCAGCTGCGCCGCCACGTCCTCGGGCACGCCGTGGGGGTAGCGCAGCCTCGCCCCGGCCCAGGTCAGGCGCTCCAGGGCCTGTTGCGCCGTCTCGCCCGGCCGTTCCGTCTCGTCGGGGTACTGGTAGCGCAGCTCGCCCAGGTCGAAGCGGCACATCCGCGCCACCTCCGCCGCGCGCGCCACCGCCTCCGGATGGCGGCGCAGCAGGCGGGCGGCCTCGGCGGGCGCGCGCAGGTGGCGGTCGGCCTCGCGGTGCAGGCGAAGGCCCGCGGCGTCCACCGTGCAGCCCTCGCGGATGCAGGTCAGCACGTCCTGCAGGATGCGGCGCCCCGGCACGTGGTGCAGCACGTCGCCGGTGGCCAGCGTCGCCACGCGCGCGGCGCGGGCGGCGGCGGCCAGGGCGTGCAGGCGCGCGGCGTTGCCGGGCTGGCGGCGCGCGGTCAGCACCAGGTGGGCGCGGTCGCGGAAGCTGTCGCGGCCGCGCGCCAGCGCCTCGTGCAGGTCGCGGGCGGTTTCCGGCAGCAGGGCGGCCACCATGCCTTCGGCCTGCGCCGCCACGTCCTCCCAGCCCAGGTCGAAGTCGCGGTGCCCGCCGCGCGAGCGCGCCAGCGACAGCAGGCGCGTCAGCCGCGACCAGGCGGGCAGGTCGGTGGGGTACAGCAGCAGGGCGGTGCCGCAGCGCAGCTCCACCCGGCAGCCGGGGATCAGCCGCACCCCGGTCTGCCGCGCCGCGTCCCAGGCCCGCACCAGCCCGGCCACCGTGTTCCAGTCGGTGATGGCCAGCGCGCCGATGCCCAGGGCGCGCGCGGCGGCGAACATCTCCCCCGGGTGGCTGGCGCCCCGCAGGAAGGAGAAGTTGGTGATGGCCTGGAGCTCGACGTCAGAACACGCCATGCAGGAACCACGACAGGTCGCCGGTCACCGCCTCCTCGCCGTCGCCGCGGCGGAACAGCCAGTAGCGGCGGCCCGCCTCGTCCTCCACCGCCCAGTAGTCGCGCAGGGCGCGCCATTCGGCGTCGCGCCGCCACCATTCGCCGGCGATGCGCTCCGGCCCGTCGGCGCGGTGGACGCGGCGGCGCACCCGGCGCCAGGTGAAGGCGGCCGGCGGGTGGTCGGGCAGGGCGGCGATGGCCTCGATGGGCTCGGGCGGGTGCAGCAGGCGCACCGGGCGCGGCGCGCCGATGGGCCAGGCGGCGCTGCCCGCCAGCGGCGGGGCGCGGCGCGCGGCGCGCTCGGGCACCCGGCTTTCCACCGGCCGCACGGCGAAGACCCGCGCCCCCTCGAAGCGCGCCGCCAGCCGGTCCACCAGGGCGGCGAGGTCGGGCTCCGCCGCCAGGGCGCCGCCCTGCTCCGGCGCCAGGGGCTCGGCCTGCACGTGCAGGCGCATGGCCTCGATGCCCCAGCCGGGCTCCAGCTGCTCCAGCCGGGCGCGCAGCATGGCCCCCAGGTGGTCGCGCCCGCGCGAGGGGCGGGCGGTGCCGATGCGGATGGCCTGCAGCGAGCCGTCCACGCGCTCGGCCAGCAGGTCCAGCCGGCGCGCGCCCAGGCCGCGCGCCTCCAGCGCCTCGCAGGCCAGGGCGACCAGCCGGTCCAGCGCGGTGCCCAGCGCCTCGGCGGTGAACAGGGGCTCGGCGAAGGCCAGGCGGGGCTGGATGGCCGCGGGCGGGGTCCAGGGCCGCACCGGCTCGGGCAGGCGGCCCAGGGCGCGGTCCAGCCGCAGCAGCGCCTCGGCCCCGAAGCGGCGCGCCAGCGGGCCGCGCGGCAGGGCCGCGAGGTCGCGCACCGTCTCCACCCCCAGGGCGCGCAGGGCCAGGGCGGTGCCGGGCGGGATGCCCAGCGCGGCGGCGGGCAGCGGGTCCAGGGCGGCGGCCTCCCCGCCCGGCGGCACCACGCCGTCCTTCCCGAAGCGCGCCACCGCCCGCGCCGCGCCGGGGGTGCCGGCCACGGCGGCG
>NZ_JBJJBR010000021.1:0-57440 GCF_045449635.1 Sabulicella flocculans | reverse complement strand
ACCCGCCGCCCGGCCGATGCCGCGCCGCCCCGGCTGCTCACCACCGCCTCCGTCCGCGCCACGCCCGGCGCGGCCCCTGCCAAGCCGGCCGCCGCGCCCAAGGCCACCAAGGCCGCTGCCGCCGCCGGGCCCGCCGCCACCCCGGCCCGCCGCCCGCGCAAGGCCGCCAAGCTGGAGCCCGGCCGGCTGGAGCGCCTGGTCGCCGCCGCCGTGAAGTCGCTGGAGGACGACAAGGCCGAGGACGTGACCGTGCTGGACGTCACCGGCCGCGCCTCCTTCACCGACCGCATGGTGATCGCCACCGGCTTGGCCGACCGGCAGATCCAGGCAATGGCCGCCCACCTGGACGAGGCGCTGGGCAAGGAAGGGCTGAAGCTGCGCAAGGACGCCGTGCAGGCCAGCGACGACTGGGTGCTGATCGACGCCGGCGACCTGGTGATCCACCTGTTCAAGCCCGAGGCGCGGCTGGTCTACGACCTGGAGAAGATGTGGGGCCCCGACTCCCCGATGGGCGAGGCCGGGCCGGGCGAGCAGAGCCCCATCTGAGTGAAGGCCTCGCTGCTCGCCATCGGCCGCTTCAAGGCCGGGGCGGAGCGCGCGCTGTGGGAGCAGTACAACGCCCGCCTGCGCCCGCCCCTGGCGCTGCGCGAGCTGCCCGAGGGCGTCGGCAGCCCCGCCGAGATCCGCGCGCGCGAGGGCGCGGCCCTCGCCGCCGCCCTGCCGCCCAGCGCGCTGGTGGTGGCGATGGACCTGGGCGGTGCCGCCCCCACCTCCGAGGCGCTGGCGGCGCTGTGCGCGCGGTGGGAGGAGGCGGCGCGGCCCGTCGCCTTCGTCATCGGCGGGGCGGAGGGGCTGGACCCCGCCCTGCTGGCCCGCGCTGCGCACTGCCTGTCGCTGGGCCCGCTCACCTGGCCGCACCTGCTGGTGCGCGCCCTGCTGGCCGAGCAGCTGTTCCGCGCGCAATGCATCCGTGCCGGGCACCCCTACCACCGCGCCTGGCGGCCGGGTTGACGGCGCGGGAAACGCCGCGCCGCGCCTCTGCGCGCTTCCATCGGGGCGATGGATCGGGTTAAACCCGCGACATCCTACGCCTGCCGGAGAGGAAACACCGTCCCGATGAACCGTCGTTCCGTCCTGGGCGCCGCCGCTGCGGCCGCGCCCGCCGCGCTGGTCGCCGCCCCCGCCGTCGCGCAGTCCTCGCCCGAGGTGCGCTGGCGCCTCCAATCCTCCTTCCCGCGCAACCTCGACGTGCTGTACGGCACGGTGGAGCGCATCGCCGCCCGGGTGGCGGCGCTGACGGAGAACCGCTTCCGCATCCAGACCTTCCCGGCCGGCGAGATCGTGCCCGGGCTGCAGGTGCTGGACGCCGTGCAGGCCGGCACCATCGAGTGCGGCCACACCGCGAGCTACTGGTACATCGGCAAGGAGCCGGGCTTCGCCTTCTTCACCGCCGTGCCCTTCGGGCTGAACACCCGCCAGCTCACGGCCTGGCTGCGGCATGGCGGCGGCAACCAGCTCGCGGACCAGCTCTTCGCCGACTACAACATCGTGGGCTTCCCGGCGGGCGACACCGGGGCGCAGATGGGCGGCTGGTTCCGGCAGGAGATCCGCACGGTCGCTGACGTGCAGGGGCTGAAGTTCCGCATCTCCGGCCTCGCCGGGCAGGTGTTCCAGCGCATGGGCGCCGCGCCGACGCTGACCGCGCCGGCCGACATCTACCCCTCGCTGGAGCGCGGCGTGATCGACGCCACCGAGTTCGTCGGCCCGCACGACGACGAGCGCCTGGGCTTCTTCCGGGTGGCGCGCTTCTACTACGCCCCGGGCTGGTTCGAGCCGGCGGCGCGCCTGCACCTGATGACCAACCGCCGCGCCATCGAGGCCCTGCCCGCGCAGTACCGGGAGGCCCTGGCGGTCGCCTGCGCCGAGGCGGACAGCGAGATGGTCAGCCGCTACGACCACCTGAACCCCATCGCGCTGCGCCGGCTGGTGGCCAACGGGGCGCAGCTGCGCTTCTACCCGCGCGAGATCCTGCAGCTCGCCTGGCGCAACAACGAGGCGCTGATGGCCGACCTGGCCGGGCAGAACCAGCGCTTCCGCACCATCTGGGACAGCTACCGTCCCTACCGGAGCGAGCTGTTCCAGTGGTTCCGCGTGGCGGAGAATTCCTTCGACAACTTCGCCTTCGCCGCCACCGCGGGCTGACGAAGGCCACATTCGGGCGTTAGCCCACGCGGACGCGGGCCAGCCGGCCCCGCCACGGATGCTTTTCTGGAGGACTGCCATGTTCCGCAAGATCACCCTCGCCGCCGGGTTCTGCGCCCTGCTGGGTACCGCCGCCTGCACCAACCCCTACAGCGAGGGGCAGCGCGCGGCGGGCGGCGGGCTGATCGGCGCCGGCGCCGGCGCGGCCATCGGCGGCATCGCCGGCGGCGGCTCGGGCGCGGCCATCGGCGCCATCACCGGCGGCGCGGTGGGCGCGGCCACCGGCGTGCTGACCACGCCCAACCGCCGCTGAGCGGACGGGGGCCGGCCCCGCGCGGGCCGGCCCCACCCCCGGGCTTGGTGCCCCCGGCACCGCGCGCCAAGCTGCGCCGATGCCCCCGACCATCGCCGAGATCGAGCGCGCCACGCTCAACGCCGTCCCCGCCCCGCTGATCCAGTTCCACGGGCCGCTGGTGCTGCGCGCCTTCCACGGCGGCACCGGGCGCGCCAATTGCGCCCAGGCCCTGGCGCCCGACCCGGTGGCGGACCCGGCGGCGCTGCTGGCGCGCATCGCCGCCTTCCACGGCGCGCGCGGCCTGCGGCCCCGCTGGCGCTCCCTGCCGCTGGACCCGCCGGGGCTGGAGGCCGCGGCCGCCGCCGCCGGCTGGCGCCCCTTCGACGAATCCCTGGTGCTGTGCGGCGCCCTGGCGCCGATGGCCCGCCCCGACTCGGCGGTGGAGGCGCTGGCCGCTCCGGACAGGCGCTGGATGGCCGTGGTGGGCAGCGCCGACTACCAGACGGAGGCGCGGCGGCGGGAGAAGGCGGAAGGCGCCGCCCTGCTGAGCATCCCCGCCACCTGGCTGCTGCTGGAGGACGCCGCCTGCATCTTCGTGGCGGCGGACGGGCCGCTGTGCGGCATGTTCGACCTGGCGGTGCGGCCGGAGGCGCGGCGGCGCGGGCTGGCGCGGCGCCTGATGGGCGCCGCCGCCGCCTGGGGGCTGGCGCGCGGCGCGCGGTGGAAGTTCTCCCAGGTCAGCGCCACCAACGCGGCCTCGCTGGCGCTCAATGCCGCGCAGGGCCTGCGCGAGAGCCACCGCTACCGCTACTGGTCGCCGCCCGGCTGAGGCGTCAGGGCATTAGCAGGGTGGAGCCGGTGGTGAGGCGCGCCTCCAGGTCGCGGTGGGCCTGGGCGGCGTCCTTCAGGGCGTAGCGCTGGTTGATGGACAGCTTCACCGCCCCCGCCGCCACCGCGGCGAACACCTCCTCGGCCGAGGCCACCAGGTCCTCGCGCCTGGCGGTGTAGGTCGCCAGGGTCGGGCGGGTGAGGTAGAGCGAGCCCTTGGCGGCCAGCACGCCGATGTCCACCGGCGGCACCGGGCCGGAGGCGTTGCCGTAGCTCACCATCATGCCGAAGGGCGCCAGGCAGTCCAGCGAGGCGCCGAAGGTGTCGCGGCCCACGCTGTCGTACACCACGGGCACCATGGCGCCGCCGGTGATGCGCTTCACCGCCGCGGGCAGGTCCTCCCCGGGCAGCACCACGTGGTCGGCGCCGTTGGCGCGCGCCAGTTCCGCCTTCGCCTCGGTGGAGACGGTGCCGATGACGGTGCAGCCCAGGTGCCGCGCCCACTGGCACATGATGAGGCCGACGCCGCCCGCCGCGGCATGCACCAGGATGGTCTCGCCCGCCTTCACCCGGTAGGTGCGGCGCAGCAGGTACTGCGCGGTCATGCCCTGCAGCATCATCGCCGCGCCCTGCTCAAAGGACAGCGCCTCGGGCAGCTTCACCAGCCGGTCGGCCTTCAGGGTGCGCGCCTCGGCATAGGCGCCGACCGGGCCGGTGGCGTAGGCCACGCGGTCGCCCACCGAAACCTCCGTCACGCCCTCGCCCACCGCCTCGACCACGCCCGCGGCCTCCATGCCGATGGTCGCCGGCAGGGCGGGCGCCTTGTACAGGCCGGTGCGGAAGTAGACGTCGATGTAGTTCAGGCCCACCGCGTGGTGGCGGATCAGCGCCTCGCCCGGCTTGGGGTGCGGCAGGGGGATTTCCTCCCAGGCCATCTTCTCGGGGCCGCCATACTCGTGGATGCGGATCGCGTGGTTCATGACGGGTTCCCTGACAGGCTGCGCGCCTCTAGGGCGAGCAGGAAGCGCTTGGTATCCAGGCCGCCCTCGGCCGAATAGCCCCCCGGGCCCACGGTGCCGACCACGCGGTGGCAGGGGATGATGATCGGCAGCGGGTTGCGCCCGTTGGCCTGGCCCACGGCGCGGGCGGCGGTGCCCAGCTCCCGCGCCACCTGCCCGTAGGAGCGCGTCTGCCCGGCGGGGATGCGGCACAGCGCGTCCCACACCCGGCGCTGGAAGGGCGTGCCGTGCGGCGCCAGCGGCAGCTGGAAGCTGGTGCGCGCGCCGTCGAAGTAGTCGTGCAGCTGCCCGGCGGCGGCGCGCAGCAGCGGCGTCTCCTCCTGGTCGCGGCCGCGGCCCCAGTCGAGCGCCACCAGCGCGCCGTCCTCCTCGGACAGCGTCAGCTCGCCCAGCGGCGAATGGAGGGTGAGTTGCGGCATCGCCAGGATGCAGCACCCCCGCATGGCGGGCGTCAAGCGGGGGTGGGCGGGGGGCGGGTTCGCCCTTATCTGGCGCCCATGGACCAGCCCGACCCGCCCCCGTTCTTCCGCGCGCACGTCTTCGTCTGCAACAACCGCAGGCCCGACGGCCACAAGCGCGGCTGCTGCGCCGAGAAGGGGGCGGACAAGCTGCGCGACTACATGAAGGCGCGCGCGAAGGAACTGGGCCTGAAAGGCGTGCGGGTGAACCAGGCCGGCTGCCTGGACCGCTGCGAGTTCGGCCCCGTGATGGTCATCTACCCCGAGGGCGTCTGGTACCAGGTCCGCACCACCGAGGAGGTGGAGGAGGTCTTGCAGGCGCACCTGGTGGCCGGCGGGCGGGTGCCGCGGCTGATGCTGACGGAGGCGCATGTCGCCTGACGCCACCGTCTTCGCGCTGGCTTCCGGCGCGGGGCGGGCGGCGGTGGCCGTGCTGCGGCTGTCCGGCCCCGGCACGGGGGCGGCGCTGGCGGCGCTGGCCGGCGGGGTGCCGGCGCCGCGCATGGCCACGCTGCGCGCCCTGCGCCATGGCGGCGAGGTGCTGGACCGCGCGCTGGTGCTGTGGTTCCCCGCCCCGCGCTCCTTCACCGGCGAAGACGGCGCGGAGCTGCACCTGCATGGCGGGCCGGCGGTGCTGGCGGCGGTGTCCGGGGCGCTGGTCGCGCTGGGGCTGCGCCCGGCGGAGCCCGGCGAGTTCACCCGCCGCGCCTTCCTCCATGGCAAGCTGGACCTGACCGCCGCCGAGGGCATCGCCGACCTGGTGGACGCCGAGACGGAGGCCCAGCGGCGCCAGGCGCTGCGCCAGGCCGGCGGCGCGCTGGCGCGGCGGCTGGAAGGCTGGGCGGCGGCGCTGACGGCGCTGCTGGCCCGGCAGGAAGCCTTCATCGAGTTCGAGGAGGAGGACCTGCCCGGTGACCTCGACGCGCGTGTGGCCGCCGAGGCGGCCGCCCTGCGCGGCGAGATGGCGACGGCGCTGGGCGAGGCGGCGCGCGGCGAGGCGCTGCGCGAAGGCGTGTCGGTCGCCATCCTCGGCGCGCCCAACGCGGGCAAGTCGTCCCTGCTGAACGCGCTGGCGGGGCGGGAGGCGGCGATCGTCTCGGCGCGGGCGGGGACGACGCGCGACGTGGTGGAGGTGCGCCTGGTGCTGGGCGGCGTGCCGGTGACGCTGGCCGACACGGCGGGCCTGCGCGAGACGCCCGACGAGGTGGAGGCCGAGGGCGTGCGCCGCGCCCTGGCGCGCGCCGAGGCGGCGCAGCTGCGCCTGCTGGTGCTGCCCGCCGACGCGCCGCCGGACCCGGCGGTGCTGGCCCTGGCCGGGCCGGACGCGCTGCTGGTCGGCAGCAAGAGCGACCTGGGGCCGGTGGCGGCGGGCGCGCTGCCGGTCTCGGCCGCGACCGGCGCCGGGCTGGACGCTTTGCGCGAACGGCTGGCGCGGGAGGTGGCGCGCCGCGCCGGGGGCAGCGACACCGCCGGCCTGACCCGCCCGCGCCACCGCGCTGCGCTGGCGGAGGCGCTGGCCGCGCTGGACCGCCTGCCCGACGCACCGCTGCCGGAGCTGCGCGCCGAGGCGCTTCGCGAAGCCCTGCGCGCCCTGGGCCGCATCACCGGCCGGGTGGAGGTGGAGGCGGTGCTGGACCGCGTGTTCGGCGAGTTCTGCATCGGCAAGTGAGTGTGGTATCGGGCGCCGCATGTGGGATGCGCGCTTCGACGTGGTGGTGGTGGGCGGCGGCCATGCCGGGTGCGAGGCCGCGGCGGCGGCGGCCCGCGTGGGCGCGCGCACCCTGCTGCTGACGCACGACCTGGCCAAGCTGGGCGAGATGTCCTGCAACCCGGCCATCGGCGGCATCGGCAAGGGCCACCTGGTGCGCGAGGTAGACGCGCTGGACGGGCTGATGGGCCGCGCCGCCGACGCCGCGGGCATCCACTTCAAGCTGCTGAACCGCTCCAAGGGACCGGCGGTGCGCGGCCCGCGCGCCCAGGCGGACCGCGCGCTGTATCGCCGGGCCATCCAGGCGCTGCTGGCGGCGCAGGGCGGCCTGACCTGCGAGGCCGATGCCGTCGAGGACCTGGTGCTGGATGGCGCGCAGGTGGCCGGCGTCGTCACCGCATCGGGCCGGCGCATCCAGGCCGGTGCGGTGGTGGTGACGACCGGCACCTTCCTGCGAGGCACCATCCATATCGGCGACCGGTGCGTCCCGGCCGGCCGCGTCGGCGAGGCGCCGGCCGTCGGGCTGGCGCTCGCCTTCGAGCGGCTGGGCCTGCCCCTGGCGCGGCTGAAGACCGGCACGCCGGCGCGGCTGGACGGCCGCACCATCCGCTGGGACGCGCTGGAGATGCAGGCGAGCGACGCCGAGCCCGAGCCGCTCTCGGCGATGACGGCGGGCATCGCCAACCCGCAGGTGACGTGCGGCATCACCCACACCAACGCGCGCACCCACGCCATCATCCGGGAGCACCTGCACCGTTCCGCCCTGCATGCCGGGCACATCACCGGCACCGGGCCGCGCTACTGCCCCAGCGTGGAGGACAAGGTGGTGCGCTTCGCCGACAAGGAGCGCCACCAGGTGTTCCTGGAGCCGGAGGGGCTGGATGACCCCACCGTCTATCCCAACGGCATCTCCACCTCGTTGCCGGAGGACGCGCAGCGCCTGATGCTGGCCTCCATCGCCGGGCTGGAGGAGGCGGTGATGCTGCGCCCCGGCTACGCCATCGAGTACGACCACGTGGACCCGCGCGCGCTGCGCCCCAGCCTGGAATGCCGCGCCGCGCCGGGGCTGTTCCTGGCCGGGCAGGTGAACGGCACCACCGGCTACGAGGAAGCCGCCGCCCAGGGCCTGCTGGCCGGGGTGAACGCCGCCCACCGCGCCGCCGGGGGCGAACCCCCCGCCCTGCCCGGCCGCGCCGACGCCTACATGGGCGTGCTGGTGGACGACCTGACGCTGCACGGCGTGTCCGAGCCCTACCGCATGCTGACCGCCCGCGCCGAGCACCGGCTGGCTCTGCGCGCCGACAACGCCCCCTTCCGCCTGCACGCCCAGGGCGAAGCCTGGGGCTGCATCGGCCCGGCCCGCCGCGCGGCGTGGCGGGTCTTCTCCGCCGCCTGCATGGACGCGCTGGCGCGTGCGCGGGCGGACAGCGCCACCCCCGCCGCCTACGCCGCCGCCGGCATCGCGGTGAACCAGGACGGCCGCCGCCGCAGCGCCTTCGAGGCGCTGGCCCTGCCCGCCGCCACGCTGGACGCCCTGGCGCGGCTGTTCCCCTGGCTGGGCACGCTGCCGCCGCGCGTGCTGGCCTGGCTGGAGGCGGAAGCGCTCTACGCCCCTTACCTGGAGCGCCACGCCCATGAACGCGCGTGGCTGGCCAAGGAGGAGGCCACGGCCATCCCCGATGGGCTGGACTTCGCCGCCGTCCCCGGCCTGTCGCTGGAGATGCGCGACCGCCTGGGCCGCGCCCGCCCGGCCACGCTGGGCCGCGCCGGCCGCCTTCCCGGCGTCACCCCCGCCGCCCTGGCCGCCCTGGCGGTGCACCTGCGGGGTGTTTCACGTGGAACCTGACCTGCCTGTTTCACGTGAAGCACAGGAGAAGCTGGAGGCCTACGAGGCGCTGCTGCGCGAATGGAACCCGCGCATCAACCTGGTGGCGCCGAACGACCTGGGGCGCCTGCGCGAGCGCCACATCCGGGACAGCGCGCAGCTCGCGCCCTTGCTGCCGCCCGGCGTTCTGGGCGACCTCGGCTCCGGCGGCGGGCTGCCGGGGCTGGTGCTGGCCATCCTGCGCGACGGGCCGGTCCACCTGGTGGAGTCCGACCGGCGCAAATCCGCCTTCCTGCTGGAAGCGGCGCGCCGCCTCGCCCTGCCGCAGGTCACCATCCACCCGCGGCGCATCGAGGCCGCGGCGCTGCCGCCGCTCGCCGCGCTGACCGCCCGTGCCCTGGCGCCGCTGCCCGTGCTGCTCGGCCACGCCCACCGCCTGCTGGCGCCCGGCGGCGTCGCCGTCTTCCCCAAGGGCCGCACGGCCGAGGCGGAGTTGACGCAGGCGGCCGCGGGCTGGTTGATGCGGGTGGAGCGCTTCCCCAGCGCCACCGACCCGGATTCCACCATCCTCCGCCTGACCGAGGTGCGCCCTGCCTGACGTGAAGCCTCCGCGCATCCTGGCCATCGCCAACCAGAAGGGCGGCGTGGGCAAGACCACGACCGCCGTGAACCTCGCCGCCGCCCTGGCGCTGCGCCACAAGGTGCTGCTGGTGGACCTCGACCCGCAGGGCAACGCCTCCACCGGGCTGGGGGTGACGCGCCCGGACCGCGCCCCTGGCGCCCACGCGCTGCTGACCGAAGGCCGCCCCGTGGCCGACACCATCCGCCGCACCGGCATCGCCAACCTCTCGCTGCTGCCGGCCGAGCCGGACCTGCTGGGCGCCGAGATGGAGCTGGTGGACATGAGCGCGCGCGAGACGCGGCTGCGCGACGCCCTGGCCGGGCTGCAGGGCTTCGACTGGGTGCTGCTGGACTGCCCGCCCTCGCTGGGGCTGCTCACGCTCAACGCCCTGGTGGCGGCGGACGCCATGCTGGTGCCGTTGCAAACCGAGTTCTACGCGCTGGAAGGCATGTCGCAGATCATGCAGACGCTGGAGCGGGTGCGCCACCGCCTGAACCCGGCGCTGCGGCTGGAGGGCATCGTGCTGACCATGTTCGACCGCCGCAACAACCTGTCCGAGGCGGTGGCGGGCGACGTGCGGGGCGTGTTCGGCGCGCAGGTGTTCGACGCCGTCATCCCGCGCAACGTCCGCGTCTCCGAGGCGCCCTCGCACGGCCTGCCGGTCACGGCCTATGACCCGCGCTCGCCCGGCGCCGAGGCCTATGCCCGGCTGGCGGCGGAGCTGCTGCGCCGCCACCGCGCCCGCCTGCGCGAGGAGGCCCGGGCATGAGCGCCAAGCCGCGCGGCCTGGGCAAGGGGCTGTCCGCCCTGCTGGGCGAGGCCGCCTCCATCTCCGCCGCCGCCCCCGGCGCCGGGTTGCGCACCCTGCCGGTCTCGGCGCTGCAGCCCGGCCCCTTCCAGCCGCGCGAGGCGATGGACGAGCCGGCGCTGGAGGAGCTCGCCGCCTCCATGCGGGAGCACGGCGTGCTGCAGCCCATCCTGGTGCGCCCGCGCAAGGGCGAGGCCGCGCGCTTCGAGATCATCGGCGGCGAGCGCCGCTGGCGCGCGGCGCAGAAGGCCGGGCTGCACGAGGTGCCGGCCCTGGTGCGCGACTTCTCCGACCGCGAGGCGATGGCCGCCGGGCTGGTGGAGAACCTCCAGCGCCAGGACCTGCACCCGCTGGAGGAAGCCGAGGGCTACGGCCGCCTGACCAGGCAGTTCGGCCTGACGCAGGATGCCCTGGCCAAGGTGGTAGGCAAGAGCCGCCCGCACGTCGCCAACACCCTGCGCCTGCTGAACCTGCCCGAGCGCGTGCAGGGCCTGCTGCGCGACGGCGCGCTGACCGCCGGCCACGCCCGCGCCCTGCTGACGGCGCCCAACCCCGAGGCGCTGGCGCTGGCCATCGTGGACCGCGGGCTGAACGTGCGCCAGGCGGAGGCGCTGGCCGCCCAGCGCGAGCTGCCCGTCCGCCCCGAGCGCCGCGCCCCCGACGCCGAGACGCGCGCCCTGGAGCGCGAGCTGTCGGCGCGGCTGGGCCTGCGCGTGGTCATCCGCCACGACGGCAAGGCCGGGCAGCTGGTGCTCTCCTACCGCGATCTCGACCAGCTCGACGGGCTGCTGCGCCTGCTGCAGGGCTGACACGTCGCGCTGGACGCGGCGGGGCATCCGCGCTTCAACCTCGCCCCATGCACGAGCCCCTTCATCCCGCCGCCCGGCGGGCGGCGCAGCGCGACTTCCAGCGCATCTGCGGCGTCAACGCGGTGCGCGCCCTGTTCCTGCGCCGGCCCGAGGCCGTGCTGGCGCTGAACTACGTCGAGGCACGGCGCCCGGTCGCCGGCCCGCTGTGCCGCTACCTCGCGCGCCATCGCCGCCCCTATGACGAGGTGACGCCCGAGCGGCTGGCGCGGCTGGCCGGCACCGAGCACCACGGCGGCATCATGGCCCTGGCCGCGCCGCGCTGGGCCGAGGAGCTGGGCGCCCCGCCGCCGCCCTCCCTGTTCGCCGGCCGGCTGCTGCCGGTGCTGGACGGCATCGGCAACCCGCACAACCTGGGCGCCATCGCCCGCACCGCCTGCTTCTTCGGCGCCCGCGCCCTGCTGCTGAGCGGCGACGAGCGGCAGGCCGACCTCAGCGAGGCCGCCTTCCGCACCGCGGAGGGCGCGCTGGAGCACCTGTCGGTGTTCCGCGCGCCCGACCTGCCGGGCACGCTGCGCCGCCTGTCGGGCCAGTTCACCACGGTGGCCGCGGTGGCCAAGGGCGGCGTGCCGCCGGCGCAGGTGCCGCGTGGCAAGCCCATCGCACTGGTGCTGGGCAACGAGGAAACCGGCCCGGCCCCGGAGGTGCTGGCCGCCTGCCAGGGCACGGTGACGCTGGAGGGATCGCCGCTGGTGGAAAGCCTCAACGTCGCCGCTGCAACCGCCGTGCTGCTCCACGCCTTGCGCTGACGATGCTGGAGACGGTGCAGGAAGGTGAGCGGAGGGTCCTGCGCTTCAGCGGCACGCTGGACGCCGAGGCCGCGGCGCGCGACTGGGCGGCGGCGCAGGACGCCGCCCGCGGCGCCTACGTGCTGGACGCCGCCGGGGTGACCCGCCTGGACGCCGCCGGCGCAGCCCTGCTGGCCGCCCTGCCCGGCGAGCCCGAATGGCGCGAGCCGCGCGACGACGCCGCCCGCGCCGCGCTGCGCCGCTTCCGCGAGGGGCTGGCCGCCGCCAAGCCCGCCCCCAGCCCGGCGCCGCTGCCCTTCGTGGCGCGGATCGGCGCCGCGGCCATCGGCCGCGCGACGCAGTGGCGCGACGCCACCGCCTTCCTGGGCGAGACGGTGCTGACCGGCGGCACCCTGGCGCTGCGCCCCTGGCGTCTGCGGCTGGCCGAGCTGCTGCGCCACCTGGACGAGGCCGGCATGCGCGCCTTCCCGCTGTGCATCCTGCTGGGCACGCTGATCGGCGTCATCCTCGCCTTCCAGTCCTCCATCCCGATGCGCCAGTTCGGGGCGGAGATCTTCATCCCCCAGCTGGTCGCCATCTCGCTGACGCGCGAGCTGGGGCCGCTGCTGGCCGGCATCGTGCTGGCCGGGCGCACCGCCTCCGCCTACGCGGCCGAGCTGGGCACCATGAAGGTGAACGAGGAGGTGGACGCGCTGACCACCATGGGCCTCGACCCCATGGCCTGGCTGGTGGTGCCGCGGGTGCTGGCGGCCGGGCTGGTGATGCCGGTGCTGTCCCTGGTGATGATCGTCACCGGCATGGCGGGCATGGCGCTGGTGATGGCCAGCCTGGGCTACCCGCCCGTCACCGTGGCCAGCCAGGTGCGGCAATGGCTGCAGCTGGGCGACCTGGCTGGCGGGCTGGCCAAGGCGCTGGCCTTCGGCTTGGCCATCGGCTTCATCGGCTGCCGCGCGGGGCTGGGCGCCGGGCGCGGGCCGCGCGCGGTGGGCGATGCCGCGACCGCCGCCGTGGTGGGCGGCATCGTCGCCCTGGTGGTGCTGGACGGCGTCTTCGCCGTGCTGTTCTTCCGGCTGGGCTGGTGATGGCGGCCGAGGCGGTCATCCAGGCCGAAGGCGTGGCCATGCGCTTCGGCTCCCGCACCCTGTTCCGCGACGTCTCCTTCGAGGTGCGGCGCGGCGAGGTCTTCGTCATCCTGGGCGGGTCGGGCTGCGGCAAGTCCACCCTGCTCAAGCTGCTGATCGGGCTGCTGCGCCCCTCGGCCGGCACGCTGCGGGTGCTGGGCGGGGAGATCAGCCGGCTGTCCGGCGCGCCGCGCCGCGCCCTGCTGCGGCGCATCGGCGTGATGTGGCAGCAAGGCGCCCTGCTGGGCAGCCTGAGCCTGCGGGAGAACGTGATGCTGCCCATCGAGGCCCACACCGGCCTGCCCGAAGCCGGACGCGCCCTGGTGGCCGGCGCCAAGCTGGGCATGGTCGGGCTGGGCGACGCGGCCGAGCGCCTGCCGGCCGAGATTAGCGGCGGCATGCTCAAGCGCGCCGGCATCGCCCGCGCCATGGCGTTGGACCCGGAGATCCTGTTCCTGGACGAGCCGAGCGCCGGGCTGGACCCCATCACCTCCGCCGGGCTGGACGAGCTGATCCTGTCCCTGGCCAAGGAGACGGGCACCACCTTCGTGGTGGTGACGCACGAGCTGGCGTCCATCCTCGCCATCGGGGACCGCTGCATCATGCTGGACAAGGAGGCGCAGGGAATGATCGCCGAGGGCAACCCGCGCAAGCTCCGCGAGGAGGCGACCCACCCCACCGTGCGCGCCTTCTTCCACCGGGAGGCCCGCTGACATGGCCGTGGGCCGCCGCACCTACTTCTCCGTCGGCGCCATGGTGCTCGCCGGCGCGGTCCTGCTGGTGGGCTTCATCCTGTTCCTGACCGGCGACCGCCTGCGCAGCGGCGACGTGATGTTCGAGACCTACTCGCGCGAATCCGTGCAGGGGCTGGAGACCGGCTCGCCCGTGCGCTACCGCGGCGTGCAGGTGGGCCGGGTGACGGAGATCGGCCTCGCCTCCGCCCAGTACCGGCGGCCGCAGGGCGAGGCCTTCGCCGGGGCCTTCCAGCTGGTGGTGATCCGCTTCGCAGTGGACCTGACGCGCATCGGCGACATCCCGCGCATCGACCTGGCGGTGGCGCAGGGGCTGCGCGCGCGGCTCGCCTCCACCGGCATCACCGGCGTGGTCTACATCGAGCTGGATTTCGCCGACCCCGAGCGCTACCCCCCCGCGGCGCTGCCGTGGGAGCCGCGCGACCTCGTCATTCCCTCGCAGCCCTCCACCGCCGCCCAGGTTCAGAGCGCGGCCGAGCAGCTGCTGCGCCGGGTGGAGGATGTGCCGATCGAGGCCATCCTGACCAACCTGAACGGGCTGGTGAGCGACCTGCGCGCCCGCATCAGCGCCGAGGAGGTGCAGGGGCTGGTGGATGCCGGCACCGCCCTGCTGAACGAGCTGCGGCAGGAGGTGCGCCGCGCCGACCTGCCGGCGGTGACGGAGGAGCTGCGCGGCGCCGCCGCCGGCGTGCGCGGCCTCGCCGAGGGCCGCGAGGTGCGGCAGGCGCTGGTCCGGCTGAACGCCGCCCTGGGCGACATCCGCACCGCCACCCGGCAGGTCGGCCCCACCGTGGGGCGGGTGAACTCCACGGTGGGCGACGTGCAGGCCGAGCTGGCGCCCTTGCTGCGCGACCTGCGCGCCATCACCTCCAACCTGCGCGAAACCAGCGAGGCGCTGCGGCGCTCGCCTTCCCAGACCCTGCTGGGCGCGCCGCCGCCCGCGCCGGAGCGCCCCCGATGAACCGCCGCGCCCTGCTGCCGCTGCCCTTGCTGCTCGCTGGATGCGGGCTCAGCCGACCCTATGTCGAGACGCGGCGCTACCCGCTGGACCCCCGCCGCGAGGGGCCGCCGCGCCGCAGCGGCCGCGAGGCGCTGCTGCTGCGGCCGCTGCGTGCCGGCGCCGGGCTGGACGGCCGCGGCCTCCGGCGGCTGCGGCCAGACGGCTCGGTGGAGGTGGCGCCCTATGACGAATGGCTGGCCCCTCCGGCCGACCTCGCGGAAGCGGCGCTGCGCGAATGGCTGGGGGCGGCGCAGGTGGCGCCGGCCATCACCGCCGCCGGCTCGCGCCTCGCCGCACCGCTGGTCCTGGAGGCGGAGCTGCTGCGCCTGGAGGTGGTAGGAACGGCGGCCCGCGCCCGGCTGGCCGCCCTTCTGCTGCGCGACGTGGGGGGCCTGGGCAACGCGCGCGTGCTGGCCCAGGCGGTGCTGGAAAGCGAGTCCCCCGTCTCGCCTGAGGCCGGGTGGGCCGGGGCGGCGGCAGCCTGCCGTGCTGCACTGGCCGAGGCCTTCGCGCGACTGGAGGCGTGGCTGGTCTCATCAATCACGCCCAGCGAGACATCCCGCCGATAAGTCGCAAAAAACGAGACGGATTTACCAGTCGGAAAGGTTCAGCCCTTACGTCTCAAAAAGCGGGACGAAATCTCGCTTGGAGGGATGGACGATGGCACTGGGATCGTCGGAGTGGGATGATGTCTGGGCCGAGTACGACGCGCGGCAATCCCCGGCCCCGGTGACGCGCCCGGCTGCCCGCCCGGTCGAGGTGGAGCCGGGGCGACGAGGAGGTTGGCTGCTGGGCCTGTCCGCGCTGCTGGCGGTGCTGGCGCTGGGCGCGACGCTGACCCCAGTGCCGGCGGCGCTCGACCTCGCGCGGTCCTTCCGCGACGGCAACGCGCCGGGCCTGGCGGCGCAGACCGACCGCGCCGCCCTGGCCGCCGCCCTGACCGAGACGCTGCGCCGCGACGCCGCCGCCCACCACCCGGCGGGACTCAACCCCTTCCTCTCGGCGATGGCGGAGGAGGTGGCGCAGGGCCTGGCGGCGCCGGAGGGGCTGGCGCGCACCTTGCGGGCCGCCGCCGAGGTGGCGCCGCACCAGCTGCTGCGCGGGGTGACGCCGATGGGCCTCGACCGCTGGCGGGTGACGCTGGCTTCGCCCGAGGCGCCGCAGCGGCGGGCGCAGTTCACCCTGGCGATGGCAGGCCCGATGCGCTGGCAGGTGGTCGAGGCCGCCCTGCCCTCAGCCGCCCGCTGACGCCGCCGCGCGCATCCGGTTCACCACCGCCAGCGCCCCGTTGCGGCGCGACAGCGACAGGCCGAGGCGCTGCAGGAAGCCCGGGTCGGCCGCCAGCACCTCCTCCGGCGCGCGGTCGTCGAAGATGCGCAGCAGCATGGCCAGCACGCCGGACACGAAGGCGGCGTCGCTGGCGGCGCGGAAGCGCAGCCGCCCGCCCTCCCGCGCCGACACCACCCAGACGCGCGACTGGCAGCCGGTGACGCGGTTGGCCTCGGTGCGCTCGGCGGGGTCCAGCGGGGCCAGCTCGCGCCCCAGCTCCATCAGGTAGCGGTAGCGGTCGTCCTCGTCGTCGAAGAACGCCAGCGCGTCCTCCAGCTCGGCGATGGTGTCCTCGATGGATGGGCGGCTCATGCGCGGGAGGTCGCCTCAAAGCGGGGGGACGTCAACTGGTGTGCCCCACCGCGGTTTTCCGTCGCCGCTGTGCGGCGGCGGAAAACCGCGGCGGGGGCCCCGGGGGCAGGCGCACGCTACGCCTGAGGGTGGCCGCCGGCTGGGGGGCGGCCGCGCGGCTTCGCGCGCTCCGGGCCGTGCTTGGTTCTGGAGGGCCTGCTCCGCGCCAGGGCGGAGCCCCGGCGCGACCGTGACGCGCAGGGCGCGGTGGCCGGGAGGGAGCGCTTGGCGCAGCTGCTGCCTGGGGCGGTGGGGGCACGGAGACGATCCGCCGCATCACCCCACGGCGGGCTGGTAGGCGCGGCCCTTCCAGCCGGACTTCAGCCCCAGCGCCGAGCGGCCCAGCGCGGCCCATTGGATGGCCAGCGCCACCAGCACGGTGAAGGGGTGCAGCGGCACGGTCCACCAGGGCTCGCGCACTCGCCAGGTGACGACGGCGCGCAGGGCGAACATCAGCGCGATGGTCAGCCACGCCTCGCCATTGGGCAGCAGGAACCAGGGCCACAGGTGGGCGCCGGCCAGCACCACGGTCCAGACCGGCAGGCCCACGGGGGTCGCCATGCCTTCGCGCGCGTTCTTGATGAAGCCGGACCAGGACTGCCCGAAGCCGGCATACATGCGGCAGGTGGCCAGCGGCGCGCCGTCCACGATCTCCGTGTCGTGCCCGCGGGCGCGGAACAGCCGCGCCAGGGCGATGCCGTCATGCAGCACGCCCTTGATGGCGCCATGCCCGCCGATGGCGTCGTAGGCGCGGCGCTCCACCATCACCAACTGCCCGCAGGCGGCGGCGAGGCTGGGCTTGCGCTGGGTGGCCCGCCCGCCGAAGGGCAGGTAGCAGATCAGCAGGAAGTTGATGAAGGGCACGGTCAGCGCCTCGCCCAGCGTGCCGATGACCTGGCGCGGCACGCCCGAAAGCATGGCGATGCCCTTGCCCTGCGCATGCGCGGCCATGGCGGCGGCGGCATGCGGCGCCAGGCGCACATCGGCGTCGATGAACAGCAGGTGGCTGCCGGTGGCGTGCTCGGCCAGGCGGGCGCAGGCGTGCACCTTGCCGGTCCAGCCCGGCGGCAGGGCGGGGGCCTGCACCAGCCGCACCCGCGCATCGCGCGCCGCATGGGCGGCGACGATGGCGGCGGTGTCGTCGCTGGAGGCGTCGTCCATCACCACCACCTCCACCGCGCAGCCGGTGCTGGCCAGGGCGGCGTCCAGGCAGGCGGCGATGTTCGCGGCCTCGTTGCGCGCGGGGATGAGGATGGAGACGCGCGTGCCCTCCGCCGGCACGCCGCGCGGGCGGGGCATGCGCCACAGGTTGATGGCGCCGAAGATGATCGGCACCAGCGCGAGCGCGAGGGCGAAGTGGGCGGGTTCCATCAGCGGTCCTTCGGCGATCCGCCGTGACGTGGGTCGAAAGCCTCGCCCCGCAAGGTGGCGCGCAGGCGCTGCCACAGGCCGTAGACGCCGCCCATGCCCTCGCTCGCTGCGGTCAGCGGGGTGAACAGCGCCTCGTCGCGCGCCATCGCGTCCTCCGCCAGGGCATCCATCGTGGCGGTCAACGCGCGGCGCAGGGTTTCGGCGCGCGCCTCGCGGTCCTGTTCCAGCAGGACGGCGGCGGGGATGGGGGCGCCGAAGCCGACCAACGCCTCGGGCGCGCGCTCGCTCCAGAACACGTATTCGATGGCCAGGGGCAGGAAGACCGCGCCGGGCGCCAGTTCCGGCAGGCGCGGCAGGCCGGGTGCGATGGGCACCGGGCGTTCCCGCGCATCGGCGAAGCGGCCGGGGGCGTTGATCCACAGCATGTGCGCGGGCGCGGCCAGCACCGCCTTGGCGTCGCGCAGGAAGGCGACGGCGCCGCGCGCCGAGTGCTGCTCGATGCCGAAGACGCCCAGCCGGCGCATGAAGGGGTAGCGCGCCAGGGCCTGGGCATCCATCGGCACGAAGCCGGGCCGCTGCGGGAACAGTCGGCGCGACAGCAGCATGAACAGCACGCCGTCCCACCAGCCGGGGTGGTTCGCGACCACCACCACTGGCGCGCCCTCCGGCAGGGCGGGCAGCGGGGCGCGGCGCTGCACGCGCAGGGCGCGCATGTGGCGGGCGAAGAAGCGCGCGAAGACGCGGTCGAAGAAGCGCAGGTGGCGCTCGCTGCGGAGCGCCACCGGGGAGGGGGCGGGCGGCCGATTCAGACCTTCGGGCTGCGCCCTCCGGTCATCGGGCACGCTGGGCGGCCGATTCAGACCTTCGGGCTGCGCCCTCCGGTCATCGGGCGCCACGTTAGGCCGCTTCCGCCTCGCGCCGGCCGGCCTCGCGGGCGGCCTCGCTCATGCCCTTGCCGCCCAGGTCGGTGTCCAGCGCGTCGGCGGCAATCCAGCCGCTCATCATCACCATCGGCATGCCGGGCCCGGGATGCGCCGCCCCCCCGGCGAGGTAGAGCCCCTTCACCTGGCGCGAGCGGTTGCCCGGCTTGAAGGCGCCCAGGAAGGAGCCGTGCGAGGCGAGGCCGTAGATGGCGCCGTCCAGCACGCGGTAGCGCTCATGGATGTCCACCGGCGTCAGGCGGCGCTCCACCACGATGCGCTCCTCGATGTCCTCCAGCCCGGCGGTGCGCTTCAGCTTGTCGAGGATGGTCTGGCGGTAGCCGGGGAACATCTCGTTCCAGTCATGGTGCGGGCGCAGGTGCGGCGTGTGCACCAGCACATACAGGGCCTCGCCGCCCGGCGCGGCGCTCGTCGGGTCCGTCACCGAGGTGGCGGCGAGGTAGGCCGTGGGGTCGGGCGCCGGGACGCCCTTCTTGTAGATGGCGTCGAACTCCTCCTCCGCATCGCGGGAGAAGACGAAGCAATGATGCGCCAGGTGGTCGTAGCGCCTGTTCAGCCCGAGGTAGAGCACCACGCCGGAGCACGCCGGCTCGAAGCCCTTGCGCTTGTAGGTTTCGCCGACGCTGCCGCCCACCAGCTCGCCATAGGTGCGGATGCTGTCCATGTTGGAGATCACGGCGTCGCAGGCGATGCGCTCGCCGGTGGTGGTGTGCACCGCCACGGCGCGGCCATTTTCCACCTCGATGCGCGCGGCGTCGGTGGAGGGGCGCAGATCGGCGCCCAGCTCGCCCGCCAGCTTGGCGAGGCCCTCGGCCACGGCGCGGGTGCCGCCCACCGGGTACCACACGCCCTCGCTGGCCTGCATGTCGCCGATGGAGGCGAGCACCGCGGGCGCGAGATAGGGGTTGGAGCCGACATACTGGCAGAAATGGTCCAGCATCTGCGCCAGCCGCTCATCCGGCACGTGGCCGCGGATGACCTTGGCCACCGTCTGGCCCATGCGCAGGCTCATCACGTCGGCCAGCGTGTTGGGGTTGAGGTTGGCGCGCATGTCGAGCGTGTCGCCGATGCCCTCCACGCTCTTCCAGAAGAAGAATTTCTCGCTCACGCCGTGCAGGTGCTTCGACACGCGCTGGAAGCGCTTGTAGCCCTCGCCGGAGCCCGAACCCGGGGCGAAGCGGTCCATCTCGGCCGCCATCGCCTCCACGTTCTCCTTCAGGTCAATCCAGGTGCCGTCGTCGAAGAAGCAGCGCCATTGCGGGTCCAGCCGGATCAGCGGCAGCTCCTTCGCCTGGTCGCGCCCCGCCTCGGCGTAGATGCGGCGCAGCACGCGCGGCACCGTCAGGATGGTGGGGCCCATGTCGAAGCGGAAGGAGCCGCTGCCATCCGGTGCGTCCAGCACCAGCTGCGCCGCCTTGCCGCCCAGCCAGGGGTTCTTGTCCAGCAGCGTGACCTTGTGGCCGCGCGCGGCCGCCGTGCAGGCCGCGGCCAGCCCGCCGAGGCCGGCGCCGATGACGACGACGTGGGAGGTGGTGCCCATTGATGCTGTTCCCTATTCCGCCGCCATGGAGGTATCGACGGTGACTGCCATGCCCAGGTCCTGCTGCACCAGCTTGGCGGTGATGCGCGCGCCTTCGTAGATCACCGGCAGGCCGGAGCCCGGATGCGTGCCGCCCCCCACCAGGTAGAGGCCGCGCGTGTCGTTGAAGCGGTTGCGCGGCCGGAAGTTGAGCATCTGCAGCAGGTCGTGGCTGAGGTTGAAGGTGGCGCCGAAGCCCACCGCGAACTCGTCCTGCCAGCCCTGCGGCGTCACCATGCGCTCGGTGCGGATGCGCGATTCCAAATCGTGCAGGCCCAGCGCCTTCAGCCGGCTGATGGCGATGTCGCGGAAGCGCGGCGCCTCGGCTTCCCAATCCGTGACGCCGCCGCGCAGGTTGCCGACGGGCACCAGCACGTAGAGGGCGGAATGGCCGGGCGGGGCCATCGTCTCGTCGGTGTTGACCGGGTTGTGGATGTAGAGCGAGGGCACCGAGGGGATCTCGCCCGCCTCGATCTGCGCGATGTTGCGCTGGTATTCCTGGCTCAGCAGGATGGTGTGGTGCGCCAGTTCCGGGAAGCGCCCCTCCACGCCCAGGTAGAGCATGAAGGTGGAGCAGGAATAGCGCGCCTTGGCGATCTTGCCGTCGCTCCAGGCCTTGCGGATGCCGTTGGGGATCAGCTTCGGCGTGGCATGGGCGAAGTCGGCGTTCATCACCACCGCATCGGCGGCGATGGCGCGGCCGCCGGCCACCAGGCCGGTCGCGCGCGCGCCGTCGAAGGTGACCTCCTCCACCGGGGTCGAGAGGTGGATCTCCACCCCCAGGCGCTCCGCCACTCGGGCCATCGCCTCGCTCACCGCGCCGCAGCCGCCGCGCGGGTGGAAGACGCCGAACTCGTATTCCAGGAAGCTCAGGATGGTGAACATGGACGGGCACTTGAACGGCGACATGCCCAGGTATTTCGTCTGGAACGAGAAGGCGAGGCGGATGCGCGGGTCGCTGAAGTAGCGGCGCAGGTCGCCATCCACCATCTTGTGCGGCCGCAGGTGCTTGAGCGAGCGCAGCATGTCCGGCGCCATCAGGTCGGCGGCGCTCAGGAAGGGGCGCTCCAGCGCCGGCTTGAAGGCGGCCAGCTTCTCGCGGTTCTCGCTCATGAAGCGGCGCACGCCCGGCGCGTCCTGCGGGGCGATGGCGCGGATCGCCGCCTCCAGCCGGTCGAGGTCCGGCGTGGCGTCCAGCGTGGCGTTGCGGCCATCCGCGCCCTCGAAGATCAGGCGGTATTGCGGGTCCAGCCGCAGCAGCTCCACCTCGTCCTGCAAGGTGGCGCCGCAGGCGGCGAAGATCTCCTCCAGGATGCGCGGATACAGGAAGAAGGTGGGGCCGAGGTCGAAGCGGTAGCCGCCCGGGGCCTGCAAGGTGCGGGTGCGCCCGCCGACCACGCTGTCCTTCTCGTAGATCGAGACGCGGGCGCCGCCGGCCGCGAGCTGCATGGCCGCCGCCAGCCCGCCCGGCCCGGCCCCGATGATGGCGACGTGCGGGCGGGGCCGGCGGATCGCCGGGGCAGGGAGGGAAGCGTTCATGCCGGTCCGGTCAATGCTTTCTTACACGATGTAAATGCTGCGCCGCCGAGAGGCTGCAAGGGGCCGGCATGTTTTTCGTTACGCCATCAGCGCGAGCAATTCGCCCGGCTTCTCCACCTCCGCGCAGGCGGCCCAGGCGCGCGGCAGCAGCCGGGCCAGGGCGAAGTCCCGCAGGGGGGCGTAGCGCCCATCCAGCGCGGCCGCCTGGGCCAGCCGGGCGCAGCCCAGCACCCAGCCGGCGGCCTCCAGATAGGCGGTGGCGCCCGCCGCGGCCTCGGCCTCCGGCGCGGCGCAGATCGTCGCCGTGGCGCGTTCCAGCGCGTCGGCCGCCGCCTCCAGGGCGGGGTGTGCGGCGCGCGCCTCGGCGATCATGGCGCGCATTGTGGCGCCCTGGTCGCGCTGCACCTTGCGGGTGACGAGGTCCAGCGCCTGGATGCCGTTAGTGCCCTCGTAGATCGGCGCGATGCGGCTGTCGCGCAGCACCTGCGCGGCCCCGGCGTCCTCCACGAAACCCATGCCGCCATGCACCTGCACGCCCAGCGAGGCATTGGCCACGCCGCGGTCGGTGCACCAGGCCTTCACGATGGGCGTCAGCAGGGCCAGCCGCGCTTCCTCGCCCCGGTCGGCGCAGGCGGCGGCCTCCAGCGCCAGGAAGCGGCCCATCAGGGTGGTGGCGCGCATCTCCGCCAGCATGCGCGCCACGTCGGGGTGGCGGGCGATGGGCAGGCCGCCCTGCACGCGGGTTTCCGCATACGCCTCGGCCAGTTCCAGCGCGCGGGCGCCGGCGGCCACGCCCTCGATGCCCACCTGCAGCCGGGCGTTGTTCATCATGGCGAACATGGCGTTGAGGCCGCGGTTCGGCTCGCCGATCATCTCGCCGGTGGCGCCCTCGAACAGCATGGTGCAGGTGGGGGAGCCATGGATGCCCAGCTTGTGCTCGATGCCGCCGCAGCGGGCGGCGTTGCGCGTGCCGTCCGGCAGCAGCTTGGGCACGGCGAAGAGCGAGATGCCGCGCGAGCCGGCCGGCGCATCCGGCAGCCGCGCGAGGACGAGGTGCAGCGTGTTCTCCGCCAGGTCGTTCTCGCCATAGGTGATGTAGATCTTCTGGCCATGGATGGCGAAGCGGCCATCGCCCAGCGGTTCCGCCTTGGTCCGCACCTGCGAGAGGTCGCTGCCCGCGCCCGGCTCGGTGAGGTTCATGGTGCCATTCCAGCGGCCTTCCACCAGCGGCGGCAGCAGCCGCGCCGCCTGCTCCTCGCTGGCGTAGGTTTCCAGGCATTCCACCGCGCCGGCGGTCAGCGTCGGGCAGAGCGAGAAGGCCATGTCGGCGGTCGCCAGCAGCTCCTTCAGCGCGGCCCAGAGCGCGAAGGGCAGGCCCTGGCCGCCATGCGCGGGGTCGGCGCAGAGCGACTGCCAGCCGCCCTCCTTCCACGCGGCGAAGATGCCCTTGTAGGCGGGCGGGCAGGTGACGGTGCCGCCGTCGAAGCGGCAGCCCGCCTTGTCGGAAGGCAGGCGGTGGGGTGCGACCACCTCGCGGCAGAAGCGCGCCATCTCCTCCACCAGCGCCGTCACCTCCTCGGCGGAAAGCTCGCCTTGGATGGGGTAGAGCTTGGTGAGGGCGAAGGCGATGTCGTCCGTCTGCGTGAGGGGGGTCTGGCTCATGCGGGGATGCTCTCCTGGCCGGCGGCCCAGCGGGCCAGCGCGGCGGGGTTTTCGTCATCGGCGATGGTGCGGGCCAGGCGCAGCCCCAGCACCGCGGCGAACTTGAAGCCGTGGCCGGAAAAGCCGCTCATCGCCCAGAACGGGCCTTCGCGGCGGAGGATGAATTCCTCCTTCGGCTCCACGTCGTAGAAGCAGGTGGCGGCACCCGCCGGCGCCATGTCGCGCAGCCCGCGCAGGCGACGTTCGGCGAGCGACAGGATGCGCTCCACCTCGCTTGGGTCGGGCGTGCGGTCGGCGGCGTCGGGGTCGCCCTGCAGCGAGAAGGAATGGTCGCCGATCTTCAGGGGCGTGCCGGCCACCGGCGGCACCATGTAGAAGCCGCCCGCCGCCGAGAGGTCCAGCAGCATCGGCATCCGCGCCCAGGCGGGGTCGGCCGGCCGCAGCCGCACCACCACCTGCGCCGAGGGCGTGACCGGCAGGCGGGGCAGCAGCCGCGGCGCCCAGGGCCCGGCGGCGACCACCATGGCGTCGGCCGCCAACGTCGTGCCGTCCTCCAGCACGAAGCCTCCTGCCAGGTCACGCACGCGCGCTTGGCGGAAGCGCACGCCGCGCCCTTCCAGGTGGCGCGCCAGCGCGGCGACGATGCGCCCCGCCAGCAGCACGCCGCCAGCCTCCATGTGCAGCGCATCGGCGATGCCCGCGCCGTCCAGCAACGGGAAGCGCTCATTCACCTGCGCCGCTGAAAGGTCACTGAACGGGCGGGCATCGGCGCGCAGCGCGGCGCGCGTCTCGGGCAGCCAGTCGCCCGCGCCTTCGTCCAGCGCCAGCACGCCGGTCGGCACGTGCAGGGTTTCGCCGATGTCGTCCCACAGCGCGTCCCAGGCGGCATAGGCGTCGTCCACCATCCGCATGTAGCCGCGCTGGGCGCCATAGGCGTGGCGGATCAGCCGGTGGTCATCCACCGAGGAGCCGCGCGGGTTCGGGATGGCGTCCTGCTCCAGCACCGTCACCGCGAAGCCGGCGCGCAGCAGCCCCCAGGCGGCGCAGAGGCCCATGATGCCGCCACCCAGGACCAGCGCGGTGGGCATCAGTCCAGCCTCACCTGCGCGGCGCGGATCACGGCGGCGTAGCGCTCGGCGTCGCGGCGCAGCAGGGCGGCGGCGTCGGCCGGGCTGCCGCCGCCGACGATGAAGCCGCTCTCGCGCAGGCGGTTGCGCACGGCGGGGTCGTTCAGGGCGCGGTTGATGCCGGTGCTCCAGCGTTGCGTCACGGCCTCCGGCAAGCCGCCGGGGCCGATCACCATGTACCACACATTGGCGTCGAAGCCCGCGAAGCCGCTTTCCGCCACCGTCGGCAGGTCGGGCAGCCATTCCACCCGCTGCGGCATGGTGGTGGCCAGCGCCCGCACCCTTCCTGCGCGAATATGCGGCAGGTAGGTGGGCAGCGTGTCCATCGCCAGCTGGATGCGCCCGGCCAGCACCTCCGTCACCGCCTGCCCGGTGCCGCGGAACGGCACGTGCACCATGGACAGCCCGGCGCGGGCCGACAGCAGCTCCGCCGCGATGTGCTGCTGCGTGGCGACGCCGGAGGAGGCGTAGTTGATGACGCCCGGATTGGCCCGCGCATGCGCCAGGAACTCGGCGAAGGAGCGCGCGGGGCTGTCATTGGGCACCACCACCACCAGCGGCACCGTGCCGCACAGCGCCACCGGCGTCTGCTCGCGCAGGATGTCGTAGGGTGGCGGGTTCATCAGCGGCGGCACCACGGCGGAGGCGCTGACCGTGGTCATCGCCATGGTGTAGCCATCCGGCCTGGCGCGCGCGACGGTGGCGATGCCCAGCGTGCCCGAGGCGCCGGCCCGGTTCTCGATGGCCAGCGGCTGGCCCAGCTCCTCCTGCACCGCGGGCTGGATGGCGCGGGCGATGATGTCGGTGCCGCCACCGGGCGCGAAGGGGATGACGAAGTTGATCGGCCGGGTGGGATAGGCCTGCGCGCGGGCGATGGCGGGCGTGGCGAGGGCGGCGAGCAGCAGCGGGCGGCGGAGCATGGCGGTTTCCTCGTTTTGCCGCAGCCTATCCGCCCTTCCCGCCCCGCGTCACGCCTGCTTGCGCTCCAGCAGGCCGCGGCGGATCTTCCGGCCGCGCTGGATGCGGTCCACGATGAACTCCTCCTCGCCCCAGCGGATGGCGCGGCCGAAGGCCTGGGCGTCCTCGGTGAAGCGGGCCAGCATCTCCAGCACCGCCTCGCGGTTGTTGAGGAACACGTCGCGCCACATCGCCACGTCGCTGGCCGCGATGCGCGTGAAGTCGCGGAAGCCGGAGGCGGCGAATTTCAGCACGCTCTCGCGCGTCTCCTCGCTCAGGTCATCCGCGGTGCCGCAGATGGTGAAGGCGATCAGGTGCGGCAGGTGGGAGACGATGGCCACCACCTTGTCGTGCGTCACCGGATCCAGGCTCTCCACCATGGAGCCGCAGCGGCGCCAGAACTCGCGCAGCTTCTCCAGCGCCGCGGCATCCGTGCCGGGCAGCGGGGTGAGGATGCAGTAGCGCCCCTCGAACAAGGTGCTGAAGCCGGAATCCGGGCCGGAATACTCGGTGCCGGCCATCGGGTGCGCGGGGATCAGGTGGACGCCGGGCGGCACCAGCGGGCCGAGGTCGCGGATCACGCTGCCCTTGGTGGAGCCCACGTCGCTGAGGATGGCGCCGGGCTTCAGGTGGGGGGCGATGCGCGCCATCACGCCGGCGAAGGCGCCGACCGGCACGCAGAGGATCACCAGGTCGGCGCCCTTCACCGCCTCGGCGGGGTCTTCCTCCACGCGGTCGGCGAAGCCCAGCTCGCGCACGCGCCTCAGGGTCTCGGGCGACTTGGAGGTGACCACCACCTCGCGCGCCAGGTTGCCCGCCTCCCGCGCGCGGCGGGCGAGGGAGCCGCCGATCAGGCCGGCGCCGATCAGGGCGAGGCGGTCGAAGAGCGGTGCCTCACCCATGCCGCACGCGCCCTGGACGAATCCGGCCGCAACGCGGCCGGCGCCGCCCAACCGCCCTCGCAGCCGGCGCAGCAGCGGCGCGGCGCGAGCCAAGCGGCCGGAGGCCGCGCCCGGCGCCTGAGGGCGCAGAATGATGCGGGGCGTCAGCCACGCATGTGCTCTGTCAGGGCGTCAATCACCATCTGGCACTCATCCGCCGCGCCGATGGTGATGCGCAGGCAGGTGGGCAGGGCATAGCCGCCGACGGCGCGCACGATCAGGCCGCGCGCCTTCAGCGCCGCATCCGCCGCCCTGGCGGCCTCGGCGGTGCCGAAATCGGCCAGCACGAAGTTGCAGTGGGAGGGCCAGACCTTGATGCCCGCGGCCTCCAGCCCCGCCACCACCCTGGCCCGCCATTCGGTGTTGTGCGCCACGCTGCGCTCGATCCAGCCGGGCTCGGCCAGGGCGGCGATGCCGGCGGCCATGGCGGCGCTGTTCACGTTGAACGGCCCGCGGATGCGCCCGATCACATCCGCCACCTTCGCCGGCATGTAGGCCCAGCCCAGCCGCATCCCGCCCAGCCCGAAGATCTTGGAGAAGGTGCGCGTCATCACCGTGGTGCCGCTCGCATCCACCAGCGCCTGGCCGGGATCGTAATCCGGCTCCGTCACGTATTCGGCATAGGCGGCATCCAGGATCAGCAGGATGTCGTCGCGCAAGCCGGCGCGCAGGCGCTCCACCTCGGCGCGAGGCAGCAGCGCGCCGGTCGGGTTGTTGGGGTTCACCAGGCAGACCAGCTTGGTGCGCGGCCCCACCGCGGCCAGCATGGCGTCCACATCGGCCACCAGGTTGCGCTCCGGCACCTTGATGACGCGGCAGCCGGCATAGCGCCCGGCCAGCTCGTACATCACGAAGCCGTGCGCGGGCATCACCAGCTCCGTCCCCTCGCCGCCATAGGCGAGGATGAGGTAGGCGATCAGCTCATCCGAGCCGTTGCCGCAGACGATGCGCGCCGGGTCCAGCCCGAAGCGCGCGCCGATCGCCTCGCGCAGCGCGGTGGCGTGGCCGTCGGGGTAGCGATGCGCGTCGCGCGCCGCCTTGGCGATGGCCTCGACGGCGCCGGGCGGCGGGCCGAAGGCGCCCTCGTTGGACGACAGCTTGATGATGCGGTTCACGCCGGGCAGCTTCGATTCGCCGCCCACATAGGGCTCGATCGACAGGATGCTCGGGCGGGGGAGCAGGGCGTTCATGCGGCGCCTCGTTCAGGGATGGCGTAGCGGCCGAGCGCGACGGCGCCGGCGGGAACCTCGGGGCCTTCCAGCAGGGCGCGGGTCAGCCCGCCCTCGCGCCGCATCGCCAGCACCCGCGCCTGGGGGTGGCGGGCGGCGATGGCGGCGCGGCCCTCGCCCTCCGGCGCCTCGATGCGGAACAGGCACAGATCCTCGCCCGAGGCGTCGGCGCCGTGCAGCGCGACGATGGCGGCCTCCAGCGGCGGCGCGCCGGCGGACAGGAAGGGCAGGCGGGCCACCACCTGCAGGGTGTTGTCCAGGCGCATCCACCATTCCTGCCCCGGCTCGTCGCCCTCGCGCGGCCAGGGCAGCACCGCCGCCGCCGCCGCCTTGGCCGAGACGGCGTTGAGCGCCGCCGCCAGCGAGGGCTGCGGCTTCAGCGCGGTGGCGGCGCCGAAATGCTCCAGCGCCAGCCGGCCCAGCGGGATGTCGGGCGGCACCGCCACCGCCAGCCCGCCCTGCTGCGCCACCGAGGAGGCGAAGACCTCCCGCCACACCCGCACCAGGGCGGCGCGCGGCAGCGGGCCGTCGTGGCGGCGCAGCAGCCGGCGCAGGATGGCGGCCTCGCGCCCCGGCCGCAGCACGGTGCCGGCCGGCTTGGCGGCGGAGGCCGCGAGGCGCGCCACCGCCTCCGCCCGGCGCATCAGCAGGGCGTGGATCTCGTCGTCCAGCGCGTCCAGCTCGGCGCGGATCTCGGTCAGGGCGGGGGCATCTGGCATCGTTCCCCCTGGCATAGCCGCCCGGGCACCGGCCCTCAAGTTGCCGCCGGGCCGGCGCGGCCCTATCTGTCGCGCCCAGGATGAACCAGATCGCGCCCTTCCCGGCCGTCGAGCACCAGCGCGCCGTGCTGCCCGGGGGGCTGGCGCTGGATTGCGGCGTCACCATCCGCCCGCTGGCGGTCGCCTACCGCACCTACGGCACGCTAAACGCCGCGCGCTCCAACGCCGTGCTGGTCTGCCACGCGCTGACCGGCGACCAGTACGTGGCCGAGACCCAGCCGGTGACCGGCAAGGGCGGCTGGTGGGCCAACCTGGTCGGCCCCGGCCTGCCGGTGGACACCGACCGCTTCTTCGTCATCTGCGCCAACGTGCTGGGCGGCTGCATGGGCTCCACCGGCCCGCGCGAGGAGATGACGGACGAGGAAGGGCGCGGCCTGGGCCGCCCCTGGGGCACCGACTTCCCCACCATCACCATCCGCGACATGGTGCGCGCGCAGAAGCAGCTGGTGGACCACCTGGGCATCGAGCGGCTGCTGGCGGTCATCGGCGGCTCCATGGGCGGCATGCAGGTGCTGGAATGGGCGGCCACCTTCCCCGAAAGCGTGCACGCCGCCGCCCCCATCGCCTGCGCCACCCACCACAGCGCGCAGAACATCGCCTTCCACGAGGTCGGCCGCGCCGCCATCCACGCCGACCCCGACTGGAAGGGCGGCCGCTACTGGGAGGACGGGCGCATCCCCGCGCGCGGGCTGGGCGTGGCGCGCATGGTGGCGCACATCACCTACCTCAGCGAGGAGGCGCTGAGCCGCAAGTTCGGCCGCCGCCTGCAGGGGGCCAACGCCGTCACCTTCCTGGAGGACGTGTTCCAGGTGGAAAGCTACCTGCGCCACCAGGGCTCCACCTTCGTGCGGCGCTTCGACGCCAACTCCTACCTCACCATCACCCGCGCCATGGACCTGTTCGACCTGTCCAGCGGCCATGGCGGGCTTTCCGCGGCCTTCCGCGGCACGCGCACGCGCTTCCTGGTCGCCTCCTTCAGCAGCGACTGGCTGTTCCCCACCGGCGAGAGCCGCGCCCTGGTGCGCGCGCTGAACGCGGCCGCCGCGCGCACCAGCTTCATCGAGATCACCACCGACAAGGGCCACGACGCCTTCCTGCTGGACGAGCCCGACTTCCACCGCGCCCTGGGCGGCTTCCTGCGCGGCGCGGCGGCGGAGGTCGGGGCGTGAGCGTCCAGTACGTCGCGAAGAACATGCGCCTGGACCTGCGGCTGATCGCGGGGATGATCCCGCCCGGCGCGCGCGTGCTCGACATCGGCTGCGGCGACGGCGCCCTGCTGGCCCACCTCTCGGCCGAGAAGGGCGCCGACGCGCGCGGCATCGAGATCGACATGCGCGCGGCGACGGACGCGGTGGCGGCGGGGCTGTCGGTCATCCACGGCGACGCCGACAACGACCTCGCCTTCTTCCCCGACGGCGCCTTCGACTACGTGGTGCTGTCGCGCACGCTGCAGGCGGTGGAGCGCCCGCGCGAGGTGCTGCGCCAGATGCTGCGCATCGGCCGGCACGCCATCGTCTCCTTCCCCAATTTCGGCCACTGGCTGCTGCGCTGGAAGCTGCTGGCGACGGGCCGCATGCCCGACACCGAGACCTGGTCGCGCCCCTGGTACGAGACGCCCAACATCCACCCCTGCACCCTGCTGGACTTCGTCGCCCTGGCCGAGCTGGACGGCTACGTCATCGAGGAATGGCTGGCGGTGGACGAGCATGGCGGCCGCGCGCCCTGGCGGCGCTCCATCCGCCTGGCCAACCTGTTCGGCGAGCAGGCGCTGTTCAAGCTGCGGCGCAAGTAGGACGCGCTTGCCAAGCGGGGCGGTTTCGCCGTCCAATCGCCGCGTTGAAGCAACAGCCGGGGAGGCAATGTCATGGCACGGGTGGCGCTCGTCACGGGCGGGCAGCGGGGCATCGGCGCCGCGATCAGCGAGGGGCTCAAGGCGGCGGGGCGCACCGTCGTCGCCTCCTACGCCGGCAACGACGCGGCCGCCGCCGCCTTCACCGAGCGCACCGGCATCCCCTGCGTGAAGTTCGACGTGGCGGATTTCGACGCCTGCATGGCGGCGGTGCAGAAGGTGGAGGCCGAGCACGGACCGGTGGAGATCCTGGTCAACAACGCCGGCATCACCCGCGACGCCATGATGCGCAAGCTGACGCGGCAGTGGTGGGACGAGGTGATCGATACCAACCTCGGCTCCTGCTACAACATGTGCAAGGCGGTGTGGGAGGGGATGAGCGCGCGCAAGTTCGGGCGCATCGTCAACATCGGCTCCGTCAACGGGCAGGCCGGGCAGCTGGGCCAGGTGAACTACGCCGCCGCCAAGTCGGGCATCCACGGCTTCACCAAGGCGCTGGCCCAGGAAGGCGCGCGCAACCACATCACCGTCAACGCCATCGCCCCGGGCTACGTGGACACCGAGATGGTGCGCGCCGTGCCGGAGGACGTGCTGCAGAAGATCATCTCGCGCATCCCCATCGGCCGGCTGGGCAAGGCGGAGGACATCGCGCGCGGCGTCATCTTCCTCACCGCCGACGACGCGGAGTTCATCACCGGCTCGACGCTGTCCATCAACGGCGGGCAGCACATGTACTGAGGGCCGCGCGGCCCGCTCACCGCGCCTTGACGGGGCGGCGGGCGTGGCTGTCGGCGGGCACGCCGCGCGCCAGGGACATGTGCGAGTGCACCGCCACCCAGGCCTCGCCGCCGGCGGGGCCGGGCACCAGGGCCAGGGTGGTGCGCCCCGGCCGGTCGAAGCGCGTGCCGTCCGGGTGGTAGCCCGTGCTGTCGAAGGGCGCGATGGCCACCGCCAGCGTGCCGTCGGCCGAGGCCAGCACGCGCGCGGCGTCCAGCCGGAAGCGGAAGTCGCTGGTGCGCGGCCACACGCTGTCCCACTGCCGGTCGCGGAAGGGCTCCAGCCCCTCCACCACCGCCTGCACCGTGCCGAAGGCCAGGATGCGCGGGTGCCAGAACGGGTAGGCGGCGCGGTAGTCCACCTCGCGCACGCAGGCGGCGAAGCGGTCCAGCCAGTCCAGCACGGCGGCGCGCACCGCCTCCGGCGCCTCGGGCAGCGGCGGCATCAGCGCCCCCGCCGGCGCGGGCGGTCCAGCGCGGCCAGCGCCTCGTCCACCGCCGCCAGCGCGGCGTCGCGGTCGCCCTTCAGCAGCGCGGCGCGGGCGGCGGCGATGCGCGCCACCGGCCCGCCCTGCACCGCCTCGCCGGCGCGGGTGGCCAGGGTGGAGCGCGTCAGCAGCCGCGATTCCGCGCGCTCCAGCAGCTCGTTGGCCTGGCCGGCGCGGCGGGCGCGGATGGCGGCGTGGGCGGCGCGCAGCTGGGCGGCGGCGTCGTCCGCCGCCGCCGCGTCGGCGTCCTGCGCCTCGCGCCGCTGGGCCTGCACGCCGGGCGGCACCTCCGGGCGGGCGCGCTGGCGGTTCAGCTCCTCGATGGCGGCGTCGGGCCGGCCCGCCTGCGCGACGTGCGCGTGCGGGAAGGGGCGCTCATGCGCCGGCGCCGCGCCGGGGAGCAGCAGGGCCAGGGCCAGGGCAGGGGCCAGGGCGGGGGCTCGCAACCTCATGCCACCATCTCCTTCAGGTCGGCCTGCGGGCGGGCGCCGAAATGCCCGATCACCTCGGCCGCGGCGATGCTGCCCCAGCGGCCCGCCTGCTCCAAGCCCAGGCCGCGGGCGTGCGCGGCCAGGAAGCCGGCGGCGTAGGCGTCGCCCGCCCCGGTGGTGTCCACCACCTGGGCCGGGGCGGCGGGCACCGTCACCCGGGTGGTGCCAGCCAGGATGACGCTGCCCCGCGCCGAGCGCGTCAGCGCGGCGATGGCGACGTCCTGCCCGGCCCGGGCGGCGGCTTCCTCAAAGTCCTCCGTGCCGTAGAGGGCGGTGACCTCCGCCTCGTTGGCGAACAGGATGTCGGCGTCGCGGCGCACGAAGTCCAGGAAGGCGTCGCGGTGGCGGCCGACGCAGAACGGGTCGCTCAGGGTGATGGCCACCTGGCGGCCGGCGGCGCGGGCGGCGCGGGCGGCCTTGCGGAAGGCGGCCTGGGCGGCCGGGGGGTCGAACAGGTAGCCCTCCAGGTAGACGATGCCGGCGCGCGCCACCTCCGCCTCGTCCACGTCGGCCTCGCCGAAGCTGACGCAGGCGCCCAGGAAGGTGTTCATGGTGCGCTGCCCGTCGGGCGTGACGAGGATGAGGCAGCGCGCGGTGGGGGCGCCGCCCTCCAGCGGGGCGGTGGGGAAGTGCACCCCGGCGGCGCGGATGTCGTGCGCGAAGACGCGGCCCAGCGCGTCGGGCGCCACCTTGCCCAGGAAGCCCACCCGCGCGCCCAGGGCGGCGGCCACCGCGCAGGTGTTGGCGGCCGAGCCGCCGGAGGATTCCACCCCCGCCGGCATGGCGGCGTACAGCGCCTCCGCCTGCTCCGTGCTGATCAGGGACATGCCGCCCTTGGGCAGCCCGCGCTCGGCCAGGAAGGCGTCCGGGGTGGGGGCCAGCACGTCCACGATGGCGTTGCCGATGCCCAGGATGTCGAGGTCGGGAGGGGTCATCCCCCCTGGCTAGCGCCGAATTCCCACGGTGGAAACTGGCGTCCTTCCGCATTCTCGCGCATTGTCCTGGCCGGGGGGCGCCTGTAAGGACGGGCGCGAGTTTGCACAGGGGGACCGCACGACATGTCCATCTTCGGCCGCAAGAAGGATGACGGCACCGACGCGCCGGAGGCCGGGGCGCCCGCCGCCCCGCGCGAGGACCTGGCGGTCCCGACCTTCCGGGCGCCCGCGGCGAACAGCGCCCCCGTGGGCATGCCGCCGCGCCCCGCCGCGCCGCCGCCGGCCGCCGGCGCCCCGCGCCCGGCCGCGGCCCCCGGCGCCGCGCCGCGCCCCGCCACGCAGGACCGCCGCACCCTGGTGGTGGGCCGCGGCATCAGCCTGCAGGGCACCGTGGCCGACGCCGAGCGCCTGGTGGTGGAAGGCACGGTGGAGAGCCAGATGATCCAGGCCGCCGAGCTGGACGTGGCCCAGACCGGCGTGTTCCGCGGCGAGGTGCAGGTGGAGGACGCGGTGATCGCCGGCGTGTTCGACGGCACCGTCACCGCGCGCGGCAACCTCATCATCCGCGCCACCGGCACGGTGAAGGGCGTGGCCCGCTGCAAGCGCCTGTCCGTCGAGGAGGGCGGCAAGATCATGGGCAGCATGGAAATGCTCCAGGGCGAAGCCTGAGGCGAAACCCGGGGGCGTCCGCGCCCCCGCCCGGGATGTTCCCATGCCGCGCCGGAACCTGGCGTTCCTGCTGATGCTGGCCGCCTGCGGCCCTGAAGGGGGCGAGGCCGCGCTGGCGCGCGCCGCGCTGGACAGCCAGCGCGCCACCCTGCAGGCGCTGGGCGCGCCGGCGCCCGCGCTGCGCCCGGCCCCGCGCCCGGTCGCCGCCGCCCGCGCCTCCCAGTTCATGGGCGCCACGCCCGATGCGCTGCGCGCCGCCCTGGGCGAGCCGCTGCTGCGGCGGGAGGAAGGGGCGGCCGCGGTGTGGCTGTATTCGGCCGGCGGCTGCCAGCTGGACGTCATCTTCTACGACGGCGCGCAGGGGCGGCGCGTCGGGCACGTGCAGGCGCGCGCCGGCGGCGTGGCCCAGCGCACCGAGGCCGCCTGCCTGCGCGACATCCAGTCCGCCGCGCGCCGCCCGCCCGGCACGCCGCCGCCCGCCGAACTCGGCGCTTGATCCCCTACCTGGACGCCTTCGTGCCGGCCTTCGGGCTGCTGGCGCTGGGCGCCTTCCTCAAGCGCGCCCTGCTGCCGGACGACGCGGTGTGGGCGGGCATCGAGCGCCTGATCTTCTGGGTGCTGCTGCCCTGCCTGCTGGTGGCCGCCATCGGCTCGGTGAAGCTGGGCGAGGTGCCGATCGCGGGGATGATGCTGGCGATCTGGCTGGGGCTGGTGCTGGGCACCGGCCTTTCCCTGGCGCTGGCGCGCGGCTTCGGCCAGGGGCATGCCAGCCTGACCAGCGTGGTGATGGGCGGCATCCGCTTCAACAACCTGATCGGCTTCGCCATCGCCGGGGCGCTGTTCGGCCCGGCCGGGCTGGCGCTGGGGGCGGTGGCCACCGGGCTGATCGTGCCCATGGTGCAGCTGATCACCAACGCCACCTTCGCCGCCGGGCGGCCAGGCGGCTTCCGCTGGGGCGCGGCGCTGCGCCAGGTGGCGATGAACCCGCTGATGATCGCCTGCGTCATCGGCTTCGCCGTCGCCGCCCTGGGCGGGCTGCCGCCGGGGGTGAAGCCGCTGACGGAGGCGCTGGGCCGCGCCTGCGTGGCGCTGGGCCTGCTGGCGGTGGGCGCGGCGCTGACCCTGGGCGCGCTGCGCGACCGCTGGGCGCTGCAGCTGGCCACCGCGGCGCTGAAGCTGCTGCTGGTGCCGGCCGCCACCCTGGGCCTGTGCCTGTGGCTGGGGCTGGCGCCCATGGCCACCGCCATGGCGGTGCTGTTCATGGCCCTGCCCACCGCCGCCACCTCCTACGTGATGGCGCGCGCCATGGGGGGCGACGCGCCGCTGATGGCCGCCATCACCACCTCCGAGCACGCGCTGTCGGCGCTGACGCTGCCGCTGTGGATCTGGGGGCTGAAGCGGCTGGCCGGCCTCGGTTGAAGGCAGGGCGGCGGGCGTGCATGCTGCCCCGCCGCATCCTTCCCGGAGGTTCCATGCTTCATCGCCGGCCCGTCCTCGCGGGGCTCGCCGCCGCCGCCCTGGCCACGCCGGGCGCCGCCCGCGCCCAGGGCAACTTCCCCGACCGGCCGATCCGCTGGATCGTCGGCTACCCGCCCGGCGGCGCCTCGGACACCTTCGCGCGGCTGATCGGCGGCGCCATGGCGCAGCGCCTGAGCCAGAACCTGGTGGTGGAGAACCGGCCCGGCGGCGGCGCCGTGGTGGCCAGCGAGGCGGTGGCCCGGGCGCCTGCCGACGGCTACACCTGGATGCACGTGGACAACGGCATCCTCACCTACAATCCCGCGCTCTACGCCCGCCTGCCCTACAACCCGGACACCGACTTCCAGGGGGTGGGCTTCATCGGCCGCTTCCCGCTGTACCTGGTGGTGCGGCCGGACGGCCCGGCGGACTGGGCCGCCTTCGCCGCCGGCACGCGGACGCGCGCGGCCACCTACGGCACGCCGGCCGTCGCCTCGCCCCACCACCTGGCGATGGAGCTGGTGAAGCGGCGCACCGGCATCGAGGCCACCCACGTGCCCTACCGCGGCGGCCCCGCCGCCATGCAGGACCTGCTGGGCGGCCAGGTGGACTGCGTGGTGATCGACACCGCCACCGGCCTGCCCTTCCTGCGCGACCGCCGGGTGCGCGCCGTTGCCGCCTTCACCGACCGCCGCACGCCCGACGTGCCCGACGCCCCGGTGTTCAGCGAGCTGGGCTTCGCCGACACCGTGGCCTGGGGCTGGCAGGGCATGAGCGTGCCCGCCGCCACCCCCGCCCCGGTGGTGGCCCGCCTGTCGGCGGAGATGATCGCCGCCATCCAGTCGCCGGACATCCAGTCGCGCATGCGCGGCCTGGGCATCGAGTACCAGCCCTGGAGCCCGGCGCAGTTCGCCGAGTTCGTGCGCGCGGAGAACGCGCTGTGGCGCCCGCTGATCCGCGAGCTGGGCATCCGGCTGGACAGCTGAGGGCCCGCGGGGCCTTCAACCATCCAGCCGCCTTTCCCGTGCCCTCGGGCGCCGGGCGCGCTCCGCGCGCCTGGCTTGCGCCGCGCCGCTGGTGGGCCAGTTGGGCGGCAGGCCGCGCCGTGCGCGGCCAGGGCGGCCTTGCTTGGCGGAATGACGCCGGCCAGTCCATCCTGGCGGGCATGAGGATCGCCCGCCGCCCCCTGCTGTCCCTGCTCGCCGCCCCCCTGGCCGCCCCCTTGGCCGCCCCCTTGGCCGCCCGCGCCCAGCCGGCCGCCGCCCTGCCGCCCATCCTGTTCGTGCACGGCAATGGCGACCACGCGGCGCTGTGGCTGACCACCCTGTGGCGCTTCGCCGCCAATGGCTGGCCGGAGGACCGGCTGTGGGCGGTGAACATGCCCGACCCCCTGGCGCGGGCCAACGATGCCGTGGCCCAGCCGCACCGCTCCTCGAGCGCGGAGCAGACGGAGCGGCTGCGCGGCTTCGTGGGCGAGTTGCTGGCGCGCACCGGCGCGGCGAAGCTGGCGCTGGTGGGCAACAGCCGCGGCGGCTATCCCATCCGCGACCTGCTGGCGCAGGGCGGCGCCGCGCAGGTCTCCCACGCCATCACCTGCGGCACGCCCAACCGCGGCGTCTTCGACTGGGAATGGAACGAGGGCAGCGAGTTCAACGCGCGCTCGCCCTTCCTGCGCCGGCTGAACGCGGGCGAGGCCGACGTGGTGGAGGGCGTGGCCACCCTGGCCATCCGCTCGGACAACGACCTGTTCGCCCAGCCCGATGGCCGCTTCGTCGGCCGCCCCGGCACGCCCACCGGCATCACGCAGGACGGGCCGATGCTGCGCGGCGCCCGCAACATCCTGCTGCCCGGCCTGGACCACCGCGAGACCGCCTATCACTGGCGCGCCTTCCGCGAGCAGTTCCTCCATATCGCCGGCCGCGAGCCCTGGCGGCTGGACGTGCCGGCGGAACGCGACGTGACGCTGGACGGCATCGTCACCGGCCTGGAAGCCGGCGCCCCCACCAACCGCCCCGTCGCCGGCGCGGTGGTCGAGGTGTTCCGGGTGGACCCCGAGACGGCGGAACGCGCCGGCCCCGCCCTGCACCGCCGCGAAACCGGCGCCGACGGCCGCTGGGGCCCGGTGGCGGTGTCGGCGCAGGACCGGCTGGAGATCGTGCTGGCCGCGCCCGGCCACCCGGTCGCGCATCACTTCCGCTCGCCCTTCCCGCGCTCCACCGCCGTGCTGCACCTGCGCCCGCCCGCCGCGCTGTCCGAGGCCGACCGCGCCGCCGGCTGCGTGGTGCGCTTCACCCGCCCGCGCGGCTATTTCGGCTGGCCGCGCGACGTGGTGCTGATGGGAGGCGAGGCGGTGGGCGAGGCGCGCGACGGCGTGGCCTCCCTCGCGCTGGCCACCCGCCGCCTGCCCGCCGCCGCCGCCGGCCGCGCCGTGCGCTGCGTCTTCAACCAGGAGGAGGTGACGGCCCGCGCCGTGCCGCTGGCGGAGAACCGCATCGCCATCGCGGAACTCACCTGGTGAGCATCACCCATGTGGTGTTCGACGTCGGCGGGATCATCGTGGACGAGGCGCGCACCTGGCGCGGCTGGGCCGCCGTGGTGGGCCTGCCGGAAGCCGACTTCCTGGACGCCCTGCGCGACGGCATCGCGGCGGGCGAGGGCATCGGCGGCACCGTGCGGCGGCTGCGGCCGGGGCTGGACATCGCCGCGCATCGCCGGGAGCTGGCGGCGCTGGAAATCCCCGGGGAGGGCGACCTCTACCCCGATGTGCGCCCGGCCTTCGCCGCGCTGCGCGCCATGGGGCTGCGGCTGGGCATCGCCGGCAACCAGCCCCGCGGCGTGGCGGCGGCGCTGCATGGGCTGGGCCTCGGCGCCGAGTGGGTCAGCAACAGCGCCGAATGGGGGGTGAAGAAGCCCGACGCCGCCTTCTTCGCCCGCGTCGCGGAGGCCTGCGCCGCGCCGCCGCACCGCATCGCCTATGTGGGGGACCGGCTGGACAACGACGCCCGCCCCGCCCGCGCCGCCGGGATGCAGGCGGTGCTGCTGCCGCGCGGGCTGTGGGCGCACGCCTCGGGCCCCGCCGACATCGCGGCGCTGACGGAGCTGCCGGCCTACATCGGGCAGTTGAGCACCAAGCTGGCCGCCACCTCTGCCGTGGGCACCGGGCGCGGGGAAGGGCCGGTGGGCACCGCCAGGGTCTCGGCGCCGCCGACGCGGTAGGGCTGGTTGCCGGGGTTGGCCAGTTCGCGCCCCGCCGCGCGCAGGCTCAGCGTGAACAGGATGGGGCGCGGCGTGGTGTTGCGCACATGCACCAGCACCCCCCATTGCCCGTCCGAGCGCCGCTCGGCCTGCACCCGGGCCAGGCGCAGCAGCCCAGCCCGCCCGCAGGTGCCGCCGACGGCCTGCCCCGCTTCCTCATCGGCCTGGATGCGGATGATGGCGGGCGGTGCGGCGTCCATGCCCCGAGGGTGGGGCCGCAGGGCCGGTGCGCCAAGGGGCGCCAAGGGGCGCGCGAGAGGCGCCCATGCGCGCCGGGCATGGCCGATGGGTCATTGGTGCTTCCCTTTCCCGGCCCGGCCCCCTATGTGTGCGCCGCACAAGCATCCAGATGCACCATTCCCGCCCAGGGGCCGCATGCGGTCGCCGGGGCCAACCCATGCCCGGAACCCGCCTCCCCATGCAGATGCGCAACCTCGCCATCATCGCCCACGTGGACCACGGCAAGACCACGCTGGTGGACCAGCTCCTCAAGCAGTCCGGCACCTTCCGCGAGAACCAGCAGGTCGCGGAGCGCGCCATGGACCGCAACGACCTGGAGAAGGAGCGCGGCATCACCATCCTGGCCAAGTGCACGGCCGTGGATTGGAACGGCCACAAGCTCAACATCGTGGACACCCCCGGCCACGCCGATTTCGGCGGCGAGGTCGAGCGCATCCTGAGCATGGTGGACGGCGCCATCCTGCTGGTGGACGCCGCCGAGGGCGTGCTGCCGCAGACCAAGTTCGTGCTGGGCAAGGCGCTGGCGCGCGGCATCCGCCCCATCGTCGTGGTGAACAAGGTGGACCGCCAGGACGCCCGCCCGCACGAGGTGCATGACGAGGTGTTCGACCTCTTCGCCAACCTCGGCGCCTCGGACGAGCAGCTGGACTTCCCCATGCTGTTCGCCTCCGGCCGCCAGGGCTGGGCCGATGACAGCATGGAAGGCCCGCGCACCAACCTGGACGCGATGTTCGACCTGATCATCCGCCACGTGCCCGCGCCCACGGTGGATGACGCCGCGCCCTTCGCGATGAACGCCGCCATCCTGGAATACGACAACTTCCTCGGCCGCATCCTGACGGGCCGCATCGAGCAGGGCACCGCGCGGCTGAACATGCCGGTGAAGGTGCTGCGCGCCGACGGCACCCAGGTCGAGACCGGGCGCCTGACCAAGCTGCTGACCTTCCGCGGCCTGGAGCGCATCCCGGTGGACGAGGCCCAGGCCGGCGACATCATCGCCATCGCCGGGCTGAGCGACAGCACCATCCCCGACACCATCTGCGACCCCGCGGTGACGGCGCCGCTGCCCTCCGTGCCGGTGGACCCGCCGACGCTGGCCATGACCTTCCGCGTCAATGACGGCCCGCTGGGCGGCCGCGAGGGCAAGAAGGTCACGAGCCGCCAGATCCGCGACCGCCTGATGCGCGAGGCCGAGGGCAACGTCGCCATCCGCATCCGCGACTCCGAGGAGACCGACGCCTTCGAGGTGGCCGGCCGCGGCGAGCTGCAGCTGGGCGTGCTGATCGAGACGATGCGCCGCGAGGGCTTCGAGCTGACCATCGGCCGCCCCCGCGTGCTGATGCGCGAGAACCCGGAGACCGGCGCGCGCGAGGAGCCCTACGAGGAAGTCCTGGTGGACGTGGACGAGCAGTATTCCGGCGTGGTCGTCGAGAAGCTGTCGCTGCGCAAGGGCCAGATGCAGGACATGCGCCCGTCGGGCGGCGGCAAGAACCGGCTGACCTTCCTGATGCCGAGCCGCGGCCTGATCGGCTACCACTCCGAGTTCCTGACCGACACCCGCGGCACCGGCATCATGAACCGGCTGTTCCACGGCTACGAGGCCTATGCCGGGCCGATCGAGGGCCGCCGCAACGGCTCGCTGATCTCCAACGTGGATGGCGAGACGACGCAGTACGCGCTGTTCGCCCTGCAGGAGCGCGGCACGCTGTTCGTGGACCCGGGTGCGAAGGTCTATGAGGGGCTGATCATCGGCGAGAACTCGCGCGGCGACGACCTGGAGGTGAACCCGGTCAAGGAGAAGAAGCTGACCAACATCCGCGCCGCCGGCAAGGATGACGCGCTTCTCCTCGTCCCGCCCCGGCGCATGTCGCTGGAGCAGGCCATCGCCTACATCGAGGATGACGAGCTGGTGGAGGTGACGCCCTCGGCCGTGCGCCTGCGCAAGCGCCACCTGGACCCGCACGAGCGCAAGCGCGCCCAGCGCAAGGCGGACGGCCTGCCGGTGAAGGGCGAGGCCGCCTGAAACGCCCCGGCCTGCCCGGCCGTTCACCCCTCCCAATCGGAAGGAGGACGGCATGGCAGGCTGGATGCGCAGCGAGGGCCTGACCCGCGTGGTGGTGGCGGGCGTGGCGGTGATGGCGGGGGCGGCGTTGCTGGCCGCTTGGCGCGAATCCCAGCGCCCGGCGGCGCGGCCCGCGCCCAGCTTCGGCGGCGCCCGACCGGCCGGGCCGGACGCCATGCACGCCCCACCCGAGGACTGGGACGAGGTGGACCAAGCGCTGGACGAATCCTTTCCCGCCAGCGACCCGCCCGCCTGGTCCGGCCGCAGCGCCTGAGGGCGCGCGGCCTTCAGATCATCGCCAGCGGGCGCTTGCGCGTGGGCGGCGGGAAGATGGCGTCCAGCGCGGCGCGCTCCTCCGCCGTCAGCGTCACGGCGGCCGCGGCGGCGTTGGCGCGCAGGTGGGCCGGGGTGGCCGCCTTGGGGATGGCCAGCACGCCCTCCTGCCCCAGCACCCAGGCCAGGGCCATCTGCGCCGCCGACAGGCCGCGCCCGGCCGCCAGCGCCGCCAGCCGCCGGTTGGCCAGCAGCCGCCCGCCCTGCCCCAGCGGCGAATAGGCTATCAGCGGCAGGCCGCGCGCCCGGCAGAAGGGCAGCAGGTCGAAGCCGGCGCCCCGGTGCTCCAGGTTCAGCAGCACCTGGTCGGTGGCGCAGCGCGCCAGCGCCGGCCCCAGCTCCTCCAGGTCGGCCACGTCGAGGTTGGAGACGCCCCAGCGCGCCACCTTGCCCTGCTCCACCAGCCGCTCCAGCGCCTCCACCGTCTCCTCCAGCGGCACGCCGCCGCGCCAGTGCAGCAGGTAGAGGTCCAGCCGCTCCACGCCCAGGCGCGCCAGGCTGCCCTCGCAGGCCAGGGGAAGGCCCCGGCGGGAGGCGTTGTGCGGCAGGACCTTGCTGACCACGAAGGCGCGCTCGCGCAGGCCGGCGATGGCCTCGCCCACCACGCGCTCGCTCTCGCCCTCGGCGTACATCTCGGCGGTGTCCAGCACGGACAGGCCGCGCTCGATGCCCTCGCGCAGGCTGGCCACCTCCTGGCGGCGGCGGGCCGGGTCCTCGCCCATGCGCCAGGTGCCCTGCCCCAGCGCCGGCAGCACCGTCCCGTCCGGCAACGTCACCTGGCGCATCCACCCCGCCTCCCTCGCGGTGCTAGGCTGGCACGCATGGACGCGGCGCGCATCATCCTCCTGACCCTCCTCCTGGCGCCGCCGGCCGCGGCGCAGCCGGCCATGGAGGAATTCGGCGCCTGGACGCTGCGCTGCGTGGCCGACCGCATGACCGACCGCACCGCCTGCACCCTGCGCCACCGCGACTGGGTGGAGCGCCCCGGCGCCCAGCCCGGCCTGCAGCTGGAGGTGATCGCGCGCGGCGGCCGCCTGCTGCCGGCGGTGACGGCGCGCGACCTGCCGCTGGAAGGCGCGGCGCGGGCGCTGCTGGCGCTGGCCGGGGTGGCGCAGCTGCGGCTGGACGCCCACCCGATGATGGAGCTGCCCTGCGCGCTGGAAGGCCGCAGCCTGGTCTGCGCCCCGCGCCCCGCCGACGCCGCCCGCGCGGCGGAGGAGCTGCCCGGCGCCGCCCGCGCCCTGGTGCGCATGTCCGGCCTGGGCGCCGGCACCGCCCCGGGCGCCGAGCCGGTGGAGCTGCGCCTGTCCGGCATCGCCCCGGCGCTGGAGCGCTTCCGGCGCCTCCAGCCGCCCGGCGCCGCCCCACCCCCGCCCGGGCTGGACCTGCGCGAGCTGCTGGAGCGGCTGCGGGCCCTGCTGGGCTGAATCTTTTTTCGCCGCCTGTGATCCGCGTCACAGCCTGGGCGGCGGCGCCGTGTTCACATCCGCACGTTCCTGGCGGGTGGCAAGGCCTTCCCGGAACGGGTTTTCCCCGCGCCGGCCGTTCTATTCCGCACCCCAGCGGGCCGGCGCGGGGGAGGCTCCCGCCCTCCGCCGCAACGGGCGGAAGGCGCGCGGCGCCCGGCCGCGCCACCCTGCGGCGCATGACCCGCTTCTGCTGCCTGCCGATGGACACCGCCTCCGCCCTGCGCTTCCGCGAAACCGGGCGCGACGACCGCGGCGGGCCGGTGCATCGCCGCGCCGTGGACGGGCCGGGCTTCCCCTGCCGCCACTGCCTGCGCCTGGGCCGCCCCGGCGAGGCCATGCTGCTGGCCAGCTGGGACCTGCCGCGCCCGCTCGGCCCCTACTGGACGCCCTCGCCCGTCTTCCTGCACGCCGGGGCCTGCCCGCGCGCCGAGGCGGCGGACGCCCTGCCGGAAACGGTGGCGGCGAACGCCCTGGTGTCCCTGCGGCACTACGACGCGGCGGGGATGTGCCTCTACGACCTCGGGCAGGTGGTGCCGGGGGCGGCGGCGGAGGCGCCGCTGCGGCGCGGCCTGGCCGACCCGCGCGTGGCCTTCGTGAACATCCACACCGCCCGGCCCGGCTGCTGGCTGGCGGCGGCGGAGCGCATCTGAACGCTTCCCAAGCGCCGCAAGCTGCCGCAGCATCCCCGCACCAAGAACCGCAGGGATGGCAAGGATGCTCCGACGATTCCTCCTGGCGACGACGCTCGCCCTCGGCCTGGCGGGCGGCAGCGCCGCCCAGGCCAACGTGTTCCGCTGGGCCAATGACGGCGACGTCAACTCGCTGGACCCCTATTCCCGGCAGGAGACCTTCCTGCTGACCTTCAACGCCAACATCTACGAGCCGCTGATCCGCCGCTCCCGCACGCTGGACCTGGAGCCGGCGCTGGCGACGCGGTGGGAGCAGGTGGACCCGCTGACCTGGCGCTTCACCCTGCGCCCCAACGTCCGCTTCTCGGACGGCACGCCCTTCACGGCGGACGACGTGGTGTTCTCGGCCCAGCGCATGCGCGGGCCGGGCTCCAACACCGCCTCCTTCCTCGCCTCCGTGGCCGAGGTGCGGAAGGTGGACGACCTGACGGTCGAGATGGTGACGCGCCAGCCCGACCCCATCCTGCCGCAGAACCTCACCTCCTTCGGCATCATGTCCAAGGCCTGGAGCGAGCGGAACAACGCCACCCGCGTGGCCGACCTGACGGCGCGCGAGGAGAACTTCGCCACCCGCAACGCCATGGGCACCGGCCCCTTCGTGCTGGTGAGCCGCGAGCCCGACCGCCGCACCGTCCTCGCGCCAAACCCCAACTGGTGGGACCGGCCGGAGCACAACCTGACGCGCGTCGAGTTCAACGTCATCGCCAACGACGCCACGCGCATCGCCGCCCTGCTGAGCGGCGAGGTGGACATGGTCTACACCGTGCCGCCGCAGGACATGGAGCGCATCTCCCGCACCGCCGGGCTGCGGCTGATCCAGGGGCCGGAGCTGCGCACCATCTACCTGGGCATGGACCAGAGCCGGGACGAGCTGCTCAAGAGCGACGTGCGCGGCCGCAACCCCTTCAAGGACGTGCGGGTGCGCCGCGCCATGGCGCTGGCCATCGACATGGAGGCCATCCGCACCCGCGTGATGCGCGGGCAGGCGCGCATCACCAACCAGATCTTCGGCCCCGGGGTGAACGGCTTCCTGGAGGAGAACGACCGCCGCCCGCCGGTGGACCTGGAGCAGGCGCGCCGCCTGCTGGCCGAGGCCGGCTACCCGAACGGCTTCGGCGTCACCCTCGACTGCCCCAACGACCGCTACGTGAACGACGAGGCCATCTGCACCGCCATCGTCTCCATGCTGGCGCGCATCGGCGTGCGGGTGACGCTGAACGCCCAGACCCGCGTGCGCTTCTTCGCCGAGGTGAACGCGCCGCGCTACAACACCTCGTTCTACCTGCTGGGCTGGACGCCCAACACCTATGACGCGCACAACTCCCTGTTCAACCTGGCCGCCACGCGCCAGGGCGACCGCGGCAACTTCAACAATGGCGGCTATTCCAACCCGCGCTTCGACGCGCTGGTGGAGCAGATCGCGGTGGAAACCAACCCGCAGCAGCGCCAGGCCCTGATCACCCAGGCCACGCGCATCCTGCAGGAGGACCAGGCCTACATCCCGCTGCACCAGCAGACGGTGGTCTGGGCCACGCGGCAGAACGTGACGCTGCAGCAGCAGGCCGACAACGGCTTCCCGCTGCGGCTGGTGCGCGTGGGGCAGTAGCCGCCACGGATGGCGGGGGCCCCTGCCCCCGTCGGTCGCGCCGGGGCTTCGCCCTGGCGCGGACAGGCATCGGCAGGACCCGCGCCGCCCGGCACGCGCGCAGCGGCGTGGCCGCTCCCAGGGCGCATCCCACGCACAGGCGACCGGCGCGCCTGCCAACGGGGCCCCCGCCGCGCCGCGCAGCGGCGTGGTGGGGAAATCAGAAGGCGCCGTCGGCGAACCACACGCGGGCGGCCAGGAACAGGCCCAGCATGGCCAGCCCCATGCTGAGCCCCGGCCACCACGGCCGCGGGCCGGACTGCACCAGCAGGGCGTTCGCGGCCAGCGAGCCCAGGATGCCCGCCACCGGCTGCCACCAGGGCAGCTTCCAGAAGCCCCAGGCCACCAGCATCAGCCACATCACCAGGGAGAACTTGCCCAGCAGCCAGAAGGCGCGCTCGCCCGCCGGGTGCGCGGGGCGCAGCCCGGGGGTGGAGAAGCGCCCCTCGATCAGCGAGGCCAGCGAGAGGGCGAGCAGCGCGGGAAAATAGCCATCCATGCCGGGGAGGATTGGCGGAAACGCCCGTCCGGGGAAAGATGGCCCCATGCGCTTCTCCGGCACCGACCGCTACATCGCCTCCCGCGACCTCGAGGTGGCGGTGAACGCCGCCGTCACCCTGCAACGCCCCTTGCTGGTGAAGGGGGAGCCCGGCACCGGCAAGACCGTGCTGGCGCAGGAGATCGCCCGCGGGCTGGGGCTGCCGCTGATCGAGTGGCACATCAAGTCCACCACCAAGGCGCAGCAGGGGCTGTACGAATACGACGCCGTGGCCCGGCTGCGCGACGGCCAGCTGGGCGAGGAGCGCGCGCGCGACGTGTCCAACTACATCATCAGGGGCAAGCTGTGGGAGGCCTTCACCAGCCCCACCCCGGTGGTGCTGCTGATCGACGAGATCGACAAGGCCGACATCGAGTTCCCCAACGACCTGCTGCTGGAACTCGACCGCATGCAGTTCCACGTCTACGAGACCAAGGAGACGGTGCAGGCGGTGAACCGTCCCATCGTCCTCATCACCTCCAACAACGAGAAGGAGCTGCCGGACGCCTTCCTGCGCCGCTGCTTCTTCCACTTCATCCGCTTCCCCGACCGCGAGACGATGGAGCGCATCGTCCAGGCGCATTACCCCGGCGTGCGCAAGGAACTGGCCAGCGAGGCGCTGAACGCCTTCTTCCTGCTGCGCGAGGTGGAGGGGCTGAAGAAGCGCCCGGCCACCAGCGAGCTGCTGGACTGGCTGAAGCTGCTGATGGCCGAGGAGATGCCGCCCGAGGCGCTGCGCACCGCCGACATGAAGGTGGCTCTGCCGCCGCTGCACGGCGCGCTGCTGAAGAACGAGCAGGACGTGCACCTGCTGGAGCGGCTGGCCTTCCTGCACCGTGGAAGGCGCGGGTGATGCGCGGCCGATTCACGCCTCCGGGCTGCGCCCTCCAGCGATCGGACGCCTGATGCCCGGCCGATTCACGCCTCCGGGCTGCGCCCTCCAGCGATCGGACGCGCGATGTTCGCCCCCTTCCTGCTGAAGCTGCGCGCCTCCGGGCTGCCGGTCAGCCTCACCGAATGGCTGGCCCTGGTGGGCGCCACCAGGGCGGGCGTGGCGGAGTTCCAGGTGGAGGATTTCTACTTCCTCGCCCGCGCCACGCTGGTGAAGGACGAGCGGCACATGGACCGCTTCGACCGCGTGTTCAGCGAGCACTTCAAGGGCGTGCTGCCCGAGACGACCATCACCGGCGAGGTCATCACCCGCGACCTGCCGGAGGAGTGGCTGCGCAAGCTGGCCGAGAAGCTGCTGAGCGAGGAGGAGCGCCAGGCCATCGAGCGCACCGGCGGCTTCGAGGCGCTGATGGAGCTGCTGCGCCAGCGGCTGGAGGAGCAGAAGAAGCGCCACCAGGGCGGCAACCGCATGATCGGCACCGCCGGCACCTCGCCCTTCGGCGCCCATGGCGACAACCCGGAAGGCGTTCGCATCGGGCAGGAGGGGTCGCGCCGCCGCTCCGCCGTGAAGGTGTGGGACAAGCGCGAGTTCCGCGACCTGGCGGACGACGCCGCGCTGGGCACGCGCGCGATGAAGCTGGCGCTGCGCCGCCTGCGCAAGTTCGCCCGCCAGGGCGAGGCCGAGGAGCTGGACATGGCCGGCACCATCGGCGCCACCGCGCGCAACGCCGGCACGCTGGACCTGCGGATGCAGCCGCCGCGGCGCAACGCGGTGAAGGTGCTGCTGCTGCTCGACATCGGCGGCTCCATGGACGACCACATCCGCGCCTCGGAGGAGCTGTTCACCGCCGCCAAGTCCGAGTTCAAGCACCTGGTGCACCTGTACTTCCACAACTGCCCCTATGAGCGGCTGTGGAAGCAGAACCACCGCCGCGCCGAGCACATGGTCCGCACGGAGGAGGTGCTGCGCACCTACGGCCCCGACTGGCGCGTGGTCTTCGTCGGCGACGCCTCCATGAGCCCCTATGAGCTGCTGGAGCCCGGCGGCAGCGTGGAGCACTGGAACGAGGAATCCGGCCAGGCCTGGCTGAGGCGCATCACCGGCCACTTCCGCCGGGTGGGCTGGATCAACCCGGTGCCGGAGGCGCATTGGGGCTACACGCGCACCATCCCGCTGATCGAGAAGCTGACGGAGGGGCGCATGTTCCCGATGACGCTGGACGGGCTGGACCGCATGGCCAAGGCGCTGCGCTGACGGGCGCTACTCCACCGTCGCGCCGGCCTTGCGGACGATCTCGGCCCAGCGCGTCATCTCGTTGGCGATGAAGGCGGTGAATTCGGCGGGGGTGTTGGCCACCGGCTCCGCCCCGGCCTCCACCAGCTGGCGCTCGATCTCCGGGCGGCGCAGCACGGCGATGGTGTCGGCGGCGATCTTGCCCACCACCTCCGGCGGGGTGCGCGCCGGCGCGGCCATGCCGAACCAGGAGGAGGAGTCGAAGCCCGGGAAGCCCAGCTCGATCATCGTCGGCAGGTCGGGCAGGTTGCGCGAGCGGCGGCGCGAGGAGACGGCGATGGCCCGCAGCTGCCCCTGGCGCACCTGCTCGATCACGGAAGGGGCGGTGGCGAACATGAAGTCCAGCCGGCCGCTCAGCAGGTCGTTGATGGCCACCGCGCCGCGATAGGGCACGTGCAGCGTCTCGATGCCCGCCATCTGGTCAAGCAGGGCGCCGGCCAGGTGCGCCGCCGTGCCCACCCCGGTGGAGCCGTAGGAGAGCCGCCCCGGCTGGGCCCGCGCCCGCGCCACCAGCTCCTGCACGGAGCGCACCGGCGAGGACGGCGCCACCACCAGGATGTTCGACACCTCCGCCAGCAGCGAGATGGCCGCGAGGTCCCGCCGGGCGTCGTAGGGCATGCTGCGGTACAGCGTCTGGTTCACCGCCAGCGGCCCGTTGGAGCCGACCAGCAGCGTGTGCCCGTCGGGGGCGGCGCGCACCACGAACTCGGTGCCGATGTTGCCGCCGGCGCCGGGCCGGTTCTCCACCACCACCGGCTGGCCCCACAGTTGCGACAGCTGGTTGCCCACCAGCCGGGCGATGATGTCCGTGGTGCCGCCGGCGGTGAAGGCGACGATGATGCGCACCGGCCGGTCGGGCCAGGCGGCGGCCGCGGTCTGGGCGCGGGCGCGGGGCGCGAGCGCGAGGGGCGGCGCGGCGAGCAGCAGGGCGCGGCGATGCATGGGCGGTTCCTCCGGGTCTTTGGCCGCAGCATCCGCAGCCCCCGCCTCCCTGGCAAGGCGGCGGTGCCGGCTCACCCCTCGCCGATGACGGGGGCGCAGACGGTGCGCCCGCCCAGCTCCCCCACCACCGCCGGCACGCCATAGGCGGCGTGCAGCCGCGCCGGGGTCAGCAGCGCGGCGGGCGGGGCGGGGCCGTGCAGCGCGCCGCCGTGCAGCAGCAGCGCGGCGTCGCCCAGCAGCAGGGCATGGTCGGGGTGGTGCGTGGTCATCAGCACCGCCAGCCCCTGCCGGGCCAGGGCGCGCAGCTGCGCCAGCACCCGCCCCTGGTTGCCGAAGTCCAGCGAGGCCGCGGGCTCGTCCAGCACCAGCGCCGCCGCCTCCTGCGCCAGGGCGCGGGCGATCAGGACCAGCTGGCGCTCGCCGCCCGACAGCTCCGTCACCGGGCGCGCCGCCAGGGGGGCGATGCCCAGCCGCTCCAGCGCCGCCTGCGCCGCCGCGCAGTCGGCCGGGCCGGGCGCGGCGAACAGGCCCAGCCGCGCCGCGCGCCCCATCGCCACCGTGTCCGCCACGGAATAGGCGAAGGCGGGCGGGGCCGATTGCGGCACGTAGGCGACGCGCCGGGCGATGGCGCGCGGCGGCAGGCGGTGCAGCGGCGCGCCGTCCAGCAGCACCTCGCCCGCCAGGGGCGGGTGCAGGCCCAGCAGGGTGCGCAGCAGGGTGGTCTTGCCGCCGCCATTGGGCCCCAGCAGGCACAGGATGCGCCCGGGCTGCAGCGCCAGGTCCAGCCCCCGCGCCAGCACCCGGCCGCGGTGGCCGATGGACAGGGCGCGCGCCTGCAGCATCAGCGCCCCCGCGCCAGCAGCCACAGGAACAGCGGCGTGCCCAGCACCGCCGTCAGCACGCCCAGCGGCAGCTCGGTGCGGCCCAGGTTGCGCGCCGCCGTGTCCACCGCCAGCAGGAAGGCGCCGCCCAGCAGGGCGGAAAGCGGCAGCAGCCGCCGCAGCTCCGGCCCGCCCAGCAGGCGGGCGATGTGCGGCACCACCAGCCCCACCCAGCCCACCGCCCCGGCGAGCGCCGTGACGGCGGCGGTGCACAGGGTGGCGGCGGCCACGGCGCCGGCCCGCAGCGCGCCGCTGCGCACGCCCAGGGCCCGGGCCTCGTCCTCGCCCAGGGTCAGCAGGTTCAGCCGCCAGCGCAGCAGCAGCAGCGCCAGCAGGCCCAGCAGGGCGGGCGGGGCGGCGGCCAGCACGTCGCCGCGCGTGGCGCCGCTGAGCGTGCCGAGCAGCCAGAAGGTGATGGCGGGCAGCTGGTTGTAGGGGTCGGCCAGGATCTTGAGCAGGGAGATGGCGGCGCCCAGCAGCGCGCCGAGCGCGATGCCGGCCAGCACCAGGCCCAGCACCGGGTCGCCGCCGCCGCCCCAGGGCCCGCGCAGCGCCGCCGCCACCCCGCCCACCAGCGCCACGGCGGCCAGCCCGCCCGCGAAGGCCAGCCCCTGCACCGCCGCCACCGGCAGCCCGAGGAAGATGCCCAGCACCGCCCCCAGCGACGCCCCGGCCGAGACGCCCAGCAGGTCCGGGCTGGCCAGCGGGTTGCGGAACATGGCCTGGAAGGCGGCGCCGGCGGCGGCCAGGCAGGCGCCCACCAGCAGCGCCGCCGCCACCCGGGGCGCGCGGATGTTCCAGAACACCAGCGCCGCCGGCCCCTCGTCGCGCCCCAGCAGGATGGCGGGAAGCTGCGCGGGCGCGATGGGGAAGCGGCCCAGGCCCAGGGCCAGCAGCACGGCGGCCAGCAGCGCCGCCAGCCCCGCGCCCCAGGCCAGGGCGCCCCTCACGGCAGGGCGGGGCGCAGCAGTGCCGCCACCTGCGCGGCGCCGGGGCGGTGGTGGAAGAAGGCGGCGTGGAACCCGGCCACGCGCTCGGCCAGCCCTTCGCGCGGGGCCAGCCCCCACAGGGCGGGCAGCCACAGCAGCCCCAGCAGCCGGTTGACCGAGGGCGGGAAATCCACCCAGCCGAAGGGCAGGAAGGGCGAGGCCGCCAGCCGCCCGGCCCGCACCGCCGGCAGCGCCGACCACAGCCGGTCATTCCGCGCGAAGGCGGGGAAATCCGGGTGGATGGAGATGATCCAGTCCGGGTTCCAGGCGAAGGCCTGCTCGACCGAGACGGGCACCAGCGAGCCGGCGCCCAGCGCCGAGGCGGCGACGTTCTCCGCCCCCGCGAACTCGATGATCTCGGTGTTGATGGAGCCGGCCACGCCGGTCTCGGTGCCGCGGGGGCCGCGCAGGTAGAGCACGCGCGGGCGGCCGCGGGCGCGCAGCGTGGCGGCGTGGCGCCCGCTGTCCTCCAGGATGCGCTCGGCCATGCCGGCCAGGGGCTCGGCGTCGCGGCCCAGGGCGGCGCCCAGGCGGCGCAGGGCGAGGGGGATCTTCGCCAGCGCGCCGTCCAGCAGCAGGGCGGGGATGCCGGTCTGCGCCTGCACGCGGTCCATCAGCGCGGCGAAGGTGGGCCGCACCGAGCCGTAGTCCACCACCAAGTCGGGGCGGTCGCGCAGCAGGGCTTCCAGGTTGGCGGTGTTGTCGCGGCCGGTGAGGCGGCCGATTTCGGGCAGGCGGGCGCTGGCTTCGGGCAGGAAGGCGGCCTCGGCCGGGGAGGGCGGGCGGGCGGGCCAGCCGGTGAGCATGCCGGGCGCCAGGGCGTGCAGCAGGATGGCGGCGGGCGGGCCGGCGGGATGCACGCGGCGCACCGTGCCGGGCAGCGCCACCGCGCGCCCGGCATCATCCAGGAAGGGCGCCTGCGCCAGGGCCGGCAGGGCGGCAACGCCGCCCGCGAGGCCCCCGGCCACCAGGGCCGGCAGGGCGGCAACGCCGCCCGCGAGGCCCCCGGCCAACCGGGCCGGCAGGGCGGCAACGCCGCCCGCGAAGGCCCCAACCACCGGCGCGGCCAGCGGCAGGGCCAGCAGCGCGCGGCGCCCCGTCCTCACCCGGCGACGCCCACCATCACGTCGCTGGCCTTCACCACCGCCACCGCGGGCTTGCCGACGGCGAGGCCAAGCTCCTCCGCGCTCTCGTTGGTGATGGCGGCGGTGAAGACCACGCCGGGCGCCACCTCCACCTGCACATGCGTCGTCGTCACGCCCTTGCGGATGGCGGTGACGGTGCCGGCGAACTGGTTGCGGGCGGAAAGCTTCAGCATGGCGTGGTCCTCGTCTCAGGGCGGCGCGAAGCCGTGCCGGGCCAGGATGGCCTGGGCGGGGGCGGACAGGATGAACTGCCCCAGCGGCGCGGCGCGCGGCGACAGCACCACCATGCCGTATTCCGCCTCCACCGACAAAGCCGGCGGCACGGCGACGGAGCGCAGCGCCGGGTCCGCCCGCAGGGCCAGCACGGCATTGGTGCAGTAGGTGAGGAACAGGTCCGCCGCGCCGCGCGCGAACTGCCAGGCATAGGGGTCCTGGCCCTCGGGCGGGCGGGCGCTGTCCGGCCCGCCGGTCAGGGTCAGCGCCTTCCCCTCCAGCGCCGCGCGCGCGCCGGGGCGCAGGGCTTCGGCGCGGGAGAACAGCAGGAAGGCGTAGTCCCCCGCCGGGTCGGCGCGCGGGGTGGAGGTGCCGAGCTTCACCGCGGGGTCCAGCATGGTGTCCAGCAGCGTGTCCTCCGTCACCGCCAGCCCGGGGCGGGCGATGGCGCAGAGGCGGTTGCGCGCGAAGGCGGTGGTGGGGCCCAGCGCGCGCGGATGCTCCATGTTGGCGGAGGCGAAGAGGTCCTGCGCCTCGCCGCCGGCGATGCGCTGGCGCAGCAGGCCGGAGGGGCCGAAGGAGAGCGCCACCGGCCCGCCGGGGAAGGCGGCCGCCACCTCGGCGATTGCGGCGCGCAGCGAGCCCGCGGCGGCGAGGCGCAGCGGCTCCTGCGCCGCCGCCGGGGTGGCGAGCATCATCAGGGCGAGGAGGAGGCGCCTCACGACACCGGCGGCTCCGGCCGGTCGGCGTTGGGGAAGAACAGCTGCTCGCCGTTGATCTGGTAGCCGGCGATGGCGCGCTGCCCGGCGGGCGAGACCAGCCAGTCGGCGAAGCGCTGGGCGTCGGCCAGCTTCACGTGCGGGTGGCGCTGCTGGCTGACCACCATCACGCCATACTGGTTGAACAGGCGGGTGTCGCCCTCCACCAGGATGCGCAGCTCCTGCCGGTTGCGGAAGTTCAGCCAGGTGCCGCGGTCGGAGAGCAAGTAGGCGTTCTGCGCGGCGGCGGTGTTCAGCGCCGGGCCCATGCCCTGGCCGACCTCGCGGTACCAGGCGCCGCGGCCGGCCACCGGGTCCACGCCCGCCAGCTGCCACAGGCGGAGTTCGGCGGCATGGGTGCCGGAGCGGTCGCCGCGGCTGATGAAGGGCGCGCGCGCCTCGGCGATGCGGCGCAGCGCGTCGTTGGTGTCGCGCAGGCCGTTGATGCGCGCGGGGTCGCCCGCCGGGCCGATGAGCACGAAGTCGTTGAACATCACGTGGCGGCGCGGGCCGCCGAAGCCCTCGGCCACGAAGCGCTCCTCCGCCGCGCGGTCGTGCACCAGCACGGCGTCGGCGTCGCCGCGCCGCGCCACGTCCAGCGCCTGGCCGGTGCCCAGCACCAGCACGCGCACGCTGATGCCCGTCTCGGCGGTGAAGGCGGGCAGCAGGTGGCGGAACAGGCCGGACTGGTCGGTGCTGGTGGTGCTGGCGAGCGTGATGAAGCGCTCCTGCGCCGCCGCCGGCAGCGGGGCCAGCAACGCGAGGAGCAGGAGGGCGCGGCGGATGAACATGGCGTGGGTCCTCACCAATGCAACTCGCCGCGCAGGAAGGCGGCGGCCTCGGGGGTTGCGGGGTGGTCGAAGAAGGCGGGGGACGGGCCGTGGGCGTTCAGCCGGCCGGCGTGCAGGAACGCCACCTCGCCCGCCAGGCGGCGCGCCTGGGCGAGGTCATGCGTGGTCATCACCACCTTGGTGCCCGCGCCGGCCAGGCGGGCGACGATGTCCTCCACCGCCCTGGCGGCGGCGGGGTCGAGGCTGGCGCAGGGCTCGTCCAGGAACAGCACCTCGGGGCGCAGGGCGGCGGCGCGGGCCAGGGCGAGCCGCTGGCCTTCGCCGCCCGACAGCGCGCGGGCCGGCCGGTCGGCCAGGGGCAGCAGGCCGACGGCATCCAGCGCGGCGCGGGCGCGCGCCGTCGCCTCCGCGCCCCCCACGCCGGCGAGGCGCAGCCCGTAGCGCGCATTGGCCAGCACGGAGCGGCGCAGCAACACCGGGCGCTGGAACACCATGGCTTGGCGGCGCGGCAGGTCGGCCGCCCAGGCGACGCTGCCCTCGGTGGGGCGCAGCAGGCCGTGCAGCAGGCGCAGCAGCACCGACTTGCCGGCGCCATTGGGGCCGATGACCAGCGTGGGCGGCCCGGCAGCGATGGCGAGGTCCACGCCGGTCAGCTGGGCGGGGGCGTAGCCCAGCCCCTCGGCGCGCAGCGGGAGGATGGAGGTCATGCCCCGCGCGCCTTCAGCAGCTGCGCCAGCGCGTTCACCAGCACCACCACGGCCATCAGCACCATGCCCAGGGCCAGGGCCAGCGGCAGGTTGCCGGCGCTGGTTTCCAGCGCGATGGCGGTGGTCATCACGCGGGTGAAGCCCTCGATGTTGCCGCCGACGATCATCACCGCGCCGACTTCCGCCGCCGCGCGGCCGAAGCCGGCCAGCAGCACCGTCAGCAGGGCGAAGCGCCCGTCCCACAGCAGGGTGGGCACGGCGCGCAGCGGGCCGGCGCCCAGCGAGCGCAGTTGCTCGCCATACTCCTCCCACAGCGCTTCCAGCACCTGGCGCGACAGGGCGGCGAGGATGGGGGTGATGAGCACCGCCTGCGCGATGACCATGGCGGTGGGGGTGAACAGCAGCCCCCACGGCCCCAGCGGCCCGGAGCGCGACAGCAGCAGGTAGACCAGCAGCCCCACCACCACCGGCGGCAGGCCCATCAGCGCGTTCAGCAGCGTCAGCACCGCGCCGCGGCCGGGGAAGCGCGCCACCGCCAGCAGCGCCCCGATGGGCAGGCCGATGCAGGCCGCCACCAGCAGCGCCGTCAGCGACACGCGCAGCGACAGCGCGACGATGCGCGCCAGCACCGGGTCGGCGGCGAGCACGAGGTCGAGCGCGGTGGCGGCGGCGGTGCCGAGGTCGTTCAAGCGGCGGGTCCAGAAGGCTTGTCGCCACTTGTGCCCGGCATTGCATGGCGTCAATCTTGGGCAGTTGACACCATCTGCCGGATTCTGCCGCGCCATGCCGGACGTGCTGACCCTGGCCGAGGCCGCCGCCTGGCTGCGGCTGTCTGAGCGCACGCTGTATGGCCTGGCGCGCGGGCGGCAGGTGCCCGGCGCGCTGGTGGGCGGGAAGTGGCTGTTCCCCCGTCGCGCGCTGGAGCACTGGCTGCTGGCCCGCGCCGAGGACGGGCTGCCCGGCGCCCTGGCCCTGCCGCCGCCCATCCTGGCCGGCAGCCACGACCCCTTGCTGGACTGGGCGGTGCGCCAATCCGGCTGCGGGCTGGCCCTGCGCGGCGGCGGCAGCCTGGAGGGGCTGGCGGCGCTGGCGGCGGGCGAGGCGATGGCCGCCGCCCTGCACCTGCCCGACCCCGACACCGGCGGCTTCAACGAGGGCGCGGCGCGGGAGGCGCTGCCCGGCCGCGCCGTGGTGGGCATCACCTGGGCCTGGCGCGAGCAGGGGCTGATGGTGCCGCCCGGCAACCCGCTGGGGCTGGCGGCGGTGGCGGACCTGGCGCGGCCCGGCCTGCGCGTCGCGGGGCGGCAGAACCGCGCGGGCAGCCACCTGCTGTTGCTGCACCTGCTGGCCGAGGCCGGCATCCGCCTGGGCGCCGTGGGCTTCCTGCCCGAGGCGGCGATGGCGGAAGACGAGGTGGCCGCCCTGGTGGCCGAGGGCCGGGCCGATGCGGGCTTCGGCATCCGCGCCGCCGCGGCCGCGCGCGGCCTGGGCTTCGTGCCCCTGGCGCGCGAGCGCTTCGACCTGGTGATGCCGTGGCGGTCGCATCTTGGGGCAGCGGTGCAGGAGCTGCTGGGCTTCGCGCGGGGCGCGGCCTTCCAGGCCCGGGCGGCGCGGCTGGGCGGGTATGACGTGGCGGGGTGCGGCCAGGTGGCCTTCGTGACCTGACCCGGCTTGCCGGAGGGCGCGCCCTGGCCTAAGGACAGGCCGCGCCGGACAGGTGGCCGAGTGGTCGAAGGCGCGCGCCTGGAAAGTGCGTATAGGTCAAAAGCCTATCGTGGGTTCGAATCCCACCCTGTCCGCCATGAGTTCAGGTTTTCCGCGGGTTTCAGGGCGATTTTTAGTCGTTTCCACCTTCCTTTCCACCTACCGGCGCGCGGTTAGACGCGGACGTTCCTGAATGACGGCGAAGGCGCAACATGCCGAAGCTGACCTTTTGGTTGCTGGTGCCTTGGAGCTACCAATCGGTCTTCCCCTTGCCACAGGGAGATCCGACTCCGCCGACGGCGGTCAGGGGAAGACGCGCCGGGCGACCAGCAGGCCCCGCGCATCACTAAGAGCCTGTTTGAGCGGTTTCATGCTGGATTGATCAAGGCTTCGGTGGCGGCGAGGACGGCCGCGCACTCCAGCCTGGCGGTGGCCACGTCCAGGCGCCCGGCGCGGTCGCGCAGCAGGCCACCCCAGTGGGTGAGCCAGCCGAAGCTACGTTCCACCACCCAGCGTCGCGGCAGCACCGCGAGTCCCTTCTGCCCTGGCGTTCCGTCCACATCTCTCCCACCCTTCCGCACCGCCAAGCGGTTCACGGCGTTCACCTCAGGAGAAGATGGGGGCGGACGGCTGAGGGCCGCCCACACAGGCTCTCAGACCCGGTAGTACAGAACCCTGCCCACCGGCAGGATCTGCTGCATGAAGTCGAAGTCGCGGATGTTCCGCGTCAGCACCGTGTGTCCGTTCTCGATGGCGTGCAGGTAGATGGCTGCGTCGTTGATGGCGTGCAGCGTCTGGTGCGGCTGGAATCCGCCCATGCGGCAGACCAGTCCCGACAGGATCCCCGCCTCCAGCATGACGCCGGGCGTGATGCCCTCGACGCGGTGCGGAGGAATGTCGTTGATGACGCCCGTAAGCTCCTTGAGCGCCGCCGCGGCCCCGGCCGCCCCGGGTGGCAGGCTACCGAACCAGTTGGTCAGCTCCCCGAGGACGACCGACACGTGGTAGAGCGGGCGCCCTGCCAGCAAGGCGTCCACTTCCGGCGGCGTGCTGCCGTCCAGGGTGTCGAGGTAGACGGTCGTATCGAGCAGCACCGAGGAGCCGGTGGCGTCGCCCGGACCGACGAAGGTCAGGCCGGTGTCCGGGCGCCGCGGCAGCTGGCCGGTCTTCTTCTCCGGCTTGAGGCGGCGGAGCGAACGCCGAAGATCAACCCTCAACTGCGAATACGCCCTTGGGCACCTTCCCCTTCCTGGCGAGCAGGCGCTCTCCGAAGTCGTCTTCCATCGCGACCTTCATCAAGGCGTAGGTCAGCAGGTCCGTCGTTTCCTTGATGCCCGCGCGCTGCTGGGCTGCAGCCACCAGCAGCTCCGGGAACCGGCCGCCGAGCTGCCTGGACCTCGGACCGCCGAGAAGCCCTGCCTCGTCGGCAGCCTTCCGCAGGCTTTCTCGCCGTCGTTCGACTGCGGGACGCTCCGCAACTTCTGCCATGGCCATCTCCTGCGTCGGTGACGTCAAACACTTTGGACATTTTGTATAACAAGTCAAGTCGCGTTCCGTTGCCGCGAGGGGCGAGCCTGGGGCGCCTGCCAAGCTTTCCCCATGAGCGAGCCCAACCTCGCCCATGTCGGTTCTGTCAGCTCTCGCGCCAGGGTTACCGCTCAAACAGGCTCTGAGTGATAGGGCCGTCATTGGTCGTGACCGGTCGCCAAACCCCATCAGATCGGCGCTCACCGGACCGTGACTGCCTGCGGCAGCGTAGGCAGCGGCGATGCCGAGGCTGCACATGTCATGGAGAAGCTGAGGGAACTCGCGCACCAAGCGGTCGCCGCTGATCCAGGCCACCCGTCGGCTTCGCGCCCATCCCGGTCGCGGGCGCCCGACCGCGCCCGGCCCGAAAGCCGCCGACCGTCCGGTTCCCCTTCCGTCGCACGCTACCCTTGGCCAATCCTGGCCGAGGAAGACGAGAGCGATCGGACACTCCCACCACGACCCGGCAACCCGCGACCGGCGTCACCGGCAAGCCGTTCGCGCTGGCCTTGAGCGCTAGGTAGGGAACCAATACAACCCATTGAATCGTTTGTGCGTTTCGCCACTGATTGAGGTTCAGCGGTGGAGATTGGCCATGGCGCGGTTGTTCTGGTTGTCCGAGCAGGCGTGGACGGTGCTGGAG
>NZ_JBJJBR010000020.1:0-58620 GCF_045449635.1 Sabulicella flocculans | reverse complement strand
CAGGAAACAGCTCAGCCAACCCATCAAACCAGGTCAGCCAACCAGCCACCCCCAGCAAAACCACCAACCAACCAGTCCGCCTCACTCAGCAAGACCAGTCCGCCGCCGGTGAACGGGGATATACGGGGGGTTGGCCGAGGAGTCAAACGGGGGCGTCATGCGATTGAAGCATGACTGCCCCCGCTTCTACGTCATGCCGCAACACGCAGGACGTCGTCGCGCACCTCGACGCGCATAACGCCGTCCGTGGGCGTCACGCCGGACAGGATCATCTCCGCCAGTTGGTCCTGCAGGTTGCGCTGGATCACCCGGCGCAGCGGGCGCGCGCCGTACATCGGGTCGTAGCCGGCCTCGGCCAGCCAGGACCGCGCCTCCGGCGTCAGCTCCAGCCGCAGCTGGCGCTGCTCCAGCAGTCCGCGCAGGTGCCCCAGCTGGATGTCCAGGATGGCGTCCATGTCCTCGCGGCCCAGGCGGCGGAACAGCACCATCTCGTCCAGCCGGTTCAGGAACTCCGGCCGGAAGTGGTCACGCACGGCGCGCATCACCGCCGGGCGCGCCGCCTCGATGTCGGCCTCCGCCGGCAATTCGGCGATGGCCTGGGCGCCCAGGTTGCTGGTCAGCACGATGATGCAGTTGCGGAAATCCACCGTCCGCCCCTGCCCATCCGTCAGCCGCCCGTCATCCAGCACCTGCAGCAGCACGTTGAAGACGTCCTCGTGGGCCTTCTCCACCTCGTCGAACAGCAGCACCTGGTAGGGGCGGCGGCGCACCGCCTCCGTCAGCGTGCCGCCCTCCTCGTAGCCGACATAGCCCGGCGGGGCGCCGATCAGCCGCGCCACGGCGTGCTTCTCCATGAACTCGCTCATGTCGATGCGCGTCAGCGCCCGCTCGTCGTCGAACAGGAAGGCGGCCAGGGCCTTCACCAGCTCGGTCTTGCCCACGCCGGTCGGGCCGAGGAACAGGAAGGACCCGATGGGGCGGTTGGGATCCTGCAGCCCGGCGCGGGCGCGCCGCACCGCCTTGGAAACCGCCTGCAAGGCTTCCTCCTGCCCCACCACGCGGCGGCGCAGCTCATCCTCCATGCGCAGCAGCTTGGCGCGCTCGCCTTCCAGCATCTTCTCCACCGGCACGCCGGTCCAGCGGCTCACCACCGCCGCGATGCCTTCCTCCGTCACCGCTTCGTTCACGAGGCGGCCGCCGTCGCCGGCGGTGGCGGCCAGCTTGCGCTCCAGCTCGGGGATGGTGCCGTAGCGCAGCTCGGCCGCCTTGTTCAGGTCGCCGCGCCGCTCGGCCAGGTCCTGCTCGGTGCGGGCCTGGTCCAGCTGCTCCTTCCACTTCTGGCTCTCGACGACCTTGCCCTTCTCCGCCTCCCACGCCACGGTCATGGCGGAGGCGCGCTCCTCCAGCTCCGCCAGCTCCTTCTCCAGCCGGCCCAGCCGCTCGCGGGAGGCGTCGTCCTCCTCCTTGCGCAGCGCCTCGCGCTCGATCTTGAGCTGCAGGACGCGGCGGTCCAGCTCGTCCAGCTCCTCCGGCTTGCTGTCCACCTGCATGCGCAGGCGGCTCGCGGCCTCGTCCATCAGGTCGATGGCCTTGTCGGGCAGGAAGCGGTCGGTGATGTAGCGGTTGCTCAGCGTCGCCGCCGCCACCAGCGCGGCGTCGGCGATGCGCACGCCGTGGTGCAGCTCGTACTTCTCCTTGATGCCGCGCAGGATGGAGACGGTGTCCTCCACGCTCGGCTCGCCCACCAGCACCGGCTGGAAGCGCCGCGCCAGGGCGGCGTCCTTCTCGATGTGCTTGCGGTACTCGTCCAGCGTGGTGGCGCCGATGCAGTGCAGCTCGCCGCGCGCCAGCGCCGGCTTCAGCAGGTTGGAGGCGTCCATGGCGCCGTCCGCCTTGCCGGCGCCGATCAGCGTGTGCAGCTCGTCGATGAACAGGATGACCTTGCCGCCGGCCTCCTCCACCTCCTTCAGCACGCCCTTCAGGCGCTCCTCGAACTCGCCGCGGTACTTGGCGCCGGCCACCATGGCGCCGAGGTCGAGCGACATCACCCGCTTGTCCTTCAGCGCCTCGGGCACGTCGCCCTTGGCCACGCGCAGGGCCAGCCCCTCGACGATGGCGGTCTTGCCCACGCCGGGCTCGCCGATCAGCACCGGGTTGTTCTTGGTGCGGCGGGACAGCACCTGGATGGCGCGGCGGATCTCCTCGTCGCGGCCGATCACCGGGTCCAGCTTGCCGTTGCGGGCGGCCTCCGTGATGTCGCGGGCGTACTTGTTCAGCGCGTCGAAACTGTCCTCCGCATTGGCGCTGTCCACCCGCCGGCCCTTGCGCAGCGCGCCGATCGCCCTCTCCAGCGCCTGGGGCGTCACCCGGCCGGCGCGCAGCGCGGCCAGGCCGGTGATGGCCAGGCCCTCCAGCAGCCGGTCCTGCGCCACGAAGCTGTCGCCGCCGCGGTTCGCTGCCTCCTGCGCCGCGTCCAGGGCACGGATGAGTTCCGGGGTCGCCTGGGGCTGGCCGGCGCCGCCGCCCTGCACGGCCGGGATGCGGGAAAGTTCCTGCGCCACCGCGGCGCGCACCGCCTGGGCATCGCCCCCCGCGGCGGCGATCAGGCCGCTGGCCGCGCCCTGCTCGTCATCCAGCAGCGCCTTGAGCAGGTGCTCGGGCGCCAGGCGCTGGTGGTATTCGCGGATCGCGATGGTCTGCGCGGCCTGCAGGAAGCCGCGGGCGCGCTCGGTGAACTTCTCGATGTCCATTCGTCCCTCCTCGAGGCGACAAGGTGGCCGGCCCCCGGTGGGCAGCGCGGCTGATTCGAGTGTGGTATCCTCCAGTCCCAGGATTCAAGGGGCGTCGTCCGGCAAGCCATGCGCGTGGAACAGATCTACCGATACCCGGTGAAGGGCTTTTCGCCCGAAGCGCTGGAGGACGTGACCCTGGAGGCGGGCGAGTGCCTGCCCTTCGACCGGGTCTTCGCCCTGGCCCAGGCCGACGCCCCGCTGGACCCCGACCACCCGGTCTGGCTGCGCAAGACCAACTTCGCATGCCTGGCGGCCAATGCCCGGCTGGCGCTGCTGCACACCGCCTACGACGCCGGCACCGACACCTGGCTGATCCGCCCGCCGCAGGGCGAGCCGCTGCGCGCCCGCCTCTCCACGCCGGAGGGCCGCGCGGCGGTGGAGGACTTCCTGACCGCCTTCCTGGGCGAGGAGGCGCGCGGCCGCCTGCGGCTGCTGCGCGGCCGGGGGCATCACTTCACCGACATCCCGCAGAAGTCAGTCTCCATCATCTCGCTGAAAAGCCTGGCGGCGCTGGAAGCGGCCAGCGGCCAGCGGCTGGATCCGCTGCGCTTCCGCGCCAATTTCTATGTCTCGGGCGGCGCCGAATGGGGCGACTTCGCCCTGCTGGACCAAGAGGTGATGCTGGGCCGCGCCCGGCTGCGCGTGTGGAAGCGCATCGTCCGCTGCGCCGCCACCGAGGTGAACCCCCAGACCGCCGAGCGCGACGCCAACCCGCCGCGCGAACTCCGCAAGGCTTTCGGCCACATTGACCTGGGCGTGCAGGCGGAGGTGCTGGAAGGCGGGCTGGTGGCGGTGGGCGACGCCCTGGAGGCCATCCAGCCCGCGTAGCCGGCGTCAGCGCTCCGCCGCGGGCTCCTCGGCCGGCGGCGGGGCGGCCGGGTGGCGCGGCAGCGGCAGGGACTGCGCCTCGCCGGCCAGCTCGGCCTCCAGCGGGTGCTGGCCGTCGTTGCCGGCTTCCGGCCCCTCGGGCAGCGGCGGCTCGCCCTGCTCGCGGAAGCGGCGCTCCTGCTGCTGGGCCTGGGCGGCGTTCATCGCGCCCAGGATGCGGAAATAGTGCTCGGCGTGCTGGAAATAGCCCTCGGCGGCCACGCGGTCGCCGGCGCCGGTCGCGTCGCGGCCGAGCTGCAGGTACTTCTCGAACAGCTGCTGCGCGGTGCCGCGCAGGCGGACGTCCGGGCCGCTGGAGTCGAAGACGTGGTTGCGGTTCAGCGGCTGGTTGCCGTTGTTGCCGCTGCCGCCGCCGCTGGGCCGGAACCCGCCGCCACCCCCGCCGCCGTGGCGGTGGCCACGGCGCATGCGCTTCATGTTCATTCGCTGTCGTGCTTCCGCTGTCCTGCTCCGGGCCAAGGCGCCCTGATGCGGGAGGTCCGCGCCCACCATTCCCGAAGGATGGTCCGCCGGCTGGCCAAGATGCCCTGCCGGCGCTGCATATTAGGACGCCCCGCCCCCGCCGCCAATGGGGGCCAGGGCAATGGCCCGCGGATTGCCGCCGAAATCCCCCTCCCGGCCCCGCGGCGCCAGGCCGTGCGCGGCCGCCAGGGCTTGCAGGGCGGGCTCCTGGTCCCAGCCGATCTCCAGTACCGCCACCCCGCCGGGCGCCAGCAGCCGGTGCAGCGCGGGCAGGATGCGGCGATAGGCGTCCAGCCCGTCCGGCCCACCATCCAGCGCCGTGGCGGGCTCGTGCCGCGCCACCTCGGGCATCAGCCCCGGCACATCGGCACTGGGAATGTAGGGGGGGTTGGACAGCACCAGGTCGAAGCGGCCGGCCAAAGGCGCATCCCAATCGCCGGCAGCGAAGGCGGCGCGGGCAGCCAGGCCGTTGCGCGCGGCGTTGCGCCGGGCCAGTGCCGCCGCCTCCGGCCGCAGGTCCAGGCCGAGGCCCCAGGCGGCGGGGCGTTCCGCAAGCGCGGCCAGCAGCAGGCAGCCGGTGCCGGTGCCCAAGTCCAGCATGCGGCGCGCATCGGGCGCCAGGGTGCCGGCGAGGCGGATCAGCGCCTCCGAATCCGGCCGGGGCAGCAGGGTGGCGCCGCTCACCTCCAGCTCCAGCGTCCAGAAGCCGGCGATGCCGGTCAGCAGCGCCAGCGGCTCCCGCGCGGTGCGGCGGGCCAGCAGGGCGCGGAAGGTGGCAGCGACCTCGGGCGGCACCGGCGCGCGGGGGTCGCGCAGCAGCGCCTCCTGCGGGCATTGGAGGGCATGGGCCAGCAGCAGCCGCGCCTCCTGCCGCGCGCCCTCGATGCCCGCGGCGCGCAAGGCAGCGCCGCCCTCGCAGAGCAGGCCGCCGACCGTCACTCGCCGGCGGCGGCCAGGCGGGCGGCCTCGTCCTCGCTCAGCAGCGCGTCGAGGATCTCGTCCAGCTCGCCCAGCATCACCCGGTCGATCTTGTGCAGCGTCAGGCCGATGCGGTGGTCGGTCACGCGGCCCTGGGGGAAGTTGTAGGTGCGGATGCGCTCGCTGCGGTCGCCGGTGCCGACCTGGCCCTTGCGGTCGGCGGCGCGGGCGGAATCCAGCGCCTGCCGCTGGGCGTCGAAGATGCGCGAGCGCAGCACCTTCATCGCCTTGGCGCGATTCTTGTGCTGGGACTTCTCCTCCTGCATCGCCACCACGATGCCGGTGGGGATGTGGGTCAGGCGCACCGCGCTGTCCGTCTTGTTCACGTGCTGCCCGCCGGCGCCGGAGGCGCGGTAGGTGTCCACCCGCAGGTCCTTGTCCTCGATGCGGACATCCACCTCCTCCGCCTCCGGCAGCACGGCGACGGTGACGGTGGAGGTGTGGATGCGCCCCTGCGTCTCCGTGGCCGGCACGCGCTGGACGCGATGGACGCCGCTTTCGAACTTCAGGCGGGCGAACACCCCCTCCCCCTGGATTTCCGCGGTGGCACCCTTCACCCCGCCCAGCTCGTTCTCGTCGTAGTCCAGCAGGGTCCAGCGCCAGCCGCGCGCCTCGGCGTAGCGCTGGTAGGCGCGGAACAGCTCGGCGGCGAAGAGCCCGGCCTCGTCGCCACCCGCGGCAGGGCGGATTTCCAGGATGGCGCTGCGCTCGTCCGCGGCATCCTTCGGCAGCAGGGCCAGGCGGATCTCGCGCTCCAGCCCCGGCAGGCGGGCCTTCGCGTCGGCCAGTTCGGCCTCGGCCAGCTCGCGCATCTCGGGGTCGGCCAGCAGGGCCTCGGCCTCGGCGCGGGCGGCGTCCAGGGCGCGGAAGGCGGAGACCTTCTCCACGATGGGCTCCAGCGCCGATAATTCGCGCGAGAGGGTGCCGACCTGGGCGCCATCCGCGGTTTCCAGCAGGGCGCGCAGCTCCTCGGCGCGGCGCAGCACGCGATCCAGGCTGGCGGGCAGGCTCATGCGCGCAGGCGGGCGGGGAGGTCGGGGATGGTCACCTCCTCCTGCGTGCCCGCATCCAGGTCGCGCAGCATCGCCACGCCGCGCGCGGCCTCGCTCTCGCCGATGATGACGGCGGCGCGGGCCTTGGCCTTGTTCGCCCGCTCCATCCGGCGCTTCAGGTTGCCCTTGTGGCCCATCTCGGTGCCGATCCCGGCCTCGCGCAGCGCGCCGGCCGCGCGCAGGGCCAGCGCCTCCTCCGCCGGGGAGACGGGAATGACGTGGACCAGCCGCGGCGCCGCGGGGGTCAGCCCCCCGGCTTCCAGCAGCATCGCCAGCCGTTCGATGCCCGCGCCCCAGCCGACGGAGGGCGTCGGCGGGCCGCCCATCTCCTCCACCAGCCCGTTGTAGCGGCCGCCACCCATCACGGTGCCCTGGGCGCCCAGGCGGTCGGTCACGAATTCGAAGGCGGTGTGGCTGTAGTAGTCCAGGCCGCGGACGATGCGCGGGTTCTCGCGGAAGGGCACGCCGAAGCTGTCCAGGTGGCGGCGCAGCGCGTCCCAGTGGGCGCGGGCCTCGTCGGTCAGGAAGGGCTCGATGGTGGGCGCACCGGCCACCAGGGCGCGATCCTTGGCGTCCTTGCTGTCGATGATGCGCAGCGGGTTCTTGTCCAGGCGGCGCTGGCTATCCTCGCTCAGCGCCTCCCGGTGCGCGGTGAAGTGGGCGATGAGGGCGGCGCGGTAGGCATCGCGGCTGGGGGTGTCGCCCAGGGTGTTCACCTCCAGCGTCACGCCCTCGCTGATGCCCAGTTCGCGCTGGATGTGCCAGCCGCAGGCGATGACCTCCGCATCGGCCAGTGGCTCGGCGGAACCCAGGATTTCCAGGTCGATCTGGTGGAACTGGCGCTGCCGCCCGGCCTGCGGGCGCTCGTAGCGGAAGACCGGCCCGGCGGCGAAGACCTTGAGTGGCACCGACTGCGCCAGCCCGTTGGAGACGAGGGCGCGGCAGATGCCCGCCGTCATCTCGGGGCGCAGGGTGATGTTCTCGCCGCCGCGGTCGTCGAAGGAATACATCTCCTTGGAGACGACGTCGGAGGTCTCGCCAAGGCCGCGGTTGAACACCCGCGTGTCCTCGAAGACCGGCGTTGCCCATTCCTCGAAGCCCCAGAGGGCGCTGATGCGCCGCGCCGTCTTCACCACGCGATGATGCCGGCGGAACCCCTCGCCGATGAGGTCGTGCGTGCCGCGGACGGGCTGGAGCTTGGTGGCCATGATGCCGGGGCGGATAGCACCGGCACGCTAGCCCCGGAAGCTACTCCGCCGCCAGCACCGCCGCTTCGGCCGCCTTCTTCGCCTCCGCCTCGGCCTTCAGCAGCGCGGCGCGGCGCTCCACCAGGCCGACCAAGTGCTCCACCATCTCTTCCGTGCTGGTCTGGTGGCTGGTCTTGCCGCTGGCATAGACCATGTGCTTGTCCGCCCCGCCGCCGGTCAGGCCGATATCGGTCATCAGCGCCTCGCCGGGGCCGTTCACCACGCAGCCGATGATGGACAGCGTCACCGGCTGCTCGATATGGGCCAGCCGCTCCTCCAGCATCGCCACCGTCTTCACCACGTCGAAGCCCTGCCGCGCGCAGGAGGGGCAGGAGACGATCTTCACCCCGCGGTGGCGGATGTGCAGGGACTTCAGGATTTCCCAGCCCACATGCACCTCCTCTTCCGGCTCGGTGGAGAGCGACACGCGGATGGTGTCACCGATGCCGGCCCAGAGGAGGTTGCCCAGGCCGATGGCGCTCTTCACCGTGCCGGTGCGGCGGCCACCGGCCTCGGTCACGCCGATGTGCAGCGGGTGGTCGCAGGCCTCGGCCAGCTGCTGGTAGGCCGCGACGGCCAGGAACACGTCGCTGGCCTTCACGCTGATCTTGAACTCGTGGAAGTCGTTCTGCAGCAGGTGGTCGGCGTGCCACAGGGCGCTTTCCACCAGGGCGTCCGGGTTGGGCTCGCCGTACTTCTCCAGCAGGTGCCGCTCCAGGCTGCCGGCGTTCACGCCGATGCGGATGGAGCAGCCATGGTCCTTCGCCGCCTTCACCACTTCCTTCACCCGCTCGGGCGAGCCGATGTTGCCCGGGTTGATGCGCAGGCAGGCGGCGCCGGCCTGGGCGGCCTCGATGGCGCGGCGGTAGTGGAAGTGGATGTCGGCGACGATCGGCACGTTCACCTCGCGCACGATCTCGGCCAGGGCGGCGGTGCTTTCCTCGTCGGGGCAGCTCACGCGCACGATGTCCACCCCGGCCAGCTCGCAGCGGCGGATCTGGGCGATGGTCGCCGCCGGGTCGCTGGTCAGGGTGTTGGTCATGGTCTGCACGCTGACCGGCGCATCCCCGCCCACCAGCACCTTGCCGACGCGGATCTGCCGCGACTTGCGGCGCTCGATGTGCTGGTAGGGGCGGTAGCTCATGCGGGGACCCTCGGCGTGCTGGCCTCGCATATAGCGCCGGCCGCCGCCGAACCGAAGCCCGGGGGCGCCTACTGCCGCGGCGGCGGCGCCGCGGGCGTGGCCGGGCGGGGCGCCGGGCCGACCTGGGCGGGCGGCGGCGGCGCTGCGGCGGGCGCGCCATTGGCGGCCGGGCGGGGCGCCGGGGCGGCGCGCAGCTGGTCCGGCACCAGCGGGATGTCGCGCCGCACCCCGGTCCAGCCCGCCAGCACCGGCGAAGGGACGCCGTCCACCAGCACGTCCATGGCCTGGGCGACGCCGGTGGACAGCAGCAGCCCCTCCCGGTTGGGCACGGTGAAGGATTCGCCGGCCCGCATCACCCGGTTCAGCAGCTGCTGGCCCGTGCGCGGGTCGCGCACCTGGGTCCAGGCATCCGCCCGGAAGCGCAGCACGATGCGCGCGGCGTCCGCCGGCGGGGCGGCGGCGGCCGGCGGGGCGGGCGGCGCGGGCACCTGCACCGGCACCGGGGTGGGGGTGGGCAGGGGCGGCAGGCTGGGCGTGGCCTGCACCGGCGCCGCCGGGAGCTGCGCTGCCGGAGCCTGCGCCACCGGGGCGGGCGCGGGGCCGGGCTGGGGCCGCATCGCCTCGCCGTCGCGCGCCGCCGGTTCCAGCCGCGCGGGCACCGGCGGGACGGCGTCCACCGTGCGGCTGCCGCTGCCGCTCCAGTTGTACCAGGCGACGTAGGCGACCACGAGGATGGCCAGCCCGGCCAGGGTGGTGACGCCCGCCGGGAAGCCGCGCTCCGGCACCGGCTCGGGGAAGACGAGGTCGGTGCGCCGGGCCGCCTGGCCCATCGCGGCGTCGCGGAAGCGGCGCACCATGTCCGTGGCGTCCAGGCCCAGCGCCCCGGCGTAGTTGCGCACGAAGCCCAGGGCGTAGGCGGCCGAGGGCAGGTCCTTCAGGCGCCCTTCCTCCAGCGCCACCAGGTAGACCCGGCGGATGCGCAGCTGGCGCGACATGTCCTCGACCGAGGCGCCCATGGCCTCGCGCGCCTCGCGCAGCTCGTCGCCCAGCCGGGCGGCATCCACCGCGAGGCTGACATCCTGGGAGCGGGCGAAGCGCTTGACGTTGTCGAACACGGGCGGGCGTCTAGCGCAGCGCGCGCCGGCTTGCCAGCGCCGCGGCGGCCTGCTCCATCAGCTCGGCGATGATCTCGGCCGCCGGCTGCTCCCGGCTCACCATCCCGACGGACTGGCCGGCCATCAGCGAGCCCTGCTCGACGTCGCCCTCCACCACCGCGCGGCGCAGGGCCCCGGCCCAGAAATGCTCGATGTCGAGCTGCGCCGCCTCCTTGGACAGCTCCCCGGACTGGAAGCGGGCCAGCACCTTGGCCTGGTGCTCCATGAAGCGCTTGGTGCCCTCGTTCTGCAGGGCGCGCACGGGGATCACCGGGAAGCGCTCGTCCAGCTGCACGGTCGGCAGGGCGTCGCGGGCGGCGCCGCGGATGAAGGCGCGCTTGAAGTGGGGGTGGGCGATGGATTCGGTGGCGCAGACGAAGCGCGTGCCGATCTGCACCCCGGCCGCCCCCATCTCCAGATAGGACAGGATGGCCTCGCCGCGGCCGATGCCGCCGGCGACGAAGACCGGCACCTCCGTCACGTGCGGCAGGATCTCCTGCGCCAGCACGTTGAGCGAGACGGGGCCGATGTGCCCCCCCGCCTCGCTGCCCTCGATCACCAGCGCGTCGGCGCCGGAGCGCACCAGCTTCTTCGCCAGCGCCAGGGCCGGGGCGAAGCACACCACCTTGGCCCCGCCCTCCTTGGCGCGGCGCAGCGCGGCGCCGGGCGGGATGCCGCCGGCGAACACGATGTGCGAGACCTTCGCCGCCAGGCACACGTCCACCAGTTGCTCCAGCCGCGGATGCATGGTGATGAGGTTGACGCCGAAGGGTCGGTCGGTCAGCGCCTGGGTGGCGGCGATCTCCTCCGCCAGCCGCGGCGGCTCCATCGCCCCGCAGGCGATCACGCCGAAGGCGCCGGCGTTGCTCAGCGCCGCCACCAGGTTGCGCTCGCTCACCCAGGACATGGCGCCGCCGAGGATGGCGGTGCGCGAGCCGAGGAAGGCCGCCCCGCGCGCCATCAGGCGGCCGATCTCGGCCAGGGCTTCGGGGGCGGGGGTGACCAGGGCGTCCATGGGCGCGCGTTTATCCCCTGCGCCCGGGATGGGCAAACGGGGATGCGTCGCCCGGCCCCACCGGCAGGCGCATGGGGCAGCCCGCCCCCCCGGCCCGGCAGCAGGTCATGGGGGCGCGGCGGCGCCGCGAAGCAGGGCGCGCGCACCAGGGCCGGCGGGCAGTTCCGCGCCAGGGCGGGCGGTTGGGGCCTGGCGCGCGGCTCCCGCGGAAGCGCGCGTCCCTCTCAGCCGCCCCGGCCCGGCCGCGTGGGGCGGTGATCCGGCATGGACCCCCGTGGGGGCCGCCTCAACCGGCGCCGGTCAGCCATCCAGCCCATAGGCGGTGTGCAGGGCGCGCACCGCCAGTTCGGTGTACTCGGCCGGCACCAGCACGCTCACCTTGATCTCGCTGGTCGAGATGACCTGGATGTTGATGCCCTTTTCCGCCAACGTGGCGAACATGGTGGAGGCGACGCCGGCATGGGTGCGCATGCCGATGCCCACGACGCTGATCTTGGCCACGTTGTCGTCGGCCAGCATCGCCTCGAAGCCCAGCTCGGCCTTCGCCTTCTCCAGGATGTCGCGCGCGCGCGGCAGGTCGGACTTGCCCACCGTGAAGGTCATGTCCGTCGAGCCGTCGGCGCCGAGGTTCTGGACGATCATGTCCACGTTGACGTTGGCGGCCGAGAGCGGGCCGAACACCCGCGCGGCCACGCCCGGCCGGTCGGGCACGCGGCGCAGCGTCACCTTCGCCTCGTCCCGCGAATAGGCGATGCCGGAAACGATCGGCTTCTCCATGATCTCGTCCTCATCCACGACCAGGGAGCCTGGCTTGTCCTCGAAACTCGATAGCACCTGCACCCGCACGCGGGCCTTCATGGCCAGCTCGACGGAGCGCGTCTGCAGCACCTTGGCGCCCACGGAAGCCAGCTCCAGCATCTCCTCGTAGGAGATGCGCTCCAGCTTGCGGGCCTTGGGCACGATGCGCGGGTCGGTGGTGTAGACCCCGTCCACGTCGGTGTAGATGTCGCAGCGGTCGGCCTTCAGCGCCGCCGCCAGCGCCACCGCCGACAGGTCGGAGCCGCCGCGGCCCAGCGTCGTCACCCGGTTGCGCCCGGGCTCGATGCCCTGGAAGCCGGCGACCACGGGCACCTGCCCCCCCTCCATCCGCTTGATCAGTTCGGCGCCCTCGATCTCCTCCACCCGCGCCTTGCCATGGGCGGCGTCGGTGCGGATCGGGACCTGCCAGCCCTGCCAGGACCGCGCCTCGACGCCGATGGCCTGCAGCGCGATGGCCAGCAGGCCGATCGTCACCTGCTCGCCGGTCGCCACCACCGTGTCGTACTCGCGGGCGTCATGCAGGGGGGACAGTTCCTGGCACCACTTCACCAGCTGGTTGGTGGTGCCCGACATGGCCGAGACGACCACGGCCACCTGGTGGCCGGCATCCACCTCGCGCTTCACGCGGTTGGCGACGTTTCGGATGCGATCGAGGTCGGCGACGGAGGTCCCGCCGAACTTCATGACGATACGGGGCATTGCGGGTCCTGCTGGACCGCCTGCGGGAGCCTTGCGGGCGGTTTCCGGGCGGGTCAGATACCGGGCATGACCGAGACGGGCAACAGGGGCGGCACCGCCACCGCCGGCGAAATCGCCAAGTTCGACGCGCTGGCCGCGGATTGGTGGGACCCGCGCGGCCCCATGGCCCCCTTGCACGCCATGAACCCGGCCCGCATGGGCTGGGTGGCCCGGCAACTGGGCCCGCTGGACGGGCTGCGGGTGCTGGACGTGGGCTGCGGCGCCGGCCTGGCCGCCGAATGGCTGGCCCGGCGCGGGGCGCGCGTCACCGGGCTGGACGCCGCCGGGGCGGCGCTGGAGGCCGCCCGCGCCCATGCCGCCGCTTCCGGAGTGGTGGTGGACTACCGCGAGGGCCGGCCGGAGGACCTGTCCGGCGAGGCTTTCGACGCCGTGATCTCCCTGGAGGTGATCGAGCACGTCCCGCCGGAGGAACGCGCGACCTTCTGCGCCGCCCTGGCGCGGCTGGTGCGGCCGGGCGGGGCGGTGGTGCTGTCCACCCTCAACCGCACCCCGCGCGCCTGGGTCACCGCCAAGCTGGCGGCGGAATACCTGCTGCGCTGGCTGCCGGTGGGCACGCATGACTGGCGCCTGTTCCCCCGCCCGGCCGAAACCGCCGCCCTGCTGCGCGGCGCCGGCCTGTTCGTGGAGGACATGGCCGGCCTGTCCCCCCGGCTGGGCGGCGGCTTCGCGGTGACGCGCGACATCGGGGTGAACTACCTGGTGGCGGCCCGCCGGCCATAGGCCGGTTCCGCCGCCTCCTTCCGTGGTCCGGCAGCGCCGCCTGGACAGGGCGCGCCGAGGCGCGGCCTGCTTGCCCGGCGGTGCAGAATTCCTTGGCGCCGGCCGGATCCGCTGGCTAGCCTGCCGCCGCCACCCGCCCCGGACGAAAGGAACCCATGCGGAACTGGATCGCGGCGATCACGCTCGCCCTGTGCGCCGCCGCAACCCCGCCGCCCGCGAAGGCGGCGCCCTACACCGCGGAATACGTGTTCGGCGACAGCCTGAGCGACACGGGCAACCTGCTGCGGCTGGCCGCCGCCAACCCCGCGGCCTTCCAGGGGGTGGCGCTGCCGCTGCCGCCCTACCTCACCGGGCGCTACAGCAACGGCCCGGTCTGGGTGGAGGGGCTGGCGCAGTCCCTGGGCCTGCCGCTCCAGCCCTCCCTGGCGGGGGGCACCAACTTCTCCTTCGCCGGCGCGCTGACGGGCGGGGGCAGCATCCCGGGCGTGGCGGCGCAGGCCGCGGGCTTCCTGGCCGCTACCGGCGGCGCCGCCGACCCGCAGGCGCTGTACATCCTGGGCGGCGGCGGCAACGACCTCCGCCGCGCGACCTCCGCCGACCTGGCCATCGCCCAGAATGCGGCGGACAACATCGCCGCCGCGCTCGCCGCGCTCTACGCCGCCGGGGCGCGCAACTTCCTGGTGGCGACGCCGCCGGATGTGAGCCTGCTGCCCGAGGTGCAGGGCACCGGCGCCGCGCTCGCCGCCGTCCGCGCCCTCCGGGCCTTCCTGGGCGAGGCGCTGCGGGCGGAGCTGCTGGCCGATCTGGCGGCCTTCGCGGCGCTGCGGCCGGACGCGCAGGTCACCTCGCTGGACATCTTCGGCCTGCTGCGCGACGCGGTGGCCGACCCGGCGCGCTACGGCTTCACCAACGTGGTGGACGCCTGCCTCGACGCCGCCTCGCAGTCCGTGTGCAGCACCCCGGGCTCCTTCCTGTTCTGGGACGGCATCCACCCGACGGCGGCGGGCCACGACATCCTCGCGCAGGCGGCGCTGGCGGCCCTGGTCCCGGTGCCGGAGCCCGCCGCCCTCGGCCTGCTGGCGGCGGCGCTGCTGGCCCTGGGGCTGGCCGCGCGCCCCGGCCGGCGCGCGGCGGCGGCGCAACCGGCCTGACCCATGCTCCGCTGCGGTAGGGCGTCCTCCCGGCACGGCCGGAGCGCGCTACCTTGAGGTGGCGTCGTGCTCCGAAAGGCGGCGCCCGTCAGTCGTCGCGCGTCATGTTGCCGCCTTCGCGCTCCATCGCCTCGCGCATCTGCTCGGCGGTGGGCTTGGGCGCGGCGGGGGGCACGGCCGCCTCCTCCTCCGTGGTGCCGGGCGGGGCGTCGGGGGCCTTGGGGGTGTCGCTCATGCCTGGCCCAACGCCCGGCGGGCGCCGCGGTCACTCGCCGCGCAGCGCCGCGCCGGCGGCCAGCGGCGCCAGGGGCAGCGCCAGCGCCAGCAGCGCCGCCGCCAGCAGCAGGTAGGGGCGCGCCTGCAACCCGGTCGCCGCCGCCTCGATGGCCGCGGCGCCGAAGATCACCACCGGGATGGCCAGCGGCAGCACCAGCAGGGGCAGCAGCACCCCGCCCCGCCGGGCCCCCAGGGTCAGCGCCGCCCCCGCGGTGCCCAGCACCGACAGCAGCGCCGAGGCCAGGGCCAGCGCCGCCAGCGCCGCCCCCCAGGCTTCCACCGGCAGGTTCAGCAGGGCCGCGGCCACCGGCGTGGCGGCCACCAGCGGCAGCCCGGTGGTCAGCCAGTGGGCCAGCGCCTTCGCCGCCGCAAGCCCGGCCGGATGCAGGCCGGACAGCAAAAGCTGGTCCAGCGTGCCGTCCTCGGCATCGGCGCCCCACAGCCGGTCCAGCGGCAGCAGCGCCGCCAGTAGGGCGGAAGCCAGCAGCGCCCCGGGCGCCAGCCGCGCCAGCAACTCGGGCGAGGGCCCGACGCCAAAGGGGAACAGCGCCGCCACCAGCACGAAGAACAGCACGGCGGACAGCGTGTCCGCCGGGTGGCGCAGCGCCAGGCGCAGCTCGCGCGCCAGCAGGGCCCTCACAGCCGCAGCTCCCGCGCGTCGTCCAGCGGCAGGGGCAGGTGGGTGGCGGCCACCACCATGCCGCCGCGCCCGCGATGCGCCGCCAGCAGCGGCCGCAGCCGCTCCACCGAGGCGGCGTCCAGGCCCACCGTCGGCTCGTCCAGCAGCCACAGCGCCGCCGGGGCCAGGGCCAGCCGGGCCAGGGCCAGCCGCCGCTTCTGGCCGGAGGACAGCACGCGCGCCGGCAGGTCGGCCAGGGGCAGCAGGTCCAGCGCGGCCAGCGCCTCCTCTGCCGCGCCGCCCCACAGGCGGGCGAAGAAGCGCAGGTTCTCCCGCGCGGTCAGCCCGGGCTTCAGCGCGTCCTGGTGGCCGAGGTAGCGCAGGCGGCGGGCATGGGCCGGGCGGTCGGCCAGGGCGTCCTCGCCCTCCCACAGCAGGCGCCCTTCGGCCGCCGGCACCAGCCCGGCCAGCAGCCGCAGCAGGGAGGACTTGCCGGCGCCGTTCGCCCCGGTGAGCAGCAGGGCCTCGCCGGGGGCCAGGGTGAAGGACAGCCCGGCGAAGACCAAGCGCTCCGCTCGCCAACAGGCCAAATCTTGCGCTTGCAGCAGGCTCGCCTCCATGGACCATCCAGCTTCGCCATGCTTAAAGGCGCGGCGCAAGAGTGGGGACCACACACATGCGCATGATCGGGCAGGATACCCTCAAGGCCGGGCGGCAGCTCACCCTGGACGGCAAGAGCTACACCTATTTCTCCCTGCCCGAGGCGGCGAAGGAGATCGGCGACGTCTCCCGGCTTCCCTACTCCCTCAAGGTGCTGCTGGAGAACGTGCTGCGCTTCGAGAACGGGCGCTCCTACACGGTGGCCGACGCGCGCGCCATCGCCGAATGGGTGCGGAGCGGCCGCTCGGAGAAGGAGGTCCCATTCCGCCCCGCCCGCATCCTGATGCAGGACTTCACCGGCGTGCCGGCCGTGGTGGACCTCGCAGCCATGCGCGACGGCATCATCAAGCTGGGCGGCGACCCGGCCAAGGTGAACCCCCTGGTCCCGGTGGACCTGGTCATTGACCACTCGGTGATGGTGGACGTCGCCGGCTCCGCCCAGGCCTTGCAGAAGAACGTGGAGATCGAGTTCGAGCGCAACGGCGAGCGCTACGAGTTCCTGCGCTGGGGCCAGGAGGCGTTCAAGAACTTCCGCGTGGTGCCGCCGGGTGCGGGCATCTGCCACCAGGTGAACCTGGAATACCTGGGCCAGGTGGTCTGGACCTCGGACGAGGACGGCGTCACCTACGCCTACCCCGACAGCTGCTACGGCACCGACAGCCACACCACGATGATCAACGGCCTGGGCGTGCTGGGCTGGGGCGTCGGCGGCATCGAGGCCGAGGCCGCCATGCTCGGCCAGCCCATCGCCATGCTGATCCCCGACGTGATCGGCTTCCGCGTCTCCGGCAAGCTGCGCGAGGGCGTGACCACCACCGACCTGGCGCTGACCGTCACGCAGATGCTGCGCAAGAAGGGCGTGGTGGGCAAGTTCGTCGAGTTCTTCGGCCCCGGCCTGGATTCCATGCCGCTGGCCGACCGCGCCACTATCGCCAACATGGCCCCCGAATACGGCGCCACCTGCGGCTTCTTCCCGGTGGACGAGGTGACGCTGGACTACCTGCGCCTCTCCGGCCGCGACGAGCACCGCATCAAGCTGGTGCGCGAGTACCACAAGGCCCAGGGCATGTGGCGCGACGCCACCACCCCCGACCCGGTGTTCACCGACACGCTGGAGCTGGACCTCTCGACGGTCGAGCCCTCGCTGGCCGGGCCGAAGCGCCCGCAGGACCGCATCGGCCTCGGCTCGGTGGCCACCTCCTTCAAGAAGGACCTCGCCGCCGGCGCCATGGGCGTGCCGGGCGAGCAGGCGGAGCTGCGCGTGCCGGTGGAGGGCGCCGATTTCGACCTCGGCCACGGCGACGTGGTGATCGCCGCCATCACGTCGTGCACCAACACCTCCAACCCCTACGTGCTGGTGGCCGCGGGCCTCGTCGCCCGCAAGGCGCGCGCCAAGGGCCTGAAGCCCAAGCCCTGGGTCAAGACCTCGCTGGCCCCCGGTTCCCAGGTGGTGACCGACTACCTGGACAGCGCCGGCCTGCAGGCCGACCTGGACGCCATCGGCTTCCAGACCGTGGGCTATGGCTGCACCACCTGCATCGGCAATTCCGGCCCGCTGCCCGAGCCGATGGTGAACGCCATCGAGGACAACAAGCTGGTCGTCTCCGCCGTGCTGTCGGGCAACCGCAACTTCGAGGGGCGCGTGCACGCCAACGTGCGCGCCAACTACCTCGCCTCGCCGCCGCTGGTGGTGGCCTATGCGCTGGCCGGCTCCACCAAGCTGGACCTGACGACCGACCCCATCGGCACCGGGAGCGACGGCCAGCCGGTGTTCCTGCGCGACATCTGGCCCTCCCAGGCGGAGATCGTCTCCATCGTCCACGGCAACGTGACGCCGGAGATGTTCACCACCCGCTACGGCGACGTGTTCAAGGGCACGGAGCAGTGGCAGGCCATCCAGGTGGATGCCGGCAGCGACACCTACCGCTGGAACGGCGGCTCCACCTACGTGCAGAACCCGCCCTATTTCGAGGGCATGACGATGGAGACGCACGCGCTCTCCTCCATCCGCCGCGCGCGCATCCTGGGCCTGCTGGGCGACAACATCACCACCGACCACATCTCGCCCGCCGGCAACATCCGCAAGGTGAGCCCGGCCGGCGAATACCTGCTGGAGCACCAGGTCCGGCCCTTCGACTTCAACTCCTACGGCGCCCGCCGCGGGAACCATGAGGTCATGATGCGCGGCACCTTCGCCAACATCCGCATCAAGAACGAGATGGTGCCCGGCGTGGAGGGCGGCATCTCCAAGCACTACCCCTCCGGCGAGGTGGCGCCGATCTACGATGTGGCGATGCGCTACAAGGCCGAGGGCGTGCCGCTGGTGGTGTTCGGCGGCAAGGAATACGGCATGGGCTCCTCGCGCGACTGGGCGGCGAAGGGCACCTTCCTGCTGGGCATCAAGGCGGTGATCGCCGAGAGCTTCGAGCGCATCCACCGCTCCAACCTCGTGGGCATGGGCGTGCTGCCGCTGGTGTTCCGCGAGGGCGAGACGCGCCAGACCCTGGGCCTGCGCGGCGACGAGCTGGTGGACATCCTCGGCATCGAGGAGCTGCGCCCGCGCATGGAGCTGGAGCTGGCCATCACCCGCGCCGACGGCACCACGCTGCGCACCGGCGTGGTGTGCCGCGTGGATACGGCGGACGAGGTCGAGTACTACCGCAACGGCGGCATCCTGCACTACGTGCTGCGCGGCATGGCCCGCGCGGCGTAGGCCGCAGCCCACGCCATGACCAGGGCGCGGCCTTCGCGGGCCGCGCCCTTTTTCGTGGCCGGGCGCCGGACACGAAAAAGGGGCCCGAAGGCCCCTTCATCATCCCGGGCGAGCCCGCGGTGCCAAGGCAGGCGCGGCGCCCTGCCATGGCGAAGCCATGGCAGGATGGGCCAGGCCTTGCCGGACCAGGCGTTCTCCCCCGCCCGGCGCGGCGCCGCGGGGCGCTCAGTCGCGCGTGGCGGCGCCCAGCTCGGCCACCAGCTCGTCCTCGAGGGTGATCTCCTCCTCGCGGGCGATCTCCTCGCCGCGGGCCTGCTTCTCGGCCTCCTCGGCGGAGCGGGCGACGTTCACCACCACGGGCAGCAGCACCTCCGGGTGCAGCTCCACGCGCACGGTGGTCAGGCCCAGGGTCTTGATCGGCTGCTCCAGCAGAACCTGCTGGCGGCCGACGCTCAGCCCGGCCGCCTTGCAGGCGTCGGCGATGTCGCGCACCGAGACGGAGCCGTACAGGTTGCCGCCCTCGCCGGCGGAGCGGATCAGGACGACCGCCAGGCCCTCCATGCGCTCGGCCACGCGCTCGGCCTCGCCGCGGCGCTTGAGGTTCTGCGCCTCGAGCTGCGCGCGGTCCGTCTCGAACTTGGCGATGTTCGCCTTGGTGGCGCGGATCGCCTTGCCCTGCGGCAGCAGGAAGTTGCGCGCGTAGCCCGGCTTCACCTTCACCAGCTCGCCCATCTGGCCGAGCTTCTCCACGCGTTGCATCAGAATCAGGTCAATCATCACACGGTCCCGTTCACGTCTGGGGCGGCGCGGCGCGCCGCCGGATCTGTTCGTAGAGGCCCAGGCCGACCATCAGCGGGGCCATGACTTGCAGGAAGACCAGCATCAGCACCCAGAAGCCGGCCAGCAGCGCCCGCTTGCCCCGCGCCCGGGCGTGCACCGACAGCACGCCGAGCAGGAACAGCGGCACCAGCAGGATCAGCAGCGCCGACAGCGCCACCGCCCCGCCCAGCGCCAGCCAGGCCCCGAAGGCCAGGGCGGGCAGCGGCAGGTACCAGCCCGGCAGCCGGGCCTCGGACAGCGATGGCGTCTCCCACCCCGCCAGGCCCCAGCGGCGCAGCAGCAGCTGGGCCAGCAGGGCGTTCAGCACCATCACCACCACCAGCCAGAAGCCGGCGGCCGCCGCCTTCACCTGCGCCACCTGGACGATCATGCCCTCGGGCAGGTCCAGGCCCATGCGCTGCACGCCCATCTCCACCGCCTCGCGCATCGCCCCTTCCAGGTCGGGCACGAAGGCGGCCAGCAGCAGCAGCGCCGCCAGGGGCCAGAGCCCCAGCGCGGCCAGCGGCAGCGACAGCCGCAGCCGCGACCCCGCAGTGGCCAGCGCCACCAGCAGGGCAGCCGGCAGCCCGAAGGCCACGGCATGGATGGCAAAGCCCAGCAGCGGGCCCAGCAGCAGCATGGCCAGGCCGGCCGCCGCGGCGGCATAGGCGGCCGCGCGCGCCCCGAAGGACAGCCCGGCCAGCAGCAGCGGCAGCGGCGTGGCCCACAGCAGCAGCCCGCCCAGGGGCAGGCCGCGCAGCGCCCACAGCATGCACAGGGCCGAGCACGCGCCGGCGGCGCCCGCCGCCAGCGATGCCGGGCTGCCGAACAGCCCCCCCTGCGCCTGCCCGCTCATGGGTGCGCCCCGCCTTCCGTCAGTCGTTGATCACGTAGGGCAGCAGGGCCAGGAAGCGGGCGCGCTTGATGGCCTGGGCCAGCTCGCGCTGCTTCTTGCCGCTGACCGCGGTGATGCGGGCGGGAACGATCTTGCCGCGCTCGCTCAGGAAGCGGCTCAGCAGGCGCACGTCCTTGTAGTCGATCTTCGGCGCGTTGGCGCCGGAGAACGGGCAGGACTTCTTGCGCCGGTAGAAGGGGCGGCGCGCGCCAACGGCCGTGCGGCGGTTGGCGATGCTCGGCTCGGCGGTCTCGCTCATGGTCTCAGACCTCCTCGTTCAGGTTGATGTCCATCTCGTCGCGGGAGCGGGCGCGGAACTCCTCGCGGTCGTCCCGCCCGCCGCCGGTGCGGCCGGAGGAGAAGCGGCCGGCGGGCTTGGGCCCGCGGAAGCCGCGCTCGCGGTCATCGCCGCGCTTGGCGAGGATGGCGGAGGGCTCGTCGGAGATGGACTCGACGCGGATGGTCATCTCGCGCAGCACGTCCTCGTTCAGGCCGAGCTGGCGCTCGACCTCCTGCATGGCGCCGGCGGGGGCGGAAAGGCCGAGGAGCATGTAGTGCCCCTTGCGGTTCTTCTTCACCCGGTAGGCCAGGCCGCGCAGGCCCCAGTACTCGCGCTTGCGGACCTCGCCGCCGGCCTCGCCGACCACGGCGGCCACGCTGTCCGCGATCGCCTCGACCTGCTGCTGGGTGACGTCGTTGCGCGCGATGAACACGCATTCGTAGAGCGGCATGGTGTCTCCCTGTGGATGCTCAGCCCTGGCGGCGGTCGGGATGACGGCGCGCGAACGGGCATAGCCGCGGGCGTGCCAACGCCGGCGGCAGGGTGGGCGGCTTGAAGCACGGGCCGGGGCGCGAGTCCAGCGCCGGCGTTCAGCGCGCCCCGCGGGCGATGCCCAGGATGGCGTGGCGCGCCACGGTGGCGTCCGGCAGGGCGGTGGTCTTGGCCTGGCGCTCGGCCCGCAGCAGGGCGGCGCCCAGCGCCTCCAGCCGCGCCGGGCTCCATTTGCGCAGGGCGCGCTCGTAGGCCGCCTTGCTCTTCCAGAACACCGGCGGGCGCAACGCGCCCACGGCCTCCCCCGCCGGCACCCCCGCTGCCACCGCCAGCGCCGCCTGGTGCAGCCGCTGCACCTGCCGCAAGGCGGCGCGGATCACCTGGATGGGGTTGGCCCCCTCCGCCATGGCGCGGGCGATGGCGCGGTCGGCCGCGGCGACGTCCCCCTGCCCGGCCGCCAGCAGCGCCTCGTCCAGGTCCAGCAGGGAGGTTTCGCCCAGCACCGCCATGGCGTCCTCCACCGCGATGCGGGCGCCGGGCTCGGCGTGCAGGGCCAGCACCTCCAGGGTCCGGCGCAGGGCCAGGCGGTCCTCGCCGGCGCGCTCGGCCAGCCAGTCCAGCGCCTCCGGCTCGGCTTGGGCGTCCAGCTCGCCCAGGATGCGGGCGATGCTGCCCCGCAGCTCCGCCCCGCGCTCGGCGTAGCATTCCACCACGGTGCCGGCCGCGTGCGCCGCGACGGCGCCGTGCAGCTTGCCGGTCTTCTTCAGCCCCGGCGCCTCCATCACCACCAGCCCGGGGCCGGGGCCGGCCAGCGCGGCCTTGGCGGCCTCGGCCCAGGCGTCGGTGGCGCCGCGCACCCGCACGGCGACGCGCCCGCCCATCAGCGGCTGCGCGGCGGCCAGGGCGGGCAGGGCGCCGGCGTCGCGCTGCGCCTCGCGCCCCGCCTCCTCCCGGCACAGGGGGTCGTCGCCGGCCACGGCGGCCACCAGCCGCGCCGCGCGCTCGCTGATCAGGCCCTCGTCGTCGCCCAGCAGCAGGACCAGCCGGCAGGATTCCGGCGGCCCGTCCAGGAAGGCGGCGAGGCGCCGGGGGTCGGGCCGCGCGGCCATCAGGCCCGCAGGCGCCGGCCCAGCGCGATGGCCACGCCCTGCACCACCCGGTCGCTCAACTCCTCGATGAGGCGGCGGTCCATCGCCTCGCGCGAGATTTCCGCGGCGTAGAACTGCAGGTCGGGGATGTTGAAGGAATCCAGCGTGCGGGCGCTGCCCTGCTCGATGGGCACGGGGGGGATGGCGTCGGTGGTCAGGGTCCAGCGCGCGGTGCTGACCATGCGGATGCGGGTGATGGTGCCGTCCTGGCGGTAGCCCAGCGGCTCGGCCTCGTTCTGCACCGCCACGGTGAGCAGATAGCGCGCGGCGGTGCCCGGCGCCCGCCCTTCCAGCTGGTTCTGCAGGCTGCGGCGGAACAGCTGGCCGTAGCGCTCGTACATCGGCGCCACGCGCACCGCCGCCAGCTCGGCCGCCAGGGCGGCGCTGGCCGGGGCCGCGGCCCGCCCTTCCCCGCGGCCCGGGGCGTGCACCGGCCGGAAGCCGCAGCCGCCCAGCGGGACGAGGCCCAGCAGCGCGCCCAGCAGCGCCCTACGCGACAAGGTTCACCACCCGGCCGGGCACGTGGATGCGCTTGCGGATGGGCTTGCCGTCCAGCGCGCGGCGCACGTTCTCCTCCGCCTCGGCCAGCGCGAAGATGGTGGCCTCGTCGGCGCCGGCCGGCACCTCGATGGTGGCGCGCAGCTTGCCCAGCACCTGCACCGCCAGGGTCACCGTCTCCGCCTTCAGCAAGGCCGGGTCGGCCTCCGGCCAGGGCATGGCGGCCACCAGCCCGGCGCCGGGGCGCACCAGGGCCATCGCTTCCTCCGCCAGGTGCGGCATGGCCGGCGCGGCGAGGCGCAGCAGCATCTCCACCGCCTCCCGCCGGGCCTCCAGCGGGGCGGCGGGGGCGTCGGCCACGGCGTTGGCCAGCTCGTGCAGGCGGGCCACCGCCACGTTGAAGGCGAAGCTCTCCCATGCCTCGGTCACCGCGGCGATCGTGCGGTGGGTGGCGGCGCGCAGCTTGCGCCCCGCCGCCTCGTCCGGCGCGTCGGCCTCGCGCAGCTGGGCGGCCAGCCGCCAGACGCGCTGGGTGAAGCGGAAGGCGCCCTGCACCCCGGCCTCGCTCCATTCCATGTCGCGCTCGGGCGGGTTGTCGCTCAGGATGAACCAGCGCGCGGTGTCGGCGCCGTAGCGGGAGATGATGGCGCCCGGGTCCACCGTGTTGTTCTTGGACTTGGACATCTTCTCGCCGCGCCCCACCGCCACGGCGGCGCCGGTGGCGGTCTCGGTGGCGCGGCCCTCGGCGTCCACGGACACCTGCTCCGGGTACAGCCAGCGGCCATCGGCGGCGCGATAGGAGGCGTGGGTGACCATGCCCTGGGTGAACAGCCCGGCGAAGGGCTCGGGCGAGGGCAGCGCGCCCATGCCGTGCAGCGCGCGGGTGAAGAAGCGGGCGTAGAGCAGGTGCAGGATCGCGTGCTCGATGCCGCCGATGTACTGGTCCACCGGCAGCCAGGACGCCGCCTCGCGCAGGATCGGCTGCTCGGCGCGCGGCGAGCAGAAGCGGGCGAAGTACCAGGAGCTGTCCACGAAGGTGTCGCAGGTGTCGGTCTCGCGCCGCGCCGGCTTGGCGCAGCGCGGGCAGGAGACGTGCTTCCACGTCGGGTGGTGGTCCAGCGGGTTGCCCGGCCGGGTGAAGTCCACGTCCTGCGGCAGCACCACGGGAAGCTGCTCGTCGGGCACCGGCACGGCGCCGCAATCGTCGCAATGGATCACCGGGATCGGGCAGCCCCAGTAGCGCTGGCGGGAGACGCCCCAGTCGCGCAGGCGCCAGTTCGTCACGCCCTGCCCGGCGCCCAACCGCTCGATCTCGGCGATGGCGGCGCGCTTGCCGGCGGCCACGTCCAGCCCGTCCAGGAAGCCGGAGTTGACGAGGACGCCGTCATCGGTGAAGGCGGTGTCGCCCACCCGGAAGCTCGCCGGGTCCTCGCCGCGCGGCATCACCACCTGCGGCACCGGCAGGCCGTACTTGCGGGCGAAGTCCAGGTCGCGCTGGTCGCCGCAGGGGCAGCCGAAGATGGCGCCGGTGCCGTATTCCATCAGCACGAAGTTGGCGATCCAGACCGGGTAGCTCTCGCCGTTCAGCGGGTTCACCACGCGGAAGCCGGTGTCGTGGCCGCGCTTCTCCGCCTGCTCGATGGCGGCCTCGCTGGTGCCCAGCGCGCGGCATTCGGCGATGAAGGCGGCGGCCTGGGGGTCGCGCACGGCGGCGGCGGCGGCCAGCGGATGCTCGGCGGCGACGGCCAGGAAGCTCATGCCGAACAGCGTGTCGGGGCGGGTGGTGAAGACCTCGACCTCGGTGGCGCCCTCGACCGGCTCGGCCAGCTTGAAGCGCACCCGCGCGCCTTCGCTGCGGCCGATCCAGTTGGCCTGCATCAGCTTCACCCGCTCGGGCCAGCGGTCCAGACCGTCCAGCGCCGCCAGCAGGTCAGGCGCGAACTTGGTGATGGCGAAGAACCATTGCGACAGCTTCTTCTTCTCGACCGGCGCGCCGGAGCGCCAGCCGCGGCCGTCGATCACCTGCTCATTGGCCAGCACCGTGCCGTCCACCGGGTCCCAGTTGACCCAGCTTTCCTTGCGCTCCACCAGCCCGGCTTCCATGAAGCGCAGGAACAGGCGCTGCTGCTGGCCGTAATAGGCGGGGTCGCAGGTGGCGAACTCGCGCTCCCATTCCAGGGACAGGCCCATGCGCTTCAGTTCGGCGCGCATGTTGGCGATGTTGGCGTAGGTCCACTCGCCCGGATGCACGCCGCGCTCGCGCGCCGCGTTCTCCGCCGGCAGGCCGAAGGCGTCCCAGCCCATCGGGTGCATCACGCTGAAGCCGCGGGCGCGCTTGTAGCGCGCCACCACGTCGCCCAGCGTGTAGTTGCGCACGTGCCCCATGTGGATCTTGCCCGAGGGGTAGGGGAACATCTCCAGCACGTAGTACTTGCGCGCGTCGGCCGCCGGCACGTCGGGCACGGAGAAGCAGCGCGCCTGTTCCCATTCCGCCTGCCAGCGGGGCTCGGCGGCGGCGAAGTCGTAGCGGGCGGACGCGCCCTCGGGCATGTCGTTCATGATGGCCCGTCCTAGCGCCGCGCCGCCCTGGGCGGAAGGGCTTGCAAGCCCCGGCGCCGGGCCAAAGCTGTGGCGCATGCGGTTCCTGCTCCTGCTCCTGCTGCTCGCCGCCCCCGCCCGGGCCGCCCCTTTCGAGGAGGTGTTCACCGCCGCGCGCATCCCCGGCGGGCCGGCCGGGGGCCTGGGCATCGCCTTCACCAAGGACTACCGCGGGGCGGTGCCGCACGCCGCCATCGCCTTCAGCCGCGGCGAGGACGGGCGCAGCGCCTGGGCCTTCGTCGGCGGCCGCGCCAGCCCGGAGGCGGCGGAGCGCGATGCCCTGGCCCGCTGCCAGGCCCGGGCCGCCGGCCTGCCCGGCGCCGCCCCCTGCCAGGTGCTGGCCCGCGACGCCGCCATCCCCGGCGGGCCGGAGGCCGCGCCGGTGGAGGGACGCATCGGCCCCTTCCGCTTCAGCCCCTTCCACGCCCGGCACGGCGGGGCGGCGCGGGGCGCCGTGGTGTGGGGCCACGGCTATGGCGGGCCGGAGCGCGACCTGCGCGACGCCGCCCTGCCCGGCTTCCTGTCGGCGCTGAACGAGGCAGGGTGGGACATCCTGCGCTTCGACCGCCACCCGGGGGATGACGGGCTGGCCACCTCGCTGCCCCGGCTGGCCCGCGCCCTGCCCGCCCTGCGGGAGGCCGGCTACGCGCGCATCGTGCTGGGCGGGCAGTCGCGCGGCGGCTGGCAGGCGATGCTGGCCGCGGCCGAGCAGCCGGATTTGGTGGCCGCCGTCATCGCCACCGCCCCGGCGGCGCACGGCGATGCCGGCCGGCCCAACAACCACGGCGCCGCCCCCGATGACTGGCGCCGCGCCCTGGCCGCCCTGGCCGCCACCCCGGTGCGGCTGGCGGTGGCGGTGTTCGAGGACGACCCCTTCGACCCCGACCCCGCCGGCCGCGCCCGCGCCGTGGCCCTGCTGGACGAGGGGCGGGAGGCCCCGGCCCTGGCGATCTGGCCGCGCCGCCCGGTGGCGGGCCACGCCGGCGCCGGCGACTGGCGCTTCACCCGCGACCACGCCGCCTGCATCCTGACCCTGGTGCAGGCCCCCGCCGCCGGCGCGCCGCGCGGCCTGCGGCGCGACAGCTGCGGCGGCGGTTGACGGGGGGCGGCGCCGCCCGCACCGTCCGCGCCATGCCCATGCGCTCCCTGCTGTTCGCCCCCGCCAACCACGCCCGCCGCGCCGAGAAGGCGCTGTCCCTGCCCGCCGACGCCGTCATCCTGGACCTGGAGGACGCGGTGGCCGTCAGCGAGAAGGAGGCCGCCCGCGCCGACGCGGTGGCCGCCTGCGCCCTGCCGCGCCGCGGGCGGCTGTTCATCCGCGTCAACGCCCTGTCCACCCCCTGGGCGCTGGCCGACCTGCTGGCGGTGGTGCGCCCCGGCCTGGACGGCATCGTGCTGCCCAAGGTGGAGGGCGCGGAGGAGATGGCCACCGCGGAATGGCTGTTGGCGGCGCTGGAGCGCGACGCCGGCCTGCCCGCCGGCCGGCTGGAGCTGCTGCCCATCATCGAGACGGCCAGGGGCATGCAGGCGCTGGACGCCATCGCCCGCGCCGCCCGGCGCGCCCGCCGCGTCGCCTTCGGCGCCGCCGACTTCAACATGGACATGGGGCTGAGCTGGACGCGCGAGGAGGCGGAACTGGCCCCCTGGCGGGCGCAGTGCGTGCTCGCCTCCCGCGCCGCCGGGCTGGAGGCGCCGGTGGACACCGTCTGGACCGCCCTGAAGGACGCGGAGGGCTTCGCCGCCTCGCTGGAGCGGGCGCGGGTGCTGGGCTTCGGCGGCAAGCTGTGCATCCACCCCGACCAGGTGGAGCCCGCCAACCGCGCCTTCTCCCCCAGCGACGCGCAGCTGGAGCACGCGCGGCGCGTGGTCGCCGCCTTCGCGGAGGCGGAGGCGCGCGGCCTCGCCTCCATCAGCCTGGACGGCGCCTTCGTGGACTACCCGGTGGCCGAGGCGGCGCGCCGGGTGCTGGCGCAGGCGGGGCCTACCGGCTGAGCGCGGCGAAGTGCGCCGCCGGGCGGGTGATGCGGTTCTCCATCCGCACCAGCATCCCGCCCTCGCGCACCGCGTCCAGGTATTCGGCCCAGGCGGGGTCGGCGGCCATGGCGTTGCGCCGCGCCTCGCGGTCCGCCTGGCTGTCGTAGCCCCAGAGGTGGACCACGGTGTTCAGCTCCCCCTCCACCGTCACGTACCAGCCCAGGCAGTTGCCCAGGTACTTGCGCTGCAGCGGCCAGGCCTTCTCCTCGTAGAGCTTCACGAACTCGGCCACGCGGTTCACCGCGCAGGTGTAGATGCGCACGTCGACAATCACCGGCGTCCCTCCCTGGACATGGACGCGCCGATGATGCGCCCACGCTACTGGATGTCCACCGTCACCAGGTCCTGGAACCAGCTCTGCGCCGGCTGGAAGCCGCGCACCCGGCGCGACATGGCGCGCGGGTTGAGGTCGTGCACGATGTAGAGCCACGGCGGGTTGTCCACCAGCCGCGCATGGGCCTGGGCATAGGCGGCGTTGAAGGCGGCCTCGTCGCCGGCGCGCTCCAGCGCGGCGAAGGCGGCCTCGAAGGCCGGGTCGTTCCATTGCGGCCAGTTGAAGCCGTTGGGCGGCACGAAGGCCTGCAGGAAGTAGCGCGCCATCACCGAGGGGTCGGAGGAAGGCGAGGAGGGGTTCAGCGCCGCCGAGCCCGCCAGCACCGCCGCCCCGGGCGCCGAGCGCGCGGCCTGCAGCAGCGTGTTCCACTCCGTGACCTCAAAGGTGACGTTGACGCCGCAGGCCTCGCGCAGGTTCTGCTGCAGGAACTCGTTCATCGGCAGCGGCAGCATCTGGCCCGAGCCGGAGGTCGAAATCATCACCTTGAAGGCCAGGGGGCGCTGGGCCGTGAAGCCGGCCTCGGCCAGCAGGCGGCGGCCGCGGGCGGGGTCGAAGCCGTAGCGGTTCTCCGGCGCGCCGAATTGCGGGTCGGTGGGCTTCAGCCAGCCCACGCTGGGCTCGGCCGTGCCGTTCAGCAGCTGCACCAGCCCGGCGCGGTCCACGCACCAGTTCAGCGCCTGGCGCACCCGCACGTCGTTGAAGGGCGGCTGCGCGGTCTGGAACATCCAGGGCCAGACATGCGGGTAGGAGCCGGTGGAGATGGTGAAGCCCGCCTGCCGCAACGAGGGGATGGCGTCGGGCGGCGGCACCTCAATCCAGTCCACCTGGCCGGAGCGCAGCGCGGCCAGGCGCGTCGTCGCCTCGGGCATCGGCAGCAGCACCACGCGGTCGAGCAGCGGCACCCGCGCGCGGTCCCAGTACTCCGCGTTGCGCGACAGCTCGGCCGACTGGCGCGGCACGAAGCGCGAGAGGCGGAAGGGCCCGGTGCCGGCCGCCGGCAGCGCGGCGGCGCGCGCCCAGTCCCGCCCCGCTGCCTCGAAGCTCTGCGGCGAGGTGAAGAGCAGGTAGACCACCATGTAGGGGAAGTAGGAGGCGACGCGGCTGGTGCGGAAGGCGACGGTGCGCGCATCCACCTTTCGGTAGGATTCCAGGATTGGCACCCGCGCGCGGGAGATGCCGGCGCCCTGCGCCTCGAATTGCGGCGCCTGGTTGTTGAAGTAGCGTTCCAGGTTCCAAATCACGGCGTCGGCGTCGAAGGGCGTGCCGTCGTGGAAGCGCACCCCTTCGCGCAGGGTGAAAATCCAGCTTTGCGGGTCGGCCGGGTCCTGCCGCCAGGACTCCGCGAGGCCGGGGCGCAGCCCGGCGGGGCGGTCGGAGCGCGACAGGTCCCACAGCACCAGCCCCTCGAAGACCGGGTAGCCGAGGAAGCGCATCCCCTCGAAGCCGTTGTTGGGCATGCCGGTGGTGGTGGGCACGTCGGCCGCCGTCATGGCGATGCGCAGGACCTTCTCCCGCGCCGGCTGCGCGGCGGCCGGCAGGGCGGAAAGCAGCACGGAGAGACCGAGGGCGAGCGGAAATCCCATCGTGGCGGGCCTTTCGGAAAGCGGCGCCACGATGGCAGCAGGGCCGGCGCGGCCGCCGCAAGCGCCGATGCGCGCCGCCTGCGGCCCGCCGTGCCGGGGGCTGGGCAGGAATCGGGCAGGCTGCCCGGCGCCTGCGCATTCAGCCGGGCAAGGCGTAGTCCTTGAAGCGCTTCTTCAGCTCGGCCTTCCACAGCTTGCCGGTGGCGGTCAGCGGCAGGCTGTCCACGAATTCCACCGCGTCGGGCATCCACCACTTCGCCACCTTGCCCTCCAGCGTGGCGAGGATGCTGTCGGGGGTGGGCGCCGTGCCGGGCCTGGGCACCACCACCAGCAGCGGCCGCTCGTCCCACTTGGGATGCGCCACCGGGATGGCGGCGGCCAGCTGCACGTCCGGGTGCGCCAAGGCCAGGTTCTCCAGCGTGATGGAGGAGATCCACTCGCCGCCCGACTTGATGACGTCCTTGGCGCGGTCCACGATCTCGATGGAGCCCAGCGCGTCCACCGTCACCACGTCGCCGGTGCGGAACCAGCCATCGGCGGTGATGGCGGGGTCGCCGGGGCGGTTGAAGTAGCCGCCGGCCGTCCAGTGGCCCTGCACCTCCAGCTCGCCGAAGGCCAGGTCGTCATGCGCGATCTCCGCGCCCCCGGCGTCCAGCACGCGGAAGTCCACGCCGAATTGCGGCCGGCCCTGCTTGCGGCTGTAGGCCAGGAAGCGGTCCTGGTCCCACTCGGCGTTCTCGGCCTTGCGGGCGTTGACGCTGCCCAGCGGCGAGATCTCCGTCATGCCCCAGGCATGCAGGATCTCCACGCCGTATTCCTTCAGGAAGCCCTCGGTCACCGCTACCGGCAGGGCGGTGCCGCCCACCACCAGCCGCGGCGGCCGGGTGAAGCGGCGCGCGGGGTCGGCGCGCAGCCATTGCAGCAGCATGGTCCAGATGGTCGGCACCCCGGCGGAGGCGGTGACGCCCTCCTCCTCGAACAGGGCGAACAGGCTGGCCGGGTCCAGGCGCGGGCCGGGCAGCACCATGGAGGCGCCGACCATCGGCGCGGCATAGGGGATGCCCCAGGCGTTGACGTGGAACATCGGCACCACCGGCATCGAGACGTCGCGCGCGCCGAGGTTGAACACGTCCGGCTGCACCGCCGCCATGGCGTGCAGCACGGTGGAGCGGTGCGAATACAGCACCCCCTTGGGCATGCCCGTGGTGCCGGAGGTGTAGCAGAGCGACGACGCCGCGCGCTCGTCCAGCGTGGGCCAGGGCGTGTCGCCGTCCTCGCCGGCCACCAGCTCCTCCAGGGTCAGCACCTCGCAGGGCAGGCCGGGCTTCGGCGCGTCGCGCATCAGCACCACCGCGCGCAGCGACTTCGGCAGGCGGTCGGCCACCGCGGTCAGCGCCGGCAGCACGGAGGGGTCCACGAACAGGTGGGTGTCCTGCGCGTCCTCCAGGATGAAGGCCACCTGGTCGGCGAACAGGCGCGGGTTCACCGTGTGCAGCACCGCGCCCATGCCCGACACCGCGTAGTACAGCGCCAGGTGGTGCTGGCAGTTCCAGCCCAGGGTGGCGATGCGCTCGCCCTGCTGGACGCCGCGCCGCCCCAGCGCCTGGGCGATGCGCTTGGCCGCGTGCTCGATGCCCGGCCAGGTCGTGCGCTCGCGCCCGCCCTCGGGCGTGGCGGCGACGATGCGCGAGCCGGCGTGGTGCTTCGCCGCATGGGCGAGGATGGAGGAGACCAGGAGCGGGTGCTCCTGCATCAGGCCGCGCAGCATGGTCGTCGGACCTCCCGTGTTCTTTTGCCCGCCGAGCGTAGCGCATCGGCCGGCGGCGGGAAGGGCCGCGTGCCGGCGCCCCCTTGCCCGGTGCCCCTCGCCCCGCCACCCTGCGGGCATGACCGCCGCCATCAGCCGCTTCCCCGTCCCCACGCTCGCGGAGATGCCCGAGGACATCCGCGCGCGCATCCAGGCCGTGCAGGACAAGTCCGGCTTCATCCCCAACGTGTTCCTGGTGCTGGCCCACCGGCCCGACGAGTTCCGCGCCTTCTTCGCCTATCACGACGCGCTGATGGACAAGCCCGGCGGGCTGACCAAGGCCGAGCGCGAGATGATCGTGGTCGCCACCTCCAACGCCAACCAGTGCCAGTACTGCGTGGTGGCGCACGGGGCCATCCTGCGCATCCGCGCCAAGGACCCGCACGTGGCGGACCAGGTGGCCATCAACTACCGCAAGGCCGACATCACCCCGAAGCAGAAGGCCATGCTGGACTTCGCCATGAAGGTGGCCTTCGCGGCGCATGCGGTGGGCGAGGACGACTACGCCGCCCTGGCCGCCCATGGCTGGACGGAGGAGGACGCCTGGGACATGGCCGCCATCGCCGCCTTCTTCGGCATGAGCAACCGCATGGCCAACGTCACCTCCATGCGCCCCAACGCCGAGTTCTACGCGCTGGGCCGCTGAAGCCCGCGGTTGCGCCGGGCGGCTTAGGCGGTCCAGCATGGCGGGATGCGCGCCGCCCTGGCCCTCCTGCTGCTCCTCGCGCTGCCCGCCGCCGCGCAGCCCCGCCCGGCCGAGGCGCCGGGCCGCGACCTGGACCGCGCCTTCGCCGCCCTGCGCGACGCGCCCGACGAGGCGGGCGGGCGGATGGCGGAATCCGTCATCGTCCAGCTCTGGGCCCGGCAGGCAAGCCCGGCGGTGGCGCTGCTGCTGAACCGCGGCATCCGCAACCTGCGCGGCGGCCAGGCCGGCGAGGCGCTAGAGGATTTCGACGCCGCCCTGGTGCTGGCCCCCCGCTTGGCCGATGCCTGGCACTGGCGCGCCCAGGCCCATGCCCGCACCGGCGACGCCCCCGCCGCCCTGGCCGACCTGCGCGAATGCCTGCGGCTGGAGCCGCGGCACTTCGCCGCCCTGCTCACCCTCTCGCGCGTGCAGGAGGAGGCGGGCGACGAGCGCGGCGCCCTGCGCTCGCTGGAGGCCGCCCTGGCCATCCATCCCCGCTTGGCCGGCGGCGAGGCCCGGCTGCGCGACCTGCGCCGCAAGGTGGAGGGGGAGGCCAGTTGAGGGCAACGGCCGGAAGGCGCCCGCGGGCGCGCCGCGGCAGGCTGGCCCCATGCCCGACGCCCTGACGCCCGAAGCCCTGGACCCCCACGCCCTGGACCCCGACGCCGCCCGCTGGGCCGCCGTGCTGGCGCGCGACCCCGCCCCGGCTTGTGGCGCCTTCCTGTACGCGGTGACGACGCAGGGGGTGTTCTGCCGCCCCGGCTGCCCGGCCCGCCCGCCGCTGCGCCGCAACGCCCGCTTCTTCGCCGATGCGCCGGCCGCCCGCGCCGCCGGCTTCCGCCCCTGCCTGCGCTGCGACCCCGAGGGGGCGCGCGCCGCCCTGCATCGCGCCGCCATCGCCGCCGCCGTCGCGATGATGGAGCAGGCCGAGGCCATCCCCAGCCTGGACGCCCTGGCCAGGCGCGCCGGCTATGGCCGCCACCATTTCCTGCGCCTGTTCCGCGAGGTGACGGGCGTCACCCCCCGTTCCTACGCCGAGGGCCTGCGCGCCCGCCGCCTGATGGCCGCCCTGGCGGCCGGCGAGCGCGTGGCCGACGCCGTGGCCGGCGCCGGCTTCGGCAGCGAGAGCCGCGTCTACGAGCGCCCGCCCCTGGGCATGACGCCGGGCGCCGCGCGGCGCGGCGGCGCGGGCGAGCGCATCGGCATCGCCCACGCCGACAGCGCCATGGGCCCGCTGCTGGTGGGCGCCACGGCGCAGGGCGTGTGCTTCATCGGCTTCGGCGAGGCGCCCGAGGCGCTGGAAGGCGACCTGCGCCGCCGCTTCCCCCGCGCCGAGGTGGTGGCCGACCCCGCCCTGGCCGGCATCGTCGCCCAGGTGGCGGCCAAGCTGCGCGAGCCGGCGCTGGCGCTGGACCTGCCGCTGGACCTGCGCGGCACCGCCTTCCAGCGCCGGGTGTGGGAGGCGCTGCGGGCCATCCCGCCCGGGCGGCCCGCCACCTATTCCGGCCTGGCCGCCGCCATGGGCATGCCGCGCGCCACCCGCGCCGTCGCCCGCGCCTGCGCGCAGAACCCGGTGGCGCTGGCGGTGCCCTGCCACCGCGTGGTCGGCGCCGATGGCGCGCTGACCGGCTATCGCTGGGGCGTGCCGGCCAAGCGCGCGCTGCTGGAGGGGGAGGGACGGGAATGAGGCGATCGCTGGCCCCGCTGCTGCTGCTGGCGGGCTGCGCCGCCGTGGCGGCCGACGAGGCGCCGCCCGCGCTGGCGCTGCGCGAGGTGGCCATTCCCGGCCCCGGCGGCGTGACGCTGCGCGCCCTGCTGGCCCTGCCGGAGCGCCCCACCGGCGCCCCGGTGGTGGCGCTGCATGGCTGCGGCGGCATCGGCACCGGCGCCCGCCCGCTGCGCCCGCCCCCGCGCGAGGTGGACTGGGCGGCGCGGCTGGTGGCGGCCGGCCACCCGGTGGTGATGCCCGACAGCTTCGGCTCGCGCGGGCTGGGCGAGGCCTGCGGCGTTCGCGGCTTTCCCGCCGGCCCGTTCGGCCTGCGGCGCCAGGACGCGCTGGCCGCCGCCGACTGGGCGCGGGCGCAGGGCTGGGGCGCGCCGGTGCTGCTGGGCTGGTCGCATGGCGGCTCCACCACCCTCGCCGCCTGGGCCGCGGCGGCGCCGGGGCAACTGGCCGGGGCGGTGGCGTTCTATCCGGGGTGCGTCGGCGCGCCGGCGCCGCGGGCAGAGGTCGGCGCGCCAGCGCCGCGGGGAGAAGTCGGCGCGCCGGCGCCGCGGGGAGAAGTCGGCGCGCCGGCGCCGCGGGGTGACACCGGCGCCCCGGCGCCGCTGGGCCAAGCCGCCCCGCCCCTGCTGATGCTGCTGGGCGGCGAGGACGACTGGACGCGCCCGCAGCCCTGCCAGGACTGGGCGGCGCGCTCGCCCCTGGTGCGGGCCCACCTGTTCCCCGGCGCCCGTCACGGCTTCGACGGGCTGTCCGGCGGGGTGCGGCAGCGGCTGCTGCCGGACGGGCGCACCGTGTCCTTCGGCCCGGACGGCCCGGCGCGGGCGGAATCGCGGCGGATGGTCATGGAGTTCGTCGCGGGGCTCCCATGAGCGGAGCCCGGGTGTGCCGGGCGCGGGGCGTGCTAGAAGGCGGGGCATGATCATCGCCATCGGCTCCGACCACGCCGGGCTGCCGCTGAAGCGCAGCCTGGCTTCCGCCCTGGAGGCCATGGGCCACCAGGTCCTCGACGCCGGCACCCACGGCCCGGAATCCTGCGACTACCCCGACTTCGCCCATGCGGTGGCGGCGAAGGTGGCGGCGGGCGAGGCCGCCCTGGGCGTGCTGGCCTGCGGCACCGGCATCGGCATGGCCATGGCGGCCAACCGCCACCCCGCCATCCGCGCCGCCGTGCTGCACGGGCCCACCGAGGCGCGGCTGACCCGCCAGCACAACGACGCCAACATCGCCTGCTTCGGCGCCCGCACCACGGGGGAGGAGGTGGCGCTGGACGCCCTGCGCGCCTTCCTGGCCACGCCCTTCGAGGGCGGCCGCCACCGGCCCCGCGTGGACAAGCTTTCGCCCGTGGCCCTGGCCTGATAAGCGCGCCTGCAAGAACTTCCCCCGGAAGGCCCCCGCGATGAACGAGAGCACCCCCCGCTTCCTCCCCGCCCGCTTCTTCCAGGCCGGGCTGGCCGAGGCCGATGCCGAGCTGGCCGCCTGCGTCCAGCAGGAGCTGGTGCGCCAGCAGGACGGCATCGAGCTGATCGCGTCGGAGAACATCGTCTCGCGCGCCGTGCTGGAGGCGCAGGGCTCCGTGCTGACCAACAAGTACGCCGAGGGCTATCCGGGCCGCCGCTACTACGGCGGCTGCGAGTACGTGGACGTGGCCGAGACCCTGGCCATCGAGCGCGCCAAGCAGCTGTTCGGCTGCCGCTTCGCCAACGTGCAGCCGCATTCCGGCGCCTCGGCCAACCTCGCCGTGTTCTTCGCCGTGCTGCAGCCGGGCGACGCCTTCCTGGCGATGGACCTCGCCGCGGGCGGGCACCTCACCCACGGGGCACCCGTGAACTTCTCCGGCAAGTGGTTCCGCCCCATCGCCTATGGCGTGCGGGCCGAGGACGGGCTGCTGGACTACGAGGCGATGGAGCGGCTGGCGCGCGAGCACCGGCCGAAGATGATCATCGCCGGCGGCAGCGCCTATTCGCGCCAGATCGATTGGGCGCGCTTCCGCCGCGTGGCGGACGAGGTGGGCGCGGTGCTGATGGTGGACATGGCGCACTACGCCGGCCTGGTGGCGGCGGGCGCCTATGACAGCCCGGTGCCGCACGCCCACGTGACGACCACCACCACCCACAAGACGCTGCGCGGCCCGCGCGGCGGCATGGTGCTGACGGATGACGAGGCGCTGGCGAAGAAGATCAACTCCGCCATGTTCCCCGGCCTGCAGGGCGGGCCGCTGATGCACGTGATCGCCGCCAAGGCCGTGGCCTTCGGCGAGGCGCTGCGCCCCGAGTTCCGCGCCTATGCCAGGCAGGTGGTGGCCAATGCCCGCGCCCTGGCCGATGAGCTGGTGGGGCAGGGGCTGGCCATCGTTTCCGGCGGCACCGACAGCCACCTGATGCTGGTGGATCTGCGCCCCAAGGGCCTGACCGGCAAGGCGGCCGAGGCCGCGCTGGGCCGCGCCCACCTGACCTGCAACAAGAACGCCATCCCCTTCGACCCCGCCAAGCCGATGGTGACCAGCGGCATCCGCCTGGGCACGCCGGCCGCCACCACCCGCGGCTTCGGCGAGGCGGAGTTCCGCGAGGTCGGCCGGCTGATCGGCCGCGTGCTGGACGGGCTGGCCAAGGCCAATGCGCCCGAGGCGAACGAGGCGGTGGAGAAGCAGGTGGCGGATGAGGTGAAGGCCCTCTGCGCCCGCTTCCCGGTGTACTGAGCAGCCGGGACGCCCTGGCCAACCCGGCCACATCACGGCAGAATCCGGCCGCGACGCGGCCGGCGCCGCCCAGCCGCCTTGGCAGCCGGCGCCCCCGCGGCGCGGCGAAGCCAAGCGGCCGGAGGCCGCGCCCGGCGCCTGACGGCACAGGAAACACACGCATGCGGATGGCACCGACCACCTTCACGACCTCCGGGCCGTCCGCATGAGGTGCCCCTATTGCGGCCACGAGGACACCCAGGTGAAGGACTCGCGCCCGTCCGATGACGGCACCGCGATCCGCCGCCGCCGCTTCTGCACCGGCTGTGGCAACCGCTTCACCACCTTCGAGCGCGTGCAGCTCCGTGACCTCACCGTGCTCAAGACCGATGGCCGCCGCGTGCCCTTCGACCGCGACAAGCTGCTGCGCTCCGTGCGCATCGCCTGCCGCAAGCGCCCGGTGGAGGAGGAGCGCATCGAGCGCATCGTCAACGCCATCCAGCGCCGCATGGAGATGGAGGCGGAGGGCGAGATACCCTCGCGCCGCATCGGCGAGATGGTGATGGAGGCGCTGCGCGAGGTGGACCAAGTGGCCTATGTCCGCTTCGCCTCGGTCTACCAGAACTTCTCCGAGGCCAAGGATTTCGGCGCCTTCCTGTCCGACCTCGAAAATCCCTAGCGCCCGGGCTTGCCCATCGGGCAACCTCCGCCGGCCCGCCACCGCCGGAGACGCCCCCATGCGCCCCATGCTGCTCGCCGCCCTGCTGCTGCTGGCCGCCGCGCCGTCGCGCGCCGCCACCTTCCTGGCGCTCGACGCGCCCTGGACCCCCTTCTGCTTCGGCGCCGCCGGCACCGAGGCCACCGGCTGCGTCGGGGGCGGGGGCGGAAGCAGCCCTTTCTTCACCATCGCCGGCGGCACCACCACCACCATCGAGGTGACGGACGCCTTCCTGTCGGGCGACCGCTTCCGCCTGGTGCTGAACGGCTTCGACGTCCTCCTCTCCTCCTCCGTGCCGCTGGGCGCGCCCAACCAGCCGGACCCGGACGCCGCCTTCGCCTCCGGCCTGTTCAGCCGCCTGTCTGTCACGCTCGACCCCGGCTTCAACGAGTTCGCGCTGTTCGTGGAGGATTCCCCCTACGGCGCCGGCCAGGGCTTCATCCGGGTGGTGAGCGCGCCGACCGCGGTGCCGGTGCCCGGGGCCCTGGCGCTGTTCGGCCTCGGCCTGCTCGGCCTTGGGGGAGCCGGGCGGCCGCGGTTGAGGACGTGACCGCGCGATGACTGGCCTTGAGCCTTGCCCGTCGGGCAAGATCTCCGCTTCTCCCTGGAGACGCCGCATACGCCGAATCGTCCTGGCCCTCTCGCTCCTCCTCCTCGCCGCCTCGCCGGTGCGCGCCGCCACCGTGCTGCCGCCCGGGATCAGCTGGCAGCCCTTCTGCTTCGCGTTCCAGGCAGCCGGGGTCTACGACTGCCGGCTGGAGGAGCCGATCGCCTCGTTCACCACCACGATCGCGCCGGGCACGCTGCGCGCCGTGTTCGTGCTGACCGACGCGGAACGCCCCGGCGACCGCTTCGCCGTCACCTGGATCAGCGCCCAGGGCGTGCGGGAGTTCCTGTCGTCGCAGCCGGGCACGAGTTCGGGGCCATCGGCGATCAACCCCCCCCGACGCCTACGCCGACCCGGCCCTCAGCAAGCTCGCCTTCGAGCTGTTCCCGGGCGACCACACCTTCCTCGTCACGCCGTCGCCCTCCACGCCCGACGGGTACTTCGGCTACGTGCGCGTCTACGTCCCGACTCCCGCCGCGCTGCCTCTCCTGGCCGTGGGCCTGCTCGGCCTCGCGCTGCGCCGCCCGCGCCGGATGGACGGCGCCGCCGCGCGGGGCTAACCGCGGGGGCGTGAGCGACGCCCGACCCGAGGACGCGGCCCACATGGCCGCCGCCCTGCACCTCGCGCGGCGCGGCCTGGGCAATGCCTGGCCGAACCCGGCCGTGGGCTGCGTTCTGGTGCGCGGGGGCCGGGTGGTGGGCCGCGGCTGGACCCAGCCCGGCGGCCGCCCCCATGCCGAGACGGAGGCGCTGCGCCAGGCCGGCGACGCCGCGCGCGGCGCCACCGCCTACGTGACGCTGGAGCCCTGCTCCCACCACGGCCGCACGCCCCCCTGCTGCGAGGCGCTGATCCGCGCGGGCGTGGCGCGGGTGGTGGCGGCGATGCGCGACCCCGACCCGCGGGTGGATGGCCGCGGCCTGCGCCGCCTGCGCGACGCCGGCATCGAAGTCACCGAGGGCGTGGGCGAGGACGCGGCGCGCGCCATGCAGGCCGGCTTCCTCAAGCGCATCACCGAGGGGCTGCCGCTGGTCACGCTCAAGCTGGCCTCCACCCTGGACGGGCGCATCGCTACCGCCTCGGGCGAGAGCCGCTGGATCACCGGTCCCGAGGCCCGCCGGCAGGTGCATGCCCTGCGCGCCCGCCACGACGCCGTGCTGGTCGGCAGCGGCACCGTGCTGGCGGACGACCCCGACCTGACCTGCCGCATCCCGGGCATGGAGCGCGCGCCGACACTGCGCGTGGTGGCCGATGCCCGGCTGCGCACCCCGCCCGGGGCGAAGCTGGTGCGCACCGCGCGTTCGGCGCCGACCTGGCTGCTGACCGGCGCCGGCCACCGCCCGGCCGCGCTGGCGCCCTTCATCGCAGCCGGCGTCGAGGTCGTCACCGTGCGCCGCGCCCCCAGGACGATGGAGGGGGGCGGCGGCCTCCAGCCGCGCCCCATGCTGGCCGCGCTGGCGGCCCGCGGCGTCACCCGCGTGCTGGCCGAATGCGGGGGCACGCTGGCGGCCGCCCTGCTGCGCGCCGGGCTGGTGGACCGCCTGGCCTGGTTCCACGCCCCTGCCCTGCTGGGCGGCGATGCCCGCGCCGCGCTGGATGCGCTGGGCATCGCGCGGCTGGGGGCCATGCCGCGCTTCCGCCCCCTGGCGCGACTGGCGGCCGGCCCCGACATCCTCACCGAGTTCGAAAGGGATTAGCCCATGTTCACCGGCATCGTTTCCGCGCTCGGCACCTTGCGGGAGGTCCAGCCCATCGGCGAGGGCCAGGACATGCGCCTGCTGGTCGGCGTCGCACCGGACTTCCTGAAGGGCGCGGAGCTGGGCTGCTCCATCGCCTGCTCCGGCGTCTGCCTGACGGCGGTCGAGCTGCACGCCGACGCCTTCGCGGTGGACGCCTCCGCCGAGACGCTGAGCAAGACCACCCTGGGCGGCTGGCGCCCGGGCGGGCGCATCAACCTGGAGCGCGCGCTGAAGCTGGGCGACGAGCTGGGCGGGCACCTCGTCTCCGGCCATGTGGACGGGGTGGGCGAGGTGCTGTCCGCCACGCCGGAGAACGCCTCGGTGCGCTGGCGCTTCCGCGCGCCGGAGGCCATCGCGGGCTTCATCGCGTCCAAGGGCTCCATCGCGGTGGATGGCGTGTCGCTCACGGTGAACGAGGTTGACGGGCGGGAGTTCGGGGTCAACATCATTCCCCACACCGCCGCCCACACCACCATCGGCACCTTGCAGCCCGGCGACGCGGTGAACCTGGAAATCGACACCCTGGCGCGCTACGTGGCCCGCCTGCTGGAGTTCCGCCGTTGACCGCACCGCTCGCCACCAGCCTGCACCAGTTCATCTCCCCCACCGAGGAGCTGCTGGAGGAGGCCCGCCGCGGCCGCATGTTCATCCTGGTGGATGACGAGGACCGGGAGAACGAGGGCGACCTGGTCATCCCCGCGCAATTCGCCACGCCGGACGCCATCAACTTCATGGCCCGCTTCGCCCGCGGCCTGATCTGCCTGGCGATGACGCGCGCGCGCGTGGAGCGCCTGGGCCTGCCGCTGATGGCGCAGAGCAACGGCACCCGCCACCAGACCGCCTTCACCGTGAGCATCGAGGCGCGCGAGGGCGTCTCCACCGGCATCAGCGCCGCCGACCGCGCGCGCACCGTGGCCGTGGCGATCAACCCGGAGCTGGGGCGCGAGGAGATCACCACGCCCGGCCACGTCTTCCCGCTGGTGGCGCGCGACGGCGGCACGCTGGTCCGCGCCGGGCACACCGAGGCGGCGGTGGATTTCGCCCGCCTCGCCGGCCTCAACCCCTCCGGCGTGATCTGCGAGATCATGAACGAGGACGGCTCGATGGCCCGCCTGCCGGACCTCGTCGCCTTCGCGCAGCACCACAACCTCAAGCTCGGCACCATCGCCGACCTGATCGCGCATCGCCGCCGCACCGAGCGGCTGGTGAGGCGGGTGGAGGAGGCCGCCATCCAGCACGCGGTGGGCGGCGACTGGCGCTGCATCGCCTATGCCTCGACCGTCGAGGGCGGCGAGCACGTGGCGCTGGTGAAGGGCGACATCGGCGCGCCCGGTCCGGTGCTGACGCGCATGCACGCCTCCAACATCCTGACGGACCTGGTGGGCGGCAAGGGCGTGCGGGAGCTGCACGCCGCCATGGAGGCGATCAGCGCCGAAGGCCGCGGCGTGGTGGTGCTGCTGCGCGACTGGCGGCTGGACGGCGTTTCCACCCAGCTGCGCGCCACGCGGGACCGCAACGCCACCCCCTACCTGCGCGACTACGGCATCGGCGCGCAGATCCTGGCCGACCTCGGACTGAAGGACATCATCCGGCTCTCCAACAACCCCCGGCCGCTGGTGGGGCTGGAGGGCTGGGGGCTGCGGGTTGTCGAAACCCGCCCCTTGGCGCAAGAACGCCGCCAATGAGCACCGCCGACGCGCCCGAACGCGCCCTCCCGACGCTGGAGGGCGCCCCGCCCCGCATCCTGCTGATCCAGGCCCCCTATTACGCGGAGGTGGTGGGCGGCATGGCCGCGGGCGTGGCTCGGGTGGTGGCGGAGGCCGGCGGCACGCTGGCCAAGGTGGACGTGGCCGGCGCCTTCGAGCTGCCGGCGGCGCTGCGCCTGTCGCTCTCGCAACCCTATGACGGCGTGGTGCTGCTGGGCTGCGTGGTGAAGGGCGAGACCGACCATTACGACCACATCTGCCGCGAGGCGTGCAGCGGCGTCATGGCTATCACGGCGGAGACCGGCGCCGCCGTGGGCTTCGGCCTGCTGACGGTGCACACGCTGGAGCAGGCCGAGGCGCGCTCCCGCGACGACCGCCACAACAAGGGCGCCGAGGCCGCCATCGCCTGCCTGATGCAGGTGGCGCTGCGCCGCACGTGGGGCGCGGCGTGAGCGGCGCGGCCAGGGACCCGGCCAAGGGCCGCAAGCGCACCGGCGCGCGCGTCGCCGCCGTGCAGGCGCTGTTCAACGCCGAGGCCTCGGGCGAGAGCGTGGAGACGGTGCTGGACCAGTTCCTGCGCCACCGCCTGGGCGCCGTGCCGGGCCAGGAAGGCTTCGAGGACGGGCGGGTGGAGGACGCGGACGCCGCCCTGTTCGTGCGCATCCTCCGGGCCGCGGCCACCGAGCCGGGCACGCTGGACACGGTCATCGCCGGCCACCTGGCGCCGGGCTGGGGCATGCACCGGCTGGACCCGGTGATCCGCGCCATCCTGCGCGCCGCCGGCGGCGAGCTGCGGGAAAAGGACGGCCCGCCCGGCCGCGTCGTCATCAAGGAGTACATGGACATCGCCCATGGCTTCTTCGGCGGCGAGGAGCCGCGTTTCTGCAACGGCGTGCTGGACGCCATGGCCCGGACGCTGAAGCCGCAGGACTTCTAGCGATGGCGCTGCCGGCGGAGTTCGGCCTGATCGCCCGCCACTTCGCCCCCCTGGCCGGGCCGGGCGCGCTGGCCCTGCTGGACGACGCCGCCCTGCTCCCCGGCCCCGCCGGCACCGAGCTGGTGCTGGCGGCCGACGCCCTGGTGGCCGGGGTGCACTTCCTGCCCGACGACCCGCCGGGAACGCTGGGCCGCAAGGCGCTGCGGGTGAACCTGAGCGACCTGGCCGCCATGGGCGCCGAGCCGCTGGGCTACCTGCTGACCCTGGCCCTGCCCCCGGGCACGGACGATTCCTGGCTGGCCGCCTTCGCCGCCGGGCTGGCGGAGGACCAAGCCGCCTTCGGCCTGCACCTGCTGGGCGGCGACACCGTCTCCACCCCCGGGCCGCTGTCGCTCTCCCTCACCATCCTGGGCCGGGTGCCGGCCGGGGCGGCGATCCGCCGCACCGGGGCGCGGCCGGGCGACGAGGCCTGGGTGTCCGGCCGCATCGGCGATGGCTGGCTGGGGCTGCGCGCGGCGCGCGGCGAATGGCCGGACCCGGACGGGCGGCTGGCCCGCCGCTACCGCCTGCCGGAGCCCCGGCTGGCGACGGGGCAGGCGCTGCGCGGGGTGGCGCGGGCGATGATGGACGTCTCCGACGGGCTGCTGCAGGACCTGGGCCACCTGTGCCGCGCCGGCGGCTGCGCCGCGGTGGTGGAGGCCGCATGCATCCCGGTGAGCGACCGCGCGGCGCCCGTCGCGGCCCTGGCCACCGGCGGCGACGACTACGAATTGCTGCTGGCTGCCGCGCCGGAGGACGCCGCGCGCTGCGCCGCCCTGGGGCTGGCGCGCATCGGCCGCTTCACGGCGGGCCCGCCGCGTGTGACCATGGTGGACGAGGAAGGCCGGGACATCACCCCGGCGCGGCTGGGCTGGAGCCACGTGTGACCAGCGGCCCTGATCACGGAAACGCCATGTCCGACGCCCATCGCCACGCCACCGGCAACACCGCGCGCCTCGCCATCGGGCAGGCGCTGGCCGGGGCCAACGCCGCCGTCATCTTCGCCACCGGCGCCGTGGTCGGCAACACCCTGGCGCCGGACAAGGCGCTGGCCACCCTGCCCATCTCGGTCTTCGTGGTGGGGATGGCGGCCTGCACCCTGCCGGCCGGGGCCATCGCCCGCCGGCACGGCCGCCGCGCCGCCTTCCTGGCCGGCACCGGCTGCGGCGTGGCCGCGGGGCTGGTGGCCTTCCTGGCGGTGCTGCTGGCCTCCTTCCCGCTGTTCTGCCTGGGCACCTTCCTGGGCGGGGCCTATGCCGCGGTGGTGCTGTCCTTCCGCTTCGCCGCCGCCGACGGCGTGCCGCCCGAGGGGCGGGCGCGCGCCCTGTCCCTGGTGATGGCCGGCGGCGTCTTCGCCGGGGTCATCGGGCCGCAGCTGGTGACGCACACCATGTACCTGTGGCCGCCCTTCCTGTTCGCCGCCACCTACCTCGGCCAGGCGGCGGTGGCCGCGCTCTGCGCCCTGGTGCTGCTGGGCGTGCGCCTGCCCCGGCCCACCGCGGCCGAGATGGCCGGCGGCCGCCCCCTGGGCGAGATCGCGCGCCAGCCGCGCTTCCTGGTGGCGGTCACCTGCGGCGTCGTCACCTACCTGCTGATGAACTTCCTGATGACGGCGGCGCCGCTGGCCATGCGCCTGTGCGGCCTGCCGCAGGAAGCCGCCAACCTGGGGCTGCAATGGCACATCATCGCCATGTACGGCCCGGGCTTCTTCACCGGCCACCTGATCGCGCGCTTCGGCGCGCCGCGCGTGGTGGCCGCCGGGCTGGCGCTGACCGGCGCCGCCGCCGTGGCCGGGCTGCTGGGCCAGCAGGCCGGGCATTTCTGGGCCAGCCTGATCCTGCTGGGGCTGGGCTGGAACTTCGGCTTCACCGGCGCCTCGGCCATGGTGCTGGACTGCCACCGGCCGGAGGAGCGCACGCGGGTGCAGTCCCTGAACGACTTCATCGTCTTCGGCACCATGGCCGTCGGCTCCTTCCTGTCGGGCGGGCTGCTGAACAGCCATGGCTGGGACGCGGTGCTGTGGGTGTCCTTCCTGCCGCTGGCGCTGGCGGCGCTGGCGCTGGTGGCCGCGGGCGGACGGCGCCGCGCCGTGGCCTGAGGGGCACGGCGCCGGCGCAGCAAACCCCGTGCCAGCCCTGGCGTTCGACGTGGCAAGCCCTCACGAACCCAGGAGTTCCCGCCATGCTCTACTGGTCCCTCGTCTTTCTGGTGGTGGCGCTGGTGGCCGGGGTGCTCGGCTTCGGCGGCATCTCCTCCACCGCCGGCGGCATCGCCCGCGTGCTGTTCTTCGTGTTCCTCGTCCTCTTCGCCGTCTCGCTCATCACCGGGCGCGGCTTCACCGCCTGACGACCATGATCCCTCGCCGTTCCCTGCTCCTCAGCGCCGTGGCCCTGGCCGCCGCCGCCCCCGCCCTGGCACGCGCCCCGCGCGGCCTGTGGTTCGACCCGACGCAGCTCCCCTCCTATTCCGGGCGGCTGGAGCGCTGGCTCCTCTCGCCCGACGGGGCGGTGACCCGCGCCCTGTTCCGCGAAGGCACCCAGGTGATCTTTCCCGCCGAGGAGGCCGAGGCCCTGATGGCCGCCGTCAAGCAGGACGAGACGCTGGTGGCCTACGGCGTGCGCGCCCGCACCGCGCCCGTGGTCATCATGCTGGCCTGGGCCCGCAGCGATTCCGAGCCGGCGAACTTCATCGCCTCGCCCTCCTGGTTCGCCTCCGACGCGGTGGGCCGCGAGGAGCTGGCGCTGCGCGGCAAGGTCCGCGCCCCCCTGCTCTCGCCCCAGGGCGAGGCGATGGGCGTCATCCTGGAGGATGGCGGCGTGATCCGCCTGCCCATCGGCCTGTATGACCGGCTGGACTGGCTGAAGCCCGGCGCCGAGGTGGCGGCCGCCGGCCTGGGCGCCCGGCGCGAGGCCATGGCCGCGCTGGACGCCGCCCGGTTGGGCCCGGCGCCCGAGCGCATGGAGGCGGTGCCCACCCGATGAGCGAGACGACCCCCGACACCCCCCTTCCGAAGGCCGAGCGCGTCCGCTCGCCCATGCGGGCCTTCTGGGGCATCACCAAGGAATGGCTGACCGCGCCCGACCGCGGCAACGCGCGCTGGCTGATCCTGTGGCTGGTGCTGCTGACCGTGGGGCAGGTGGCCATCCAGATCCGCCTGAACCTGTGGAACCGCGACTTCTTCAACGCGCTGGAGAACCGGGACTTCGCCGCCTTCCGCTGGCAGATGGTGGTGTTCCTGGGCCTGGCAGTCGGCGCCATGCTGGTGGCGGTGTACCAGCTCTACACCAAGCAGCTCATCCAGCTCGCGTGGCGCGAATGGCTGACGCGGCGCGTGCTGTCCTCCTGGCTGGCCGAGGGGCGGCAGTACCAACTGGAGATGGCCGGCGAGGGCGCCGACAACCCCGACCAGCGCATCGCCGAGGACATCCGCGTCTCGGTGGACCTCGCGGTGGACTTCGTGGGCGGGCTGCTGACCTGCTCCATGATGCTGGCGGCCTTCGTCGGCATCCTGTGGTCCGTCTCCGGGCCGCTGCACCTGGGCTTCATCGGGGTGGACGCCTCCATCCCCGGCTACATGGTCTGGGCGGCGCTGGCCTACGCGCTGGTGGGCTCCACGCTCACCATCCTGGTCGGGCGGCCGATGGTGCAGCACAACATCGCCCGCGTGGCGGCGGAGGCCGATTTCCGCTTCGGCCTCACCCGCGCCCGCGAATCCGGCGAGGGCATCGCGCTGATCCGCGGCGAGACGGATGAGCGCCGCGGCCTGGCCCGCGCCTTCGGCAACGTGCGCGAGCGTGTGCGCGACCTCATGCGCTCGCAGCGCAACCTGATGTACCTCACCTCCGCCTATGGCACCCTGGCGATGATCTTCCCCACCATCGTCGCCTCGCCGGCCTATTTCTCCGGCGCCATCACCCTGGGCGGGCTGATGCAGATCGGCGGCGCCTTCGGGCAGGTGCAGGGCAGCCTCTCCTGGTTCGTGGACAGCTTCCCCCGCATCGCCGAATGGCGGTCCTCCGTCACGCGCCTCGTGAACTTCCGCGCCGTGGTGGACGAGCTGGACGCCCTGGTGGCCGACAAGGACCAGCCCACCATCACGGTGACGGAGGGCGAGAAGGACAAGCTGATCTTCAAGGGCATCGAGGTCGCCTTCGCCAACGGCACCACCGTCATCCAGGACGCCACGGCGGAGATCCATGCCGGCGAGCGCGTGCTGATCCAGGGCGAGAGCGGCACCGGCAAGTCCACCCTGTTCCGCGCGATCGGCGGGCTGTGGCCCTGGGGCGCGGGCGAGATCATCACCCCCCCGCGCGACAGCATGATGTTCATGCCCCAGCGCCCCTACCTGCCGCTGGGCACGCTGAAGGAGACGCTGTGCTACCCCGCCGGCCCCGACGCCTACACGGATGAGCAGTGCCGCGCGGCGCTGGAGCGCGTCGGCCTGGTGATGCTGCCCGAGCGGCTGGACGAGCTGGAGCGCTGGGACCGCGTGCTGTCCCTGGGCGAGCAGCAGCGCCTGGCCTTCGCCCGCCTGCTGCTGCAACGCCCCGCCTGGATCTTCATGGACGAGGCGACGGCGGCGCTGGACGAGCGCAACCAGGACGCCATGATGCAGATGGTGCTGGACGAGCTGCCGGACAGCGCGCTGGTCAGCATCGGCCACCGGCCGGGGCTGGAGGCCTTCCACACCCGCACGCTGAAGCTGCAGAAGGCCGAGGGCGGCGCCCGGCTGACCCGGCCGCCGCGCCTGCCCAAGCCCCAGCGCCGCTGGAACGTGCCCAAGCTGCGCAACCCGCTGAAACGGCGGCGGGAGGAGCCGGCGTGATCAGGCCCGCCCGCAGGTCCTGACGCCGAGCAGCGAATAGGCCGGGCAGCGCGACAGCAGCCCGGTCAGCAGCGGCAGCAGGCCGATCCAGCCCCAGGCGCCGATCCAGCCCATCACCGCGGCCAGCACCAGCGCCGCGCCGATGGCCACGCGCAGCACCCGGTCCAGTCCACCCACGTTCGCCTCGAACATCACCGCCTCCTGCCTTGGATATGCAGGAGGCCTTATATATCTGCGGCCGCGCCGCCGCCTTGCGCCGGATCAAGCGGCGCGGCGCAGCCGGGCCAGCAGGGCCAGGGCGGTGCGGGCCATGGCGGCGCCGTCCGCCGCTTCCCGCCGGAGGATCACGCGGTCCTCCTTGCGCTCCAGCGGCGGCGCCACCTCGGGCGGCGCGGCGTGCAGGCGCGCGGCCACCGCCAGCGGGCCGCATTCCAGCCGCGCCACCCCCAGCCGGCGCGCCCGCAGCCGCAGGCGGGCGCGGAGCAGGAGGTTCTCCACCGCCTCCGGCAGCGGGCCGAAGCGGTCGGTCATCTCCTCCGCGATGTCCTCCAGCTCCGCCTCGCGCGCCGCGGCGCCCAGCCGCGCGTGCAGGGACAGGCGCAGCGCCTCCTCCGGCACGTAGGATGCGGGAAGGCCGGCGGGCAGCTCCAGCACCAGGGCGGGGGGCGGCGGCGGCTCCGCCTCGCCGCGGGCCTGGCGCAGCGCGCGGTCCAGCAGGTGGCGCGTCAGCTCCAGCCCCAGGCGCTTCACGTGGCCGGCCTGCGCCTCGCCCAGCAGGTCGCCGGCGCCGCGCTGGTCCAGGTCGCGCGCGGCGATGGCGAAGCCCGCGCCGAGTTCGGTCTGCGCCGCCAGCGCCTTCAGCCGGCGCGCGGCGGCGGGCGGCGGGGGGCCTTCCGTCAGCAGCCAGCAGGTGCCGCGCGCCCCGCCGCGGCCGACGCGCCCGCGCAGCTGGTGCAGCTGCGCCAGGCCGAAGCGCTCGGCGCCGGTGATCAGCATGGTCCCCGCCCGCGGCACGTCCAGCCCGGTTTCCACGATGGCGGTGCACAGCAGCACGTCGGCCCGCCCCTCGGCGAAGCGCAGCATGGCGTCGTCGGCCTCAGCGGCGGGCATGTCGCCATGCGCCTCCGCCACGCGCAGGCGCGGGGCGGCGCGCTTCAGCCGGGCGCGCAGTTCCGGCAGGTCCTCGATGCGCGGGGCGACCAGGAAGGACTGGCCGCCGCGCCGCGCCTCGCGCCGCAGCGCCTCGCCCAGCAGGGCGTCGTCCAGCGCGGCGATGGCGGTGCGCACCGGGCGCTTGCGCGCCGGCGGCGTGGCCAGCACGGACAGCGACTGCAGCCCCAGCATCGCCCCTTGCAGCGAGCGCGGGATGGGCGTGGCGGTCATCGCCAGGGTGTGGGCATCCGCCGCCAGGTCCCGCAGCGCCGCCTTCTGGCGGGCGCCGAAGCGCTGCTCCTCGTCGGCGATCACCAGGCCCAGCTTGCGGAAGCGCGTGGCCTTGGCCAGCACGGCCTGGGTGCCCACCACCACCAGCAACCGCCCTTCCGCCAGCCCCTCGCGCACCTGCCGCGCCTCCCGCGCCGGGGTCAGGCGCGACAGCCCGGCCACCGCGACGCCCAGCGGCGCGAAGCGGCGGCGGAACGCCTCCAGGTGCTGGCGCGCCAGCACGGTGGTGGGGGCCAGCACCGCCACCTGCCCGCCGGCCAGGGCCACGCAGGCGGCGGCGCGCAGCGCGATCTCCGTCTTGCCAAAGCCGACGTCGCCGCACACCAGCCGGTCCATCGGCCGGCCCGCCGCCAGGTCGCGCTCCACCTCGCGCGCCGCCTGGGCTTGGTCGGGCGTCAGCTCGTGCGCGAAGCCGGCGCGGAAGCGGGCATAGGCACGGGCGGGCGGCACCCAGGCGGGGGCGGTGCGCCCGGCGGCCTCGCGCAGCTTGTCCAGCAGGCCGCGGGCGGTGTCGGCCAGGGCGGCCTCGGCATCGGCGCGGCGCCTGGCCCAGGCCTCGCCGCCCGGACGGTCCAGCGCCACCCCCTGCGCCTCGTGGCCGTAGCGCCAGATGCGGTCCAGCTCCTCCGCCGGCACCAGCCGGGTGGTGCCGCCGGCGAATTCCAGGCGCAGCGCGTCCATGCCCTCGGCCTCGGCCAGGCCCAGCAGGCGGGCCATGCCGTGCTCCTCATGGATGACCAGGTCGCCGGGGGCCAGGGCGGCCTCCTCCACCGGCAGGCGGGCGGGTCCGGCCTCGCCGGGGGGCAGGATCTCGGCCGCCGCGGCCACCAGCGCTTCCTCCGTGCCGAAGGAGGTGACCAGCGGCGCGCGCAGCCAGGCCAGGGTGCCCGGCGGCAAGTCGCGCAGCGCCAGCCAGCCGGGGCATTCGGGCAGCTCGCCGAAGCGCTCGCGCAGGGCATCGGCCAGGGCGGCGGCGCGGCGGCCGGCGCCGGCCAGGGCCACGCGGCGGCCGGCGGCGCGGGCTTCCGCCACCGCGTCCAGGAAGGCGGCCTCCGGGTCGGGCGCGCCGAGGAAGGGCAGCGGGTCCTCCTCCTCCCCCTCCGGCAGCACGGTGGCGGGCGGGGCGTCGCGGGTGAACAGGGCGGCGGGCTCGCGCAGGGTCTCGCCTTCCTCCAGCCCGGCGGCCAGGCGCAGGCGGAAGCCGTCCTCCGCCTCGCGCCAGGCCTCGGCGCGGGCCTCCGCCGCCTCGGGGTCGGCGGTGGCGCCGATGCCGGGGGCCAGTTCCGCCAGCCCGGGCAGCTCGCCCTCCTCCGCCGCGACGGCGGGGGGCAGGTGCAGCGACGCCGCCTCGCCCTCCGTGCGCTGGGTCAGCGGGTGGAAGGGCCGGATGGCGAGGATGCGCCCCTCCTCGTCCAGTTCGAGACGGTGCGGGCGGGCGCCGGGCAGGGCGGGGAACACGTCCAGCACCTGGCCGCGCCGGGCCCACTCGCCTGGGTCGTCCACGATTTCCTCCGCCGCGTAGCCCAGCGCCGCCAGCGCCGAATCCTCCGGCAGGTCGCCGGGGCGCAGCAGCAGGCCCCCGGGCAGGTCGGCAGGGCAGCGCCGCACGGCGGCGGCGGGCCCGGCGAGCAGCAGGCGCGGCCCGGTGGGGGTGGCGCGCAGCCGCCGCACCGCGTCCAGCCGCGCCCCCAGGCTGCCGGGGGTGGCGGGGGCGCGGTCATAGGGGGCGGCGTCGGGGGCCGGCAGGTGGACCACCTCCACCCCCGCCCCCAGCGCCGCGGCGGCCGCCGCCAGCCGCGCCGCCCGGCTTTCCGAGCGGCAGAGATGCAGGTGGGCGCCGGCTGCGGCGGCGCGTTCGAGGAGCAGGGCGGCGAGGCGGGCGTCGTTCATCCCCGCCGCAACGCGCGGCGGGGCGGACGGATGGGTGGCGGCGGCAGGTCAGCCGCGGCCGCGCAGGTTCTCCGGCAGGTCGACGCCGTGGAAGCGCTTGTAGATCTCGTTCAGCCGGCCGTTGGCCACGTTGGTCTCGATCCAGGCGTTCACCCATTCCAGCAGCTGCGTCTCGCCCTGGCGCAGCCCGATGGCGAGGTCGAAGTTGCGCAGGGTGAACTTGGGCTCGAAGCCGCGCTGCGGCGCGCGCTGCGCGATCTGCCCGACGATGGTGGCGCTGGTGGCCACCAGCTCCGCCTGCCCGGTGACGGCGGCGGTGACCATCGTCGCGTCGTCGTCGAAGCGCTGGATGCGGAAGCCGTGCTCGTTGGCCAGCGGCGTCAGCTCGGTGTCCTGGGTGGTGCCGCGCACGGTGGCCACGGTGCGGCCGCGCAGCCCGGCGAGGTCGCGCACGGCGACGTCCCGCCGGCCGCCCACCACGGAGGCGAGCGCGGCATAGGGCCGCGAGAACTGGATGACCCGCGCCCGTTCCGGCGTGACCGAGAGCGTGGAGATGATGATGTCCGCGCGGTCGGTCTGGATGTTGGGGATGCGCGTGGCGCCCACGGTGGGGATGAATTCCAGCGTCACGCCCAGGTCGCGCGCCAGGGCCTGCGCGACCTCGACGTCGGAGCCGGTGGGACGCATCTGCCCGTCCATCATGCCGGAGGGCGGGATGGCGAGGTCGGTCGCGACGCGGATGCGGCCGGCGCGGCGGATGGCCTCCAGCTGGTTGGCCAGGGCGGGGCGGGCCAGGGCCAGCGCCCCCAGGGCGGGGATGGCGGCCAGGGCGCCGCGGCGGGTGATGCTCATTCCTGTTTCCTCCTTGCTTTCGCGCGTCACAGCGCGCTTCCGACGAACTGCGCCAGCTCCGGCGTGGCGGGGCTGTCCAGGATGTCCGGGCCGCCCTGCTCGTGCACGCGGCCCTGGTGCATGAACAGCACCCGGTCGGCGACGCGGCGGGCGAAGCCCATCTCATGCGTCACCATCACGATGGTCATGCCGCCCTCGGCCAGCGCCTCGATCACGCGCAGCACCTCGCCGGTCAGCTCGGGGTCCAGGGCGCTGGTCACCTCGTCCAGCAGCATGACCTTGGGCTGCATGGCCAGGCTGCGCGCGATGGCGGCGCGCTGCTGCTGCCCGCCGGAGAGCTGCTCGGGCCAGGACTGCGCCTTGTCGGCCAGGCCCACCTGCGCCAGCACCCTGGCCGCGACCTCGCGCGCCTCCTTGCGGCCCACCCGCTTCACCACGGTGGGCGCCAGGCAGATGTTCTCCTCGATGGTGAGGTGCGGGAACAGGTTGTAGGCCTGGAAGACGATGCCGACGTCGCGCCGCAGCGCCCGCAGGTCCAGCCCGGGGTCGTGCACCGCGTGGCCGCAGGCGAGGATGCGCCCTTCCTCGATGCGTTCCAGCCGGTTGATGCAGCGCAGCGCCGTGGACTTGCCGGAACCCGAGCGCCCGATCACCGCCACCACCTCGCCGGGCGCCACGTCGAAGCTCACGCCGTCCAGAACGCGCAGCGCGCCGAAGCTCTTGCGCACCCCTTGCAGGGAGACGGCCGGCGTCACGGCGCCGCCGCCAGCCGCGCCGGCGCGGCGCGGCGCGCCTCCAGCCGGCGGGACCACAGGGACAACGGGTAGCACATGGCGAAATACCCCAGGGCGATGATCGCGTAGATGGCGAAAGGCTGGAACAGCGTGTTGTTGAGCACCTGCCCCGCCCGCATCAGCTCCACGAAGCCGACCACGGACGCCAGCGAGGTGTTCTTCACGATCTGCACCAGGAAGCCCACGGTGGGGGGTGCGGCGATGCGCACCGCCTGCGGCAGCACCACGTGGCGCATGCGCTGCAGGCGCGACAGCGCCAGCCCCTCCGCCGCCTCCCATTGCGGGCGCGGCACCGCCTCGATGCAGCCGCGCCAGATCTCGCCCAGGTAGGCCGCGGTGTAGATCACCAGCGCGCCGCCGGCGGCCTGGAAGGGCGTCAGCCGCCAGCCCAGCGCGGGCATGCCGAAGAATGCCAGGAACATCAGCACCAGCAGCGGCGTGCCCTGCACCAGCTGCACCAGCACGCCCGTGCCCACCCGCACCGCGCGCAGCGGCGAGACGCGGCACAGCGCCAAGGCGAAGCCCAGCAGGCCCCCGCCCAGCAGCGCCACCAGCGAGAGCGCGAGCGTCCAGGCCGCGCCCTGCGCCAGGAACTGCAGGTGTTGCGGGCCCAGGGAACCGCCCATCACAGCGGCGTCCCCAGCGCGCGGCGGCGGGGGAACAGCCACAGCCCCAAGCCCCAGAACATCCCGCGCAGCAGGAAGGCCAGCAGAAGGTAGGCCAGCGCCACGAGGATGTAGCTCTCGAAGGCGCGGTAGGTGTCGCTCTGGACGTAGTTGGCCGCCGCCGTCAGCTCCTCCGCGCTGATCTGCGAGGTGACGGAGGAAGCCAGCATCAGCAGCACGAATTGCGAGGTGAGCGCCGGATACACCTTCTCCATCGCCGGCTTCAGCAGCACGTGCCAGTAGAGCTGCGCGCGCGACAGGCCCAGCGCCTCCCCGGCCTCCACCTGCCCGGCCGGGATGCTGTCGAAGCCCGCGCGCATGATCTCGCTGGAATAGGCGCCGACGTTGATGCACAGCGCCGCCGCCGCCACCCCGAAGGCCGGCAGCTGCAGCCCCAGCGAGGACAGGCCGAAGAACACCAGCAGCAGCTGCACCAGCAGCGGCGTGTTCCGGATCGCCTCCACATAGGCGCCGCACAGCACCGACACCCAGCGCACGGAGCCGCGCCGGCCCACGGCGCAGAGCACCCCCAGCGCGAAGCCGCCCACCGTGGCGATCAGCGCGAGTTCCAGCGTCGTCAGCGCGCCCTGCAGGAACAGCGGCCAGCGCTCCAGCACCACCCCGAAATCGAGGCGGAGGTCCATCAGGGCAGCCCCGCCAGCCGGTCGTAATGGCGCATCAGCGCCTGGTTGCCGTTGCCGCCCTCGCCATGGGCGCGGCACTCCACGTATTGCTGCGTCACCAGCGCGGTGCCGGGCAGCGGCAGGTCCAGGGCGCGCGCCGCCTCGCCGGCCAGGCGCAGGTCCTTCAGCATCAGGTCGATGCGGAAGCCGGCCGCCACGTCGCCGGCCATCATCTTCGGCCCCAGCACGTCCAGCATCCAGGACGCCGCGGAGCCGCCCAGCAGCACCTCGCGCAGGCGCTCCAGGTCCAGCCCGGCGGCGCGGCCCAGCGCCAGGCCCTCGCACACCGCCTGGATGTTGAGGCCCACCATCACCTGGTTGCACAGCTTGGTGGCCTGGCCGGCGCCGGGCCCGCCCATGTGGGTGATGGTGGTGCCCATGGCGGCGAAAACGGGCTCGGCGCGGGCGAAATCCTCCGCCGTGCCGCCGGCCATGATGGTGAGCCGCGCAAGGTCCGCGCCCATCGGCCCGCCGGAGACGGGCGCGTCCACGAAGCCCACGCCGCGCGCGGCGAGGCGCGCCTGGATGCCCCACGCCGCGCCGGGGGCGATGGAGGACATGTCCAGCACCAGCGTGCCCGGCGGCAGCAGCCCTTCCAGCTCCGCCGCCACCGCCTCCACGTCCGGCGTGTCGGGCAGCATGAGGATGACGGTGTCCGCGCCCGCCACGCATTCCGCCAGGGTGGCGGCGCGCGCCACGCCCTCGGCCGCCGCGTCCGGCAGCGCGTCGAAGCCGCGCACGGCGTGGCCGGCGCGCGCCAGGTTGCGCGCCATCAGCCGGCCCATGGTGCCCAGGCCGATGAAGGCGATGCTCATTCGCCTTCCATCTCGCCCAGCTTGCGCACGCGGCGCACGTGGTCCTCCGTCGCGTGGAACTCGGCGTTCAGGAACCCTTCCACCAGGTCCGCCGCCAGCCAGGGCCCGATGATCTGCGCGCCGATGCAGGCGACGTTCACGTCGTCATGCTCCACGCACTGGTGCGCCGAGTGGGCGTCGTGCACCACCGAGGCGCGGATGCCGCGCAGCTTGTTGGCGGCGATGGAGGCGCCCACCCCGGTGCCGCAGACCAGGATGCCGCGCGCCGCCCGCCCCTCGCGCACGCTGTCGCACACCGCGCGCGCGATGTCGGGGAAGTCCACCGGCTCGGGCGTGAAGGAGCCCAGCTCCTCCACCTCGTGCCCCAGCGCCTTCACGCGCGCGATCACCAGCGCCTTCATCGGGAAGCCGGCATGGTCGCAGCCGATCACAACCTTCATCTCACCAGTCCTTCATCCAGCAGCGCCGCGATGGCGGCGCGGTGCGGCAGGGAGGGCACGGCCCCCAGCACGGTGCAGGCCAGGCTGCCCGCGGCCACGCCGGCGCGCAGCGCCGCGGCGTGGTCCGCCCCGCCGGCCAGCGCGGCGCAGAAGGCGCCGGCGAAGGCGTCGCCCGCGCCCGTGGTGTCGCGCACCGCCACCGGGGGCGCGGGGGCGCGCAGCACGGCGCCGCCGCGCATGGCCAGGACGGCGCCGGCCGGCCCGGCCGTGACCACCGCGGCCTGGCCCACCTGCCCCGCCAGCGCCTGCGCCAGGGCGGCCGCGTCCTGCCCGGCCGCGGGGGCAAGGGCCATCGCCTCGCCCGCGTTCACCAGCAGGATGTCGGTCAGCGGCAGCAGCCGCGTGGCGGCGGCGGCGTCGGCCGGCGCGGCGTTCAGCACGCGGCGCGCCCCGCCCGCGGCGGCGAAGGCGGCGGCGATGGCGGGGGCCGGCACCTCCAGCTGCGCCAGCACCACGTCGCAGGGCGGCGGCGCGGCGTCGGCGGCGGCCAGGGCCATGTTGGCGCCCGGTGCCAGGATGATGCGGTTGTCCCCGCCTTCCAGCAGGATCACCGCCATGCCGGTGGGCAGGACCGGGTGGCGCACGGCGCGCGCCTGCACCCCTTCCCGCGCCCACAGCGCCAGCGCGGCGTCGCCCTCGGCATCCGTGCCCAGGCTGGCCAGCATGGTCACCCGCGCCCCGGCGCGCGCCGCGGCGATGGCTTGGTTGGAGCCCTTGCCGCCGGGAAAGCGGTGCAGCGCGCGGGCGGCCAGCGTCTCGCCCCGCGCGGCCATGCGCGGCAGGTCCAGCACCAGGTCGGCGTTGAAGGAGCCGATGACGGCGACGTGGCCGGTGGCCAAGGCTGGGTTCCCCTCCGTCCGGCGGCTTCGGGCCGCCTTGCTTTGCACACGTGTGCAATGCGAGGCTAGGCGCACGGCCCATGCGCCGTCAAGCACGGAAGGTTCGGGCATGCGGCGGCGCTGGGTCACGGCGGCGGAGGTGGCGGAGGCGGCGGGCGTCTCGCGCTCCGCCGTGTCGCGCGCCTTCACCGATGGCGCCTCCGTGGCGCCGGACACCCGGGCGCGCGTCATGCAGGCGGCCACGCGGCTGGGCTACGCGCCCTCCGCCGTCGGGCGCGGGCTGGTGGCGGCGCGCACCGGGCTGGTGGGGCTGGTGGTGGCCGAGCTGTCCAACCCCTTCTACGCCGCCCTGACGGCGGCGGTGGCCGAGGAGCTGCGCGCCGCCGGCCGCGCGCCCCTGCTGCTGCTGGCCCCGGCGGCCGACCGCACCGACGAGCTGCTGCCCAGCCTGGCCGGCTGGCGGGTGGACGGCGTCATCATCGCCTCCGCCACGCTGGGCTCGCGCATGGCCCGGCTGTGCGCCGCCGCGCGCATCCCCGTGGTGCTGCTGGACCGGCAAGGCACCGCGCGCCCGCGCGGCGTGCGCGAGGTGGCGTCGGACAACGAGGCGGCCGGCGCGCTGGCGGCGCGGGCGCTGCTGGCGCGCGGCCACCGCCGCCCCGCCTTCGTCGCCGGCATCGAGGACACCGCCACCTCCCGCGCGCGGGAGGCGGGGTTCCTGCGCGGGCTGGCGGCGGGCGGAGTGGCGCTGGCCGGGCGGGCGGTGGGGCACTACACCCGCCCCGGCGGCGCCGCCGCCGCACGCGCCCTGCTCGGGCGCCGCCCGCGCCCCGACGCCATCTTCTGCGCGAACGACGAGATGGCGCTGGGCGTGCTGGACGCCGCGCGCGCCGAGCTGGGCCTGCGCGTGCCCGAGGAGCTGTCCGTGCTGGGCTTCGACGACATCGCCCCCGCGGCGCTGGAAGGCTACGCCCTGACCACCCTGCGCCAGGACGTCGCCGGGCTGGCCGCCGCGGCGGTGGCGGCGCTGGAGGACGGCGCCCCCGCCCGCCGCCTGCTGCCCTGCGCCTGGGTGGAGCGCGGCACCGTCAGGCCGGCGTGAAGCCGGCTTCCCGCAGCGCGGCGCGCACGGCGTCGTCGCGCAGCGCCCCCAGGAAGGCCTGCACCGCCGGCCGGCCGGCGCGTTCCTCGGGCAGGAAGAAGTCGTACTGCTCCTCCGCCAGCGGCAGGAAGCCCAGCCCGTAGCCCTGCGCGACGGTCGCGATGGCCACGCCCCAGTCGGCGCGGCCCTGCGCCACCGCGGCGCAGACGGCGTTGTGGGATTTCGGCTGGTTGGCGTAGCCGGGCGGCCGCGCCCCGGCCAGCAGCCCGTCCAGCAGGATGCGCGTGCCCGAGCCGGCGTTGCGGTTCACCAGCAGCAGCGCCCCGTCCGCCGCCGCGCGCCGCACCGCCGCCGCGCCGTCCAGCCCGGCGAAGCGCGCGTCGCCGGGGCGGAACACCACCCCCTGCATCCGCCCCCAGCCGCGTTCCAGCCGCAGCCCGGGCTGCAGGAAGGGCGTGTTGTACAGGCCGGTGGCGGCGTCCAGCAGGTGCGCGCCGGCCAGGTCGCACTCGCCGCGCCGCGCCGCCGCCAGCCCGCCCAGGCTGCCCAGCGCCAGCACGCGCGCACGCAGCCCCAGCCGGCCCAGCACCACGTCCAGCCCGGTGCAGTGGCTGCCCGCCACCACCAGCTCCGGCAGGCGGGCCGCGCCGCCGATCAGCCGCAGCCGCACCGGCGCGCCCGCCGCCATCCCCTCGCTCAGCGCGGGGATGGCGAAGAAGCCGTCCGCCTGGCCGAAGGCGGTGACGCTGCCCGAGCCCTTGCCCAGCGGCACCGCCCGCAGCCCGCCATCCCCGCCCTCGGCCAGCGAGGCCATGACGTATTCGGTGCGCCCCAGCTCGCTGGGGGTGCGGGTGGCCAGCGTCGCCGCCATCTCCGTCTCCTCGCGCGGCGGCAGGCCGGCCAGGGCGCGGAGGACCGGGACGGCGAACTCGTGGAAGGTGAACACCGCCGAGGTCGGGAAGCCCGGCAGCACCACCACCGGCGTCCGGCCCACCGCGGCGAGGCACAGCGGCTTGCCCGGCTTCAGCGCCACCCCGTGCACCAGCACCCCGGGCGCCCCCAGCCCCCCCAGCACGCGGTGGGAGACGTCGCCCGCGCCCTTGGAGGTGCCGCCGGACATCACCACCATGTCGGCCCGCGCCAGCGCCGCCTCCAGCGCCGCGCGCAGCGTGGCCTCGTCGTCGCGGAAGATGCCCATGGGCAGCGGCTCGCCGCCATTCTCCGCCACCATGGCGGCCAGGATGGCGGCGTTGCTGTCGGGGATGCCGCCGGGCGGCAGCGGCGCGCCGGGCGGGTGCAGCTCATCCCCCGTGGAAAGCACGGCCACGCGCGGGCGGCGCACGGCGGGGGCCGTGGCGTGGCCGGCGGCGGCCAGCATCCCGATCTCGCGGCTGCCCAGCACGGCGCCGCGGCGCAGCAGCACCTCGCCGCGGGCGATGTCGCCGCCGGCGAAGCCGACGAACTGGCCGGGCGCCACCGCGCGCCGCAGCAGCACGTGCGGGCCGCCGGGGGCGTCGTCCAGCGCGGTCCACTCGATCATCGCCACCGCGTCGGCGCCGCGCGGCAGGGGGGCGCCGGTGGCGATGGCGGTGGCGGTGCCCGGCCCCACCTCGATGGCCGGGGCGGCGCCGCAGGCCAGCACCTCGGCATTCAGGCGCAGGCGCACCGGGGCGGCGTCGCCGGCCTGGGCGGCGTCGGCGGCGCGCAGGGCGAAGCCGTCCACCAGGGCGCGGTCGAAGGGCGGTGCGTCCACCGCCGCCGCCACGTCCCGCGCCAGGGCGCGGCCCAGCGCGGCGTGCAGCGCCACCTCCTCCGCCGGCAGGGGCGAGAGGTCCAGCGCGGCGTGGAAGCGGCGGCGGGCCTCGGCCTCGTCCACCACCTCCAGGAACTGCTCCTGGCGCGCGGCGCGGCGCAGGCGGGCCAGCAGGGGGTCGTCGCTCACCAGGGCACCGCCTCGATCTCCTGCCCCGCCTCGTAGCCCTCGGAGGCGGCGGGGACCACCATCCAGGCCCCGGCGGCGGCCAGCGCCCCCAGCGGGGCGGCGCCCACCGCCAGCGGCGTCCCCTCCCCGCCCTGCACCGCCAGCAGGGCCAGCTCGGCCAGGCCGGGGGCGGATGGCAAGCTGGCGCGCAGCCGCAGCCGCAGCGGCGGCTCCGGCGCCGCGCCGGCCAGGGCGCGCCACAGCGGGCGGGCCAGCAGGGCCCAGGCGGCCAGGGCTTCCTCCGCCGAATCCGGCAGGGCGATGACCGCCGCGCCACCCAGCGTGCCGGCGCGCACCGCCAGCCCCGGGCGCGCGCCCAGCCCGGCGCAAAGCCACGCGGCGCCCGGCGACGCCTCGCCCACCGCCAGGGTCAGGTCGGGCGGGCCGTCCAGCGGCGCCGGCAACAGGGCGCGCAGCAGCGCCGCCGCGCCGCCCCCGCCCCGCCCCGCCCGGCGCGGGCGGCGC
>NZ_JBJJBR010000019.1:0-63322 GCF_045449635.1 Sabulicella flocculans | reverse complement strand
CGGGTGGCGGGGGTTCGGGCGGCGGGGGCTCCGGCGGGGGCGGCTCCGGTGGCGGCGGCTCGGGCGGCGGGGGTTCCGGTGGCGCGGGGGACGGGGGCGGCGCGACGGGCTGCTCCGGCGCGGCAGCGGCCACCGGCTCCGGCGCGGACGGGGCGGGCTCGGGCGCCAGGTCGAGCAGGATGGGCTCCTCGGCGGGCGGGGGCTCCGGCGCGGTGGGCGCCAGGCGCGCCAGGCCGGCCAGCCCGGCGCCGTGCAGCGCCAGCACCAGGAGGAGGCTCAGCGGCCAGCGCAGCGCCCGCGCGGAGGGATCGGCGCCGCCCGTCCCTGTCGCGTGGCCGCCCGGGGTGGCGGCCGCGCGCGGGGTGCGGCGCGTCGCCTCCGTCGCCGGCGTGCCCGCGCGGTCGCTCACCGCTGCTCCAGCCCCACCAGCGCCACGCGGGTCCAGCCGGCGCCGCGCAGCAGGTTCAGCACCTCCATCACCTCGGCGTAGCTCGCCCCGCCATCGGCGCGCAGGAAGACGCGGCCCTCGCGGTCGCCGGCGAAGGCGGCGTCCAGCGCCGCGGGAAGCGCCTCGCGCGCCACCGGGGCGTCGCCCAGGTGCAGGGCGCGGTCGGCGGAAAGCGTCAGGTAGACCGGCTTGTCCGGGCGCGGCTGCGGCACGGCCGCGGCGCTGGGCAGGTTCACCGGCACGTCCACCGTGGCCAGCGGCGCCGCCACCATGAAGATGATCAGCAGCACCAGCATCACGTCGATGAAGGGCGTGACGTTGATCTCGTGCGCCTCGGCGAGTTCGTCATCCTCGCCGCCGCCCAGTTGCATCGCCACCGCGCGCTACTCCGCGGCCCGGCGCAGCGGCACGGTGCCGGCGCGGCGGTCCAGCTCGCGCGAGAGCAGGCGCATCACCTCGGCCTCGCCATCCGCCAGCAGCGCCTTCTGCCCGCCGATGGCGCGGGCGAAGACGTTGTAGAGCACCACCGCCGGGATGGCGGCGACCAGGCCGATGGCGGTGGCCAGCAGCGCCTCGGCGATGCCCGGCGCCACCACGGCCAGGTTGGTGGTCTGCATCCGCGCGATGCCGACGAAGCTGTTCATGATGCCCCAGACCGTGCCGAACAGCCCGACGAAGGGCGCGGTGGCGCCGATGGTGGCGAGGATGCCGGTCCCGCGCGACAGCGCGCGCGCCTGCGCGGCGATCAGGCGGCGGATGCGCCAGTCGGCGCGCTCCTTCACGCCCTCCGGCCCGCCGGGGGCCGAGAGCAGCTCGTCGCGCGCCGCGTCCAGCAGCGGCGCGCACGGGCCGGTGAGCCGGGCGGCCGATTCACGCCCCGTCCCGGGGCGATCGGACGCCAGCAACGGCGCGTCCAGCCCCCGCGCCGCGCCCAACAGCGCGAGGTCGGCCCGTGTGCGGCGGGCGAAGGCGGCGAGTTCCAGCGCCTTGGCCAAGGCCACCGTCCAGCACAGCACCGAGGCGAAGAGCAGCCCGCCCATGACGGCCTGCACCACCACGTCGGCCTGGACCACCATGTCCCAAGGGGAAAGGTTCACGGACATGGGGCTACACCTCCGCCCATTGGCGCAGCAGGTTGTGGTAGGTGGCGGTGAGCTGCACCGGGCCGGGATGGCCCGGCGGCAGGTCGGCGCGGATGCGCTGGATCGCCATGTCCAGGTCGAACAGCATGGCGCGGCGGCCATCGTCGCGGATCATGCTCTGCATCCAGAAGAAGGAGGCGACGCGCGCGCCGCGCGTCACCGGCTCCACCCGGTGCAGGCTGGTGGAGGGATAGACCACCGCATGCCCTGCCGGCAGCTTCACCGACTGCGTGCCGTAGGTGTCCTCGATCACCAGCTCGCCGCCATCATACTCGCCGGGCTCGGCCAGGAAGAGCGTGCAGGAGACATCGGTGCGGATGCGCGTCGCCGTGCCCGTCACCGTGCGGATGGCGTTGTCCACATGGGCGCCGAAGGTCATGCCCACGCCGTAGCGGTTGAACAGCGGCGGGAAGACCCGCGCCGGCAGCGCGGCGGAGATGAAGAGCGGGTTGCGCTCGATCGCCGCCACGATCAGGTCGCCCAGCGCCCGCGCCTCGGCGCTGCCTTCGGGGATCTGCTCGTTGTTCTTCACCTGCGCCGATTGGTGGCCAGCGGTGGCCTTGCCATCCACCCAGGTGGCGCGGTCCAGCAGGGCGCGCGCCTGGCGCACCTGCTCGGCCGAAAGCAGCTCGGGGACGGCGAGCAGCATCAGAAGCGCGCCGAGACGTTGAACACCACCGTGCGCCCGGTGCCCGGCACCGCGTGCGCGACATAGACCGTCTCGTAGGTCTTGGCGTCGGTCACGTTCAGCGCGTTCACCTGGAACCGCAGGCCGCGCAGCGCGCCTTCCGTCGGCGCCCAGGCGGCGGCGAGGTCGTAGCGCGTGTAGGCCGGCACGCGGTTGGTGTTGGTGGTGTTGCCGTAGCGGTAATCCACGTAGGACAGCCCGCCGCCGATCTGGAAGCCCATCGGCAGGTCGTAGGTGGTCCAGAGGTTCGCGGTGTTCGGCGGCGCGTTGATGAATTGCCGCCCGACCTCGGCCGGGTTGGAGGAGCGCGTGATCTCCGAGTTCAGGTGCGTGAAGCTCGCCATCACGTTCCAGTTGGGCAGGATGCGGCCCGTGGCGCCGATCTCGAAGCCGCGCACCCGCGCCGTGCCGTCGAGCGTGACGAGGTTGCCCGCGGGGTCGGAGGTGCGGGCGTTGGTCTTCTCGATCTGGAACAGCGCGCCGGTCAGCCGCAGCCCGCTCAGCACCTCCCAGGAGGCGCCGACCTCGAAGGATTCATTGGTCTCCGGCGGCAGGGCGGCGTTGTTGGCCGCCAGCGTCAGGCTCTCGGCGGAAGGGTTGAAGGAGGTGCCCCAGGAGGCATAGGTGCGCACGCTCTGCCACGGCTTGAACACCAGCGCCGTGCGCCAGGAGAACGCCTCGTCGAGGCGCGAGAAGTTGCGCTGCGCCGGGTTGGCGGCGGAGCGATTGGTGTAGTCGGCGTCGAAGCTGTCCCAGCGGCCGCCCAGCAGCACCTCCCACTGCTCGCCGATCTTGATCTGGTCCACGGCGTAAAGGCCGAAGGTGTTGGCCGTGGTCTTCACGTCGGAACCGATGCCGTAGACCGTGGGCAGCGAGGCATAGGCGTTGGGATTGAGCGCGGAGGCGTTGGGCCGCCCGTTGGTGGCGGCGCCGAAGGCGAAGCGCACCGCTTCCGAGCTTTCGCGCCCCACCTCGAAGCCCGCGAGGATGTTGTGGCGCAGCGGCCCGGTCACCGGGCGCCACACCATCTCGGTCTGGTTGGTGACGAGGTTGTCGTAGCCGTTGCGCACCTGCGGCTCGCGCCGCACCAGCGTCTGCTCCAGCGAGGTGGTGAGCGGGTTGAACACCGCGCCCGTGGAGGTGGTGGTGGCGAGGCGCGGCGCGGTGGCGTTCACCGTGCGCGACCAGGAGCCGTAGCGCGTGGTGTTGCGCAGCGTCATGTCGGCCGAAACGTCATGCTCCAGCCGGAAGGTGACGATGTCGGTGACGGCGGTTTCGCGGTCCAGGCCGCGGATGCCGTAGAAGGTGTTGAGCGGCACCGCCAGCGGGCGGCCGTTGCGGAAGGGCACGCCGTAGTCGGGGATGTTGTCCTCCTCCTGGTGCAGCCAGGAGAGGGTGGCGCGCGTCGGCCCGCCCAGGCCCCAGGTGATGGAGGGCGCCACGCCCCAGCGCGACTGGTACACGTTGTCGCGCCGCGCGGCATCGATGTGCGAGCCCATGGCCTGCATGCGGAAGCCGACATTTCCCGCGTGGAGGTTCACGTCGGAGGTGGCGCGCATGCCGCCCGAGGAATAGCCGCTCAGGCTCAGCTCGCCGAAGTTGCGCGCCTGCGGCGTGCGGCTGGTCTGGTTGATGACGCCGCCGGTGGAGCCGCGCCCGAAGCCGACGGAGGACGGGCCCTTCAGCACCTCGACGCTGCTCATGAAGAAGGGGTCGCGGGTGTACTGGCCCAGGTCGCGGATGCCATCCACGAAGAAGTCGCCGCGGGCGGAGAAGCCGCGCAGCGTCAGCGCGTCGCCGGTGAAGCCGCCCTCGCCGGCCGAGAGCGCGATGCCGGAGACGTTGCGCAGCGCCTCGCGCACGGAGGAGGCAGCGCGCTGCTCGATCACCTCCTGCGGCACCACGGTGATGCTCTGCGGCGTCTCGGCCACGGTGGTGGGCAGGCGCACCACCGGCTGCGCGTCGCGCCGGAAGGGGGACGGCGCCTGGGTGGAGACGTCCAGCTCCGGCAGGGCCAGGGGCGCGTCCTGCGCCCAGGCGCCATTGATCGCGCCTTGGGCGCCGGCCAGCAGGCCCAGCATGGCCATGCCCAGGGTGGGCTCGAAGGCGGGAAGGTCGTCGGGGCGCAGGGTCATGCTTGGCTCACGGAGATGTCGTTCGGCTGATAATGATTCTGCGAGTCATTCGCAATAGCGGGAAGCGCGATGCCGCGGGCGATGGCGCGCAGCTCCGGCTCCGGCGCCCCGGCCAGCCCGGCGGCCAGGGCGCGGCGGAAGCCAAGCGTGCCGGTGGCGGCGGCGCGGGCGAACCAGTGCGCGGCGCCGGCGCGGTCGCCCTGCTCGCGCAGGGCCTGGGCGTGGTTGCAGGCGCCGCGGAAGTCGCCGCCCTCGGCGGCGCGGCGGTACAGGTCGCGCGCGGCGGCGGGGTCGCGCGGGGTGGCCCAGCCTTCCTCGGCGAAGCGGCCCAGCATGTTCAGCGCCTTGGCGTGGCCCTGCGCGGCGGCGGCGCGGTACCAGCGCAGCGCCTCGGCCATCGCGCCGCGGCGGGCCAGCGCGCCGCCCAGGTTGTACTGCGCCCAGTCCAGCCCGGCGGCGGCGGCGCGGCGGTACAGCGGCTCGGCCTGCGCGTCGTCGCGCGGGGTGCCCCAGCCGCATTCGTGGCAGCGGCCCAGCATGTTCAGCGCCGCGGCGTCGCCGGTGGCGGCGGCGATGCCGAACCAGGCGAAGGCGCCGGCGGCGTCCCCCGCATCCAGCAGCGCCTGGGCGTGCAGCAGCTGCGCCGCCACGTGCCCCTGGCGCGCCCAGGCGGCAATGCGCCCGCGCTCCTCCTTGCCTGCCATCCTCATCACGGCGCGGTATGATGCGATTGCGAGGCTTTCGCAAGTCGGTGGCGGCCCCTTGCGGGAAGAAAATCCCCCTGCCAAAGCCGCGCCATGCGCGCCCTGCTGCTCCATGCCGACCGCGACCTGCGGCTGGACGACCTGCCCGACCCCCCTGCCCCCGGCCCGGGCGAGGTGCAGCTGGCGATGCGCGCCGTGGCGCTGAACCACATCGACGTCTGGGGCTGGCGCGGCATGGCCTTCGCCCGGCGCACCCTGCCGCTCGCCGTCGGCGCCGAGGGGGTGGGCGAGGTGCTGGCGGTGGGCGAGGGCGTGGCCGCCCTGCGCCCCGGGCAGCGCGTGGTGCCCTATGGCGGCATGACCTGCGGCACCTGCCGCCCCTGCCGCGAGGGCCGCGACAACCTGTGCGAGGACGTGGCGGGCGTGCGCGGCTTCCACGCGCCGGGCTTCGCGCAGGGCCGGCTGAACCTCCCCGCGCGCCTGTGCGTGGCGGTGCCGGACGGCGTGGTGGAGGAGGAGGCCGCCTGCGCCGGCATCACCTTCGGCACCGTGCAGCACATGCTGTTCGACAACGCCCGGCTGGAACCGGGCGAGACGGTGCTGGTGCACGCCGCGGGCTCGGGCATCGGCAGCGCCGCCGTGCGCATGGCCAAGGCGATCGGCTGCACCGTCATCGGCACGGTGGGCGACGAGTGGAAGGCGCAGAAGGCCCGCGAGCTGGGCTGCGACCACGTGGTGAACTACAACCTGGACCGCTTCGAAAGCGTGGCCCGCCGCGTCACCGGCAAGCGCGGCGTGGACGTGGTGTTCGAGCACGTGGGCGCGGCCACCTGGCAGGGCAGCCTGCTGGCGCTGCGGATGGGCGGCCGGCTGGTCACCTGCGGCTCCACCTCCGGCGTCAACGCCGACACCAACCTGATGATGCTGTTCCAGCGCCAGCTGCGGCTGACGGGCTCCTTCGGCTGCACGCTGCGCAACGTGGCGGAGGGGCTGGGGAAGATGGCCCAGGGCATCCGCCCGGTGCTGGACACGGTGCTGCCGCTGGAACGCTTCGGCGAGGGTCTGGCGCGGCTGGAGTCGCGCAACGTGTTCGGGAAGATCGTCGTCACGCTGTGAGGGAATTCGGCGAACGCCTGCTGGCCGCGCTGGTGCGCGCCGTCTTCGCGCTGCTGCGCGCGCTGGGGCCGGACCGCGCCTCGGCGCTGGGCGCCTTCCTGGCGCCGCGGCTTGGCCGCCTCACCCGCAACCACCGCCACGCGATGGACAACCTGCGGCTGGCCTTCCCGGACAAGACGGAGGCCGAGCGCGCCGCCATCGCGCGCGAGGCCTGGGCCAACCTGGGCCGCACCACCTGCGAATACGTGCACCTGGACGCGCTGTTCGACCGCGCCGAGGCCGACGAGGCCACCCATGCCCGCTTCGCCGCGCTGAAGGCGTCGGGCAAGCCCGCCCTGGTCTTCGCCGCCCACCTGGCGAACTGGGAGCTGCCGGCGGTGGCCGCCCACCGCATGGGCCAGCCCGCCGCCATCCTCTACCGCACGCCCAACAACCGGCGCATCGCCGCCGACATCGTGGCGCTGCGCGAGCCCATCATGGGCCGGCTGATTCCCGCCGGCCTCGCCGCGCCCATCCGCATGGCCGAGGCGCTGGACGAGGGGCTGACGCTGGGCATGCTGGTGGACCAGCGCTTCGGCCGCGGCCCGCGCGTGCCCTTCTTCGGGGTGCCGGCGGCCTCCAACCCCTTCCTGGCGCGGCTGGCGCGGCGCTTCGGGGCGCCGGTGCACGGGCTGCGCGCCATCCGCCTGCCCGGCGGCCGCTTCCGGCTGGAGCTGACGGAGCCGCTGGAGCTGCCCCGCGACGCCCGGGGCCAGGTGGACGTGGAGGCGGCGACGGCGATGGTGAACCGCATCATCGAGGGCTGGGTGCGCGAGCATCCGGGGCAGTGGCTGTGGATGCACCGCCGCTGGCGGTGACGGCATGGCCGCCCCGCGGCGGCCGCGCTTGCGGAGTCCGTTCCACCCCCCATGTGCATCGCCGACGAAAGCCGGGAAGACGCCGCATGAACATCCAGGTTCCCCCCACCGCCGCCGAGGACATGGCGAGCCGGCTGAGCCGCCCGACGCAGGAGCAGGCGGAGGACGCCATCCGCACCCTGCTGCTGTGGGCCGGCGACGACCCGGCGCGCGAGGGCCTGCTGGACACCCCCAAGCGCGTCGCCAAGGCCTACCGCGAATGGTTCTGCGGCTACGAGGAGGACCCGGAGGAGCTGCTCGCGCGCTCCTTCGAGGAAACCGACGGCTACGACGAGATGGTGACGCTGCGCGACATCCGCCTGGAATCCACCTGCGAGCACCACATGGCGCCCATCCTGGGCCGGGTGCACGTGGCCTACCTGCCGGCGGGGCGCGTGGTCGGCATCTCCAAGCTGGCCCGCGTGGTGGACGCCTTCGGCAAGCGCCTGCAGATCCAGGAGAAGCTGACGGCGCAGATCGCCAACACCATCGAGCGCGTGCTGCAGCCCAAGGGCGTGGCCGTGGTGGTGGAGGCGGCGCACCAGTGCATGACCACCCGCGGCACCCACAAGCCGGGCGTCACCATGGTCACCTCGCGCATGCTGGGCGCCTTCCGCACCCATGACAGCACGCGCAAGGAATTCCTCAGCTTCATCCACTCGCCGCGCGGCGTGGTGGAGGGCTGAGCCCGGCGCGCCCTCAGCCCAGGTAGCGCGCCGCCAGGTGGGCGGTGAAGTCCGCCGGGTCCAGCGCCTTGCCGGTGGCGGCGCGCAGCAGCTCCTGGAAGCCCAGGCGGGCGCCGTGGGCGTGCACGTTGCGCCGCAGCCAGCCCAGCAGCGGCGCCACCTCGCCGCGCGCCAGCGCCTCGTCCAGCCCGGGCAGGGCGGCGCGCGCCGCGCCCATCAGCTGCGCCGCCGCCATGGCGCCCAGCGTGTAGGACGGGAAGTAGCCGAAGGCGCCGTCGTGCCAGTGGATGTCCTGCAGGCAGCCCTGCGCGTCGTCCGGTGGGGCGATGCCCAGCAGACCGCGCAGCCCCTCGGCCCAGGCGCCGGGCAGGTCCCGCACCTCCAGCCGGCCCTCGATCATCGCGCGCTCCAGCCGGAAGCGCAGGATGACGTGGGCGGGATAGGTCATCTCGTCGGCGTCCACGCGGATGAAGCCGCGCTCCACCCGCCGCCACAGCCGGGCCAGGTTGGCGGGGTCCTGCGCCGGGTCGGGGCCGAAGGCGGTCGCCAGCTCACCCGACAGGAAACGCAGGAAGGCGTCGGAGCGGCAGGCCTGCATCTCCATCAGCAGGCTCTGCGATTCGTGGGCGGCCATGCCGGCGGCCTCGCCCACCGGCTGGCGGGCGAAGGCGGCGGGCAAGCCGCGCTCGTACAGCGCGTGCCCGGTCTCGTGCAGCACGCCCAGCAGGGCGCGCGCCGGGTCGGCCTCGTCGTAGCGGGTGGTGATGCGCACGTCGGTGGGGGTGCCGCCGCAGAAGGGATGGGCGGATTCGTCCAGGCGCGAATGCTCCTCCTCCAGCCCCAGCCGCACCGACATGGCGCGGCACAGCGCCCGCTGCGCCGCCACCGGGAAGGGGCCGCGCAGCGGCACCGGGGCCGGGCGGCGGGCCTGGAGTTCCTCCGCCCGCGGCAGGGCGTCGCGCAGCCAGGCGGCGTAGGCGTCGAACACCGGCTCCACCTCGCCGGCCGTCACCCCGGGCTGGAAGCCGTCCATCAGCGCGTCGTAGGGCGACAGGGAGGTGGCGGCGGACAGCGCGCCGGCGATCAGGCGCTGCAGGCGCAGCACCTCCTCCAGGTGGGGGCGCACCGCGGCGAAGTCGGCGCGCGGCCTGGCGTCGCGCCACACCTTCTCGCAGGCGGAATTGGCCAGGGTGCTCGCCTCCACCAGGGCGGTGGGCAGGGCGGTGGCGCGCTGGTGGGCGCGGCGCATCAGCCCCAGGTTGGCGGCGTCCCACCCGCCCGCCGCCTCGGCCTCCAGCAGGTCGTCGGCCAGTTCGGGCGCGGTCAGCAGCTCGTGCGACAGGCCGGCCAGGGCGGCCATCTGCTCGCCGCGCGCGGCGCCACCGCCGCGCGGCATCATGGCCGAGGCGTCCCAGCCCAGCACGGCGCCGGCCTCGTTCAGCGCGCCCAGGCGGGCGAAGCGGGTCTTCAGGCGGGCATAGGCGGGGTTCATGCGGGCTCCCGGAGGCGGCGGCGGCACCAGAGAAGGAAGATGGCGACCCAGCCCAGCGCCAGGCCGAACCAAGTCAGCGCGTAGCCCAGGTGGGGGTTGTTCGGCGCGGGGATACCGGTGGCCGGGTCGGGCAGGGCGGCGCGGGCCGGGGCGGGGGCGGCGCCGAAGCCGCCGGGTACGGCGCGGCCGGGCAGCACCACGGCCAGGGCATAGGGCGGGGCGTCCGGCGCGCCCAGGGCGGCGGCGATGCGCGCGGGGTCGAACTGGTAGAAGCGTCGGGCCGCCGGGTCGTCGGCCGGGGCGAAGGGGTTGCGGCGGTCGGCCGGGCGGGCGTAGCCGGACAGGATGACGGGGCCTTCCGGGCGCTCGACGCGCCCGCCCTCGAAGGGCGCCCAGCCGCGCAGCACCAGCAGGGGCGGCGCGCCGGCGCGGTCCAGCACGGCCACCAGCGTGCCGCCCAGGGCGCTGCCGCGCACCTCCAGCCCCAGGAAGCCCTCGGCGCCGGGGCGGAAGCGCCCGGTGGCGGTGATGGGGGCGAAGGGCACGGGGTCGGGGCCGGCCTCGCTGGGCGGCAGGGCCTGGGCGGCGGCCAGCGCGGCCAGCACGCCGTTCTTCCAGTGCAGGCGCTGCACCTGCCACGCGCCCAGCCCCAGCAGCAGCGCCAGCACCGGCAGCGCGAGGAAGGAGGGCAGGATCAGCGCCCGCCAGGGGCGCCCCGCCCGTCCGGCCTCGCCTTCACCGGACATCGGGGGCCTCATGGGGATCTGGCCGCCATCAACATGGCCTCCGCCGCCTGCGGGATGGCCGGCGCCGCGCCGCCCAGGGGGCGGAGGCGCGGCGGCGCCGGGCCGCCGCCCCGGGGCTCAGTGATGGGGCTCAGTGATGGGCGATGGTGCCCGCGCCCCACCAGTAGATGGAGACGAACAGGAACAGCCACACTACGTCCACGAAGTGCCAGTACCAGGCGGCGGCCTCGAAGCCGAAATGCTTCTCCGGCGTCAGGGAGCCGCGGATGGCGCGCACCAGCATCACCGCCAGGAAGATGGTGCCCACGATGACGTGGAAGCCGTGGAAGCCGGTGGCCAGGTAGAACACGGAGGGATAGACGCCGCCGCCGTGGAACGGGAAGGGCGCCGTCGCGTACTCGTAGGCCTGCAGCGCGGTGAACAGCATCCCCAGCCCGACGGTCAGCGCCAGCCCGGTGACCAGGCCCTTGCGGTCGTTCTCCAGCAGGGCGTGGTGCGCCCAGGTGACGGTGCAGCCCGACAGCAGCAGGATCAGCGTGTTCAGGAAGGGCAGGTGCCAGGGGTCGAAGGTGTAGATGCCCTTGGGCGGCCAGATCGCCGTCTCGGCGCCCGAGACGTGCTCGGGGTAGAGGGCGAAGTGGAAATAGGCCCAGAAGAAGGCCACGAAGAACATCACCTCGGAGGCGATGAACAGGATCATGCCGTAGCGCAGGCCCAGGCGCACCACCGGGGAATGCAGGCCGGGGGTGCGGCTTTCCCGCAGCACGTCCCGCCACCAGGCGAACATGCAGGCCAGCACGGCCACGGCGCCCAGCGCCAGCAGCCACTTGCCGCCGCCATGGGCCGCCACGACGATGCCCGAGACCAGCCCGCCGGCCGCGAAGGCCGAGAGCAGCGGCCAGGGCGAGGGGTCCACCAGGTGGTAGGGGTGCTTGTAGGGGGAACCCCCCTCGGAGGCAGTGCCGGCCATCACGCGTCCTGAACGTTGTGCGCCCGGCGCGACGGCGCCGTGCGGAGGCCCCCACCATCGCCGCATCCTTGCGCCAAATCAAGGGTGGGCGGGTCACACCGGCAGGCGGATGCGCGCCCGCAGGCCCCGCATCGGGCTTTCCTCCAGCAGGATCTCGCCGCCATGGGCGCGCACGATGTCGCGCGCGATGGCCAGCCCCAGCCCGGTGCCGGAGGCCGAGCCGGAGGCGAAGGGGCGGAACGCCTCGGCCCGCCGCGCCGCGGGGATGCCCGGCCCGTCGTCGTCCACGGTGATCTCGGCCCAGGGGCGGCCGCCTTCCTCCGTCGCGGCCAGCCCCAGCTCGATGCGGCCGGCGTGGCGGCGGGCGTTGTCCAGCAGGTTGCCCAGGGCGCGCTGCAGCGCCTCGGCGCGGGCGGGCAGGGTCAGGGCCGGCGGGGCGCTGACCGCCACCTTCGCGCCCGAGCGGCGGGCCTTCTCCGCCACCTCGGCCACCAGGGCGGGCAGGTCGGTGGGGCGGGGCTGCTCCGTGCCCTCGCCGCGGGCGAAGGCCAGGTAGGTCTCCACCAGCCGCTCCATCTCGCCCACGTCCTCGGCCAGGGCGGCCAGGTCCTCCTCCGTCTCGGGGTCGGGGGGCAGCATCGCCAGGGTCAGGCGCATGCGCGTCAGCGGCGTGCGCAAATCGTGGGAGATGCCGGCCAGCATCTCCGTGCGCTGGGCGACGAAGCGCAGGATGCGGCCCTGCATGGCGTTGAAGGCGATGGCGGCCTGCCGCACCTCCCGCGCGCCCTCGGGCTTGATGGGGCCCGAGTCGCGGCCCAGGCCGAAATCCTCCGCCGCCCCGGCCAGGCGGCGGATGGCGCGCACCTGGTTCTTGAGGAACAGCACCGATACCACCCCCACCAGCAGCGCCGAGCCCACCAGCCACAGCACGAACACGTAGAGGGTGGTGGAGAACAGCCGCTTGCGCGGCGCCTCCACGCTCAGCACGCCCGAGGGCACCTGCACGCGGATGACGATGGCCTGCGGGTCGCTCTGCCAGTCGGCGTCGAAGGGAAACGGCATGCGCTCGCGCAGGGAGCGGTCCAGGTCGCCCTCCAGCGGCAGCAGGGGCATCCAGGCCGGGCGCTGCGGCACCGGGCCCAGGCTGCCGCCCGGCTCCCACCCCAGGGCCAGGCCCAGGCGGAAATTGCCCTCGCGCAGGATGTCGGCGTGCGCGGAGGGGGGCGCGTGCTCCAGCAGGTGCGCCACGAAGGCGACGTCGCCCGCCAGCCCGCCGGACAGCCGGCGCGAGATGACGTCCAGGTGCCCGCCGTAGAACAGCTGCAGCGCGATGCCCTGCACGATGACCATGGGCAGCAGCAGGATCAGCAGGGTGCGGGCGAACAGGCCGCGCGGCAGCAGGGCGCCCAGCCGGCGCAGCAGGCGCTTGTCGGGGCGGTTGGCGCGGCCGCGCATGGGGGTGGTGGCGCTCACGCCGCCACCCCTAGCACGGGTTCAGGCCATCAGCATGCCGCCGTTCACGTGCAGCGTGGCGCCGGTCACCCAGGCGGCGGCGTCGGAGGCCAGGAAGGCCACGGCGGCGGCCACGTCCTTGCCCTCGCCCATGCGGGCCAGGGGGATGCGGCCCAGCAGCGCCGCCCGCTGCGCCTCGTTCAGCTTGTCGGTCATCGGGGTGGCGATGAAGCCGGGCGCCACCACGTTCACCGTCACGCCGCGCGGCGCCACCTCCTGCGCCAGCGCCTTGCTCATGCCGATCAGGCCGGCCTTGGCGGCGGCGTAGTTCGCCTGCCCGGCGTTGCCGGTGACGCCGACGATGGAGGCGATGGAGACGATGCGCCCGGCGCGGCGCTTCATCATGCCGCGCAGCGCGGCGCGGGCCAGGCGGAAGGGGGCGTTCAGGTCCACCTCCAGCACGGCGTTCCAGTCCTCGTCGCCCATGCGCAGGGCCAGCATGTCGCGGGTGAAGCCGGCGTTGTTCACCAGGATGTCCAGGCGGCCATGCGCGGCCTCCACCGCCTCCACCAGCGCGGCGGGGGCTGCGGGGTCATTCAGGTCGGCCACCTGCACGGAAGCGCGCTCGCCCAGCCCCTCCGCCACGGCGCGCAGCTCGGCCTCGCGCCGGCCGGTCAGCACCACCGTGGCGCCCTGCGCATGCAGCGCCTGGGCGATGGCGACGCCGATGCCGGAGGAGGCGCCGGTGACGAGGGCGATCTTGCCGTCAAGCTGGAACATGGGTTTCTCCGTCGAGGCGCTTCATCAGGAAGAACCGGGCATGGCCCGGCGGGTGGTCGGGGATGGTGCCGAAGACGCGGTAGCCCTGCGCCTCGTAGAAGGGCCGCGCCTGGAAGGAGAAGGTGTCCACCCAGGCGCCGATACAGCCGCGCGCCTTCGCCTCCGCCTCCAGCCGCGCCAGCAGCCGCGCGCCCAGCCCCTCGCCGCGCAGGTCCTCCGGCAGGAACAGGTAGTGCAGGAAGAACCACGCGCCGTAGCACCAGCCGAAGGCGCCGCCGACCGGCTCGCCCCCCGCCTCGCGCCGCACCACCAGGGACAGCGGCTTGTAGCCGTGCTCGCCGACGAAGGGCAGGTTGAAGGCCGTCAGCCCTTCCAGCGCCGCCCGGCCCGCCGGGTCGTCGTGCTGCTCGGACAGGGTGACGTGCGCCATCTCAGAGCGCCTTCAGGAAGGCCTCGACCTCCGCGGGCGTGCCGACCGTCAGCGCCTGCGCCTCGGGGGCGTTGCGCTTCATCAGCCCGGTCAGCACCTTGCCCGCGCCCACCTCGGCGAAGCGGGTGCAGCCGGCGGCGACCATGGCGGCCACGCATTCGCGCCAGCGCACCGTGCCCGTCACCTGCAGCACCAGCAGGTCGCGGATGGCGTCGGGATCGCCCACCGGCGCGGCGGTGACGTTGGCCACCACCGGCGCGGCCGGCACCGCCAGCGCCGCCTTGCCCAGCGCCTCGCGCATCGCCTCGGCCGCCGGGGCCATCAGGGAGCAGTGGAAGGGCGCGGACACCGGCAGCAGCATGGCGCGCTTGATGCCGGCGGCCTTGGCGCCCTCGATGGCGCGCTCCACCGCCGCGCGGGCGCCGCTGACCACCACCTGCCCGCCGCCATTGTCGTTGGCGACCTCCACCACCTCTCCCTGGGCGGCGGCCTCGCAGATGGCCTGGGCCTGGGCGGCCTCGGCGCCCAGCAGGGCGGCCATGGCGCCCTCGCCGGGGCGCACCGCGCGCTGCATCGCCTCGCCGCGCAGGCGCAGCAGGCGGGCGGCGGTCGGCAGGTCGAAGGCGCCGGCCGCCGTCAGGGCGGAGTACTCGCCCAGGGAATGCCCGGCCACCAGGGAGACGCGGCGCCCCAGCTCGAAGCCGCCCTCCGCCGCCAGCACCCGGCACACGGCGACGGAGACGGCCATCAGCGCCGGCTGGGCGTTGGCCGTCAGGGTCAGCTCCTCCGCCGGGCCCTCAAACATCAGGCGCGACAGGTTCTGCTTCAGCGCCTCGTCCACCTCGCCGAACACCTCGCGCGCGGCGGGGAAGGCGTCGGCGAGGTCGCGGCCCATGCCGGGGGCCTGGGAACCCTGGCCCGGGAAGACGAAGGCGAGCGTCATGGCGCGGTATCCGTGTGCGTGGCGTTTCGCGGGCTATCGCCGTCCCTCCCCCTGGCGTCAACCGGCGGGCTTCGCCATACCCCCCGGGCCATGACCATCACCGCCGAAGACCTCATCCGCCGCGGTGCCGAGCGCCACCGCGCCGGCGACCTGGACGGGGCCGAGAGCCACTACCGCCGCGCCCTGCGCCTGGCCCCGCACCACCCGGACGCGCTGAACCTGCTGGGGGTGGCGGCGCGGATGCGCGGCGACCTGGACACGGCGCTGGAACTGGCCGCGAAGGCGGTGGCCCAGGCGCCGGACAGCCCGGTGTTCCTGGCCAACCAGGGCGCCGCCCTGGCCGAGGCCGGGCAGCTGGGCCCCGCGCTGGCGGTGCTGGAGCGCACGCTGCGCCTGCGCCCGGACGACGTGGTGAGCCTGCGCAACTTCGGCCAGGCGCTGACCGCCGCCGGCCGCCCCGCCGATGCCCTGCCCGCCCTGCGCGAGGCCGCCCGCCTGGCCCCGGCGCCGGAGGTCCTGCTGTCCCTCGCCCACGCCGCGAAGGAGGCCGGCGCGACGGAGGAGGCCCGCGCCGCCGCCGCCCGGGTGACCGGCCCGCTGGCCGGGCATGCCCGCTTCCTGCTGGCCGCGCTGGACGGCGAGGCCCCCGACCGCGCCCCCGCCGCCTACGTGCGCGACCTGTTCGACGCCTTCGCCCCGCGCTTCGACGCCGAGCTGACCGGGGCGCTGGCCTACCGCACCCCCGCCCTGCTGGCGGCGCTGCTGGGCCCCGGCCCCTTCGCCCGCCTGCTGGACCTGGGCTGCGGCACCGGCCTGTCCGGCGCGGCGCTGCGCCCGCTGGCCGCGCGGCTGGAAGGGCTGGACCTGTCGCCGCGCATGCTGGCCCGCGCCCGCGCCACCGGCCACTACGACGCCCTGCACGAGGGCGACCTGCTGGAGTTCCTGCCCCGGCGCGCCGCGGCCTTCGACGCCGTGGCGGCGGCGGACGTGCTGAACTACCTGGGTGACCTGGCCCCGGCCTTCGCCGCCATCCGCGCCGCGCTGAAGGGCGGCGGCGTGGCCGCCTGGAGCCTGGAGAAGGGCGAGGCCCCGGTGGCGCTGCATGGCGGGCTGCGCTTCCGCCACGCCCCCGCCCACGCCGCCGCCCTGGCCGAGGCGGCCGGGCTGCGGGTGACCGCCCAGCAGGAGGCCGCGCTGCGCACGGAGAAGGGCGAGGAGGTGGCCGGGGTGCTGATGCGCGCCGAGGCCGCCTGAGCGCCCCGGCGCGGCCCCGTCACGCCGCGCGGGCCAGCCCCAGCTCCCGCAGGGCGGCGCCGATGGCGGCGATGGCGCCTTCCATCTCCGCCGGGCCGACGCAGCCGATGGCGCCGACGCGGAAGGTCGGCGCCTCCGTGGTCCAGTAGGCGCTGATGGTCAGCCCGTGCCGCGCCAGCGCCTGCAGGAAGGCGTCGAAATCCAGCCCCGGCGGCTGGTGGAAGGTGACGACGACCGGCCCCTGCTCGGCCTCGTCCAGGTAGGGCCGCACCCCCAGCGCCGCCACGCCGCGGTGCAGCCGCGCGGCGCTGGCGGCGTAGCGCGCCAGCCGGGCGGCGCGCCCGCCCTCGGCGGCGAGGCGCTCCAGCGCCACGTCCAGCGCCAGCAGCGCCTGCACCGGCCCGGTGAAGCGCAGCGAGCCCCAGCCATTCGCCTCCGTGTGGCGCCACACGTCGCACAGGTCCAGCGACCACGACCGCGCGTTGCCCTCGCAGGCCGCCAGCCGGTCCAGCCGCGCCAGGGCGAAGCCGAAGCCCGGCACGCCCTCCAGGCACTTGTTGGAGGTGAAGCAGGCCGCGTCCACCTCGGGCATCGCCGCCAGGTCCAGCGGCAGCGCCCCGAAGGCCGACACGCAATCCACGATCATGCGCCGCCCGGCCGCGCGCACGGCGGCGCCGATGGCGGCGGGGTCGTTGACGATGCCGCTGCCGGTCTCGCTCTGCACCAGGGCGAGGTGGGTCGCCTGGGGGTGCGCGGCCAGCGCGGCCGCCACCTCGTCGGCCCGGGCGCCGCGGGTGTCGGGCAGCGGCAGCTCCACCACCTCGCGGCCGCTCTCGCGCGCCAGCCGGGCCAGGCGGCGGGCGTATTCCCCGTTCACCGGCACCAGCACCGTCCCGCCTTCGGGCAGGAAGGTGCGCAGCGCCGCCTCCAGCAGCATGTGGCCGGCGCCTTGCAGCGGCAGGGCGGCGTGGGTGCCCTCCACCCCGCCGCCGATGGCCAGCAGGCGGCGGCGGATGCGCTCGTACACCGGGCGGAAGCCGGCGTTCCAGGGCGCCACGTCGGCGTCCATCGCCGCGCGCACGTCGGGGTGGGTCTGCACGGGGCCGGGGGTCAGCAGGATCATGCGGCGGCGCTTGCCCGGAAACGCCGCGCCTTGCAACGACGTAACGCCGCGCGCCCTGACGGCGCGGCGGGCGCGGCGCTAGGCTCGCCGCCATGCCCAGCACGCGCGCCACCGCCGCCATCGTGGCCTCCGCCCTGTTCATGCAGAACCTCGACAGCTCGGCGGTGGTGACGGCGCTGCCCGCCATGGCGCGCGACCTGGGCGAGGACCCGGCCCGGCTGGGCGTGGCCATCACCGCCTACCTGGTGGCGCTGACGGTGTTCATCCCGCTGTCCGGCTTCATCGCCGACCGCTTCGGCGCCAAGCGGGTGTTCCTGCTGGCCATCGCCATCTTCGGCGCCTCCTCCGCCCTGTGCGGCCTGTCGGACGGGCTGGGCGAGCTGGTGCTGTGGCGGGTGGCGCAGGGGCTGGGCGGGGCGATGATGGTGCCGGTGGGCCGGCTGCTGCTGCTCTCCTCCATCCGCAAGGAGGAGATGCTGACGGCGATGACCTGGCTGACCATGCCGGCCATGCTGGGCCCCATCTCCGGCCCGCCGCTGGGCGGGCTGCTGACCGACCTGCTGGGCTGGCGCTCCGTGTTCTTCATCAACGTGCCGGTGGCGCTGCTGGGCCTGGCGCTGGTGGCCTGGAAGATCCCCCCCTCCGAGCGGCGGGACCCCGGCCCGCCGGACATCAAGGGCCTGCTGCTGCTGGGCGGCGCCCTGGCCGCCTTCATGGCGGGGCTGGAGACGGTGGGGCGCGGCGTGCTGCCGCCCTGGTGGCCCGAGGCGCTGCTGCTGGCCGGGCTGGCGCTGGGCGCGCTGGCGCTGCGCCACCTGCGCCGCGCGTCCCGCCCGGCGCTGGAGCTGGCCCTGCTGCGCGAGCCCGGCTTCCGCGCCGCCACCCTGGCGGGCTCGCTGTTCCGCACCGGGGCGGGGGCGGTGCCCTTCCTGGTGCCGATGCTGCTGCAGGTGGGCTTCGGCTGGGGCGCCACGGAAAGCGGCTTCGTCACCTTCGCCACCGCGCTGGGCGCCTTCGCCATGAAGCCGCTGGCGCGGCCCCTGCTGCGCCGCCTGGGCTTCCGCACCGCGCTGGCGGCCAACACGGTGCTGGCGGCGCTGGGCGTGGCGGCGGGGGCGCTGTTCACCCCGGCCTGGCCGGTGGCGGCCATGTTCGCGGTGCTGGCGCTGGGCGGGCTGTCGCGCTCCCTCAACTTCACGGCGCTGAACACCCTGGCCTTCGCCGACTTGCCGAAGGAGAAGCTGTCGGCCGGCACCGGCTTCTACGGCATGGCGCAGCAGATGCCCGGCGCGGTGGCGGTGGTGCTGGCCACCGCCAGCCTGGAGGCGGCGCGCCACTGGCGCGGCGGCGCCGCCCTGGCTCCGGCGGACTTCACCGCGGCCTTCGTGGCGGCGGCGCTGGTGGTGCTGTGCGCGGTGCCGGGCTTCCTGGCGCTGCCGCGCGGGGCGGGGGCGGCGGTGTCCGGGCACCGGCCGCGGGGCGTCAGCCCTTCCTGATCTTGCGGGCGTTGGCGCGCACGGCGCGGCGCGCCGGGGCCATGGCGGCGGCGGCCACCTTCTCCGGGCTGGCGCCGGTCATCGCCGCCAGGCCGGCCTTCACCGCGCCCTCGGCGAAGGCGGCCTGCTTCTCGGCGCCCAGCGCGGTCAGGCGCGCGGCGGCGCCCAGGGGGTTCAGCATCATCTGCGTGCTGTGCGCCATGAAGACCCAGCCGGCCTCGGCGAACCAGGCGTAGGGATTGCGGGGGGAACGGGACATCGCCCCCTTATGCGCCGCCGGGCCGCCCCTCCGCCAGCGCGAATTCCGCCATCACCCCCGCCGTGTGCTCGCCCAGGGCCGGGGCGGGGGCGGTCCAGGCGCCCAGGCCGGGCATGGCCGGCACCGGCAGCTCGCCCAGGCCGGGCTGGCGCATGCGCGGGGCGATGCCCGTCGCCTCCACCTGGGGCTCCGCCAGGAAGTCCAGCGGGGTGTTCACCCGGTCGGCCAGCAGGCGCGCTCCCTGCAGCAGCGCCACCCACTCGGCGGCCGGGCGGCTGGCCAGGTGCGGGCGCAGCTCCGCCATCAGCGCCGGCTTGTGCGCCGCGCGGTCGGCGAAGCGGGCGAAGCGCGGATCCTCCAGCCATCCGGGGCGGCCGACGGCGCGGCAGAAGGCCTGCCACTCCTCCTCGCGCACCAGGGCCAGCATGAACCAGCCGCCGCAGCTGCCTTGGTAGGTGCCGGCGGGCACGTTCAGCTCCCCGGGCAGGCGGCCCAGCAGGCCGGATTCCGCCAGCGGCACCGCCAGCAGCTGCGCCGCCCCGGCGATCAGCGACACGTCCAGGTGCCGCCGCCGCGGCGGCGCGCCTTCCCGCCGGTCGCGCGCCTGCTCGGCCAGGGCGGACTGGCAGGCGGCAAAGGCGGACATGCCGGTGAAGATGTCCACCGGCAGGGTGGGCAGGCGGTGCGGGATGCCGTCCGCGCCCAGGTTGCAGGCGGCGATGCCGGCGAAGGCCTGCGCCACGCCATCCGTGCAGGGCCGTTCCCGCAGCGGCCCCGCCTGCCCGAAGCCCGACACCGAGACGCAGACGGCATCCGCCTTCGCCGCCTCCGGCCCCAGGCCGATGCGCGCGGCCACGCCGGGGCGGAAGGCCTCCAGCAGCACGTCGGCCCGCGCCGCCAGCCGGGCGGCCTGGGCCTGGCCTTCCGGGGTGCCCAGGTCCAGCACCACGGAATCCTTGCCGCGGTTGAAGGCGGTGTGCATGACGCTGTGCGTGCCCTCGCGCGCCGTCAGCCCGCGCGACCAGTCGCCCTTGGGCGGCTCCAGCTTCACCACCCGCGCGCCGCCCTGCGCCAGCAGCATGCCGCAGAGCGGCCCGGCGATGCCCTGCGCGGCATCCAGCACGAAGAGGCCCGCATAGGGTCCTGGCATGGACGTGTCCCTTTCCTCCCCCCTATCCTGCCGCGAAACGGAGGGATGTCCATGCGACCGACGCGACGCGCGGCGCTGCTGCTGCCGCTGGCCCTGCCCCTGCCGGCGCGGGCGCAGGGGGCGGCCGCGGGCACCGAATGGCCTAGCCGTCCCATCCGCTTCGTTGTGCCCTACCCGCCCGGCGGGCCGACCGACCTGGTGGGGCGCGTCGCGGCCGCCGCCTTGGCGAGCGGACGCGCCAGCGAAGGGTCGGCCGCCGCCCTGGCGGGCGGACGCGCCGGCGAGGGTGCGCCGCCGGTGCCGGCGGTGGTGGAGAACCGCGCCGGCGCCTCAGGCGCCATCGGCGCCGGCGAGGTGGCGCGGGCCGCGCCCGATGGCACCACCTTCCTGGTCAACGCCTCCGCCCACGTCATCGTGCCGCACCTGCAGCCGCAGCCCTTCGACGCGCTGGCCGACTTCACCCCGGTGACGGAGCTGGCCAAGGTGCCGCTGGTGGTGGTGGTGCCCGCCGCCTCGCCCATCCGCGACGTCGCCGCCCTGCTGGCGGCGGCGCGCCAGCGGCCGCTGACCTACGCCTCCTCCTCCATCGGCGGCGCGCCGCACCTGGCGGGCGAGCTGTTCAAGCTGCTGGGCCGGGTCGAGCTGACGCACGTGCCCTATCGCGGCTCCGGCCCCGCGCTGACGGATTTGCTGGCCGACCGGGTGAACGTGATGTTCGACAGCCTGGCCAGCAGCGCCGGCCACATCCGCGAGGGGCGGCTGCGGGCGCTGGCCGTCACCACCGCCCAGCGCCTGCCGGAGCACCCGGACTGGCCGACGGTGAGCGAGGCCGGGGTCCCGGGCTACGAGATCACCACCTGGTACGGGCTGTGGGGACCGCGCGGCCTGCCGGCGGCGGCGGCGGGGCGGATGCAGGCGGCGCTGGCCGCCGGGCTGGCCCAGCCGGAGCACGCCGCGCGGCTGGCGGCGATGGGCGCCATCCGCACCGTGCCGCCGCCCGCCGGGTTCGCCCGCTTCGTGCAGGCGGAGTCCGACCGCTGGGGCCGGCTGGTGCGCGAGGCGGGGATCAAGGGCGAATGACGGACGGCGCCGCCTGGGCCGCCACCCTGCTGCGGTTGGCGATGGGGGTGATGTTCCTGGCCCATGGCGTGCTGTGGAAGCTGGTGCAGGCCGGGCCGGGGCACGTGATCCCGTGGTTCGTGTCGCAGGGCTACCCGGGGTGGTTCGGCTGGGCGGTGATCGGCGCCGAGAGCCTGGGCGGGCTCCTGCTGCTGCTGGGCTGGCGGGTGCGGCTGGTGGCGCCGGCCCTGGCGGTGCTGATGGCCGGCATCACCTGGCACCAGTTCCCCAATGGCTGGCTGTACACCTACCCCAATGGCGGCTGGGAATACCCGGCCTTCTGGACCTTGGCGCTGGTGGCCCTGGCATTGCTCGGCCCCGGCAAGGGAGCGTTGCGCGCATGAAGGCGGTGGTCTGCGAATCCTGGCGCCCCTGGGCGGAGATGGAGCTGCGCGAGGTGCCGCCCCCGCGGCCCGGCCCCGGCCAGGTGCGGCTGCGGGTGGAGGCGGTGGGCGTTTCCTTCGCCGCGCAGCTGGTGGTGCAGGGCAAGTACCAGCGCCGGCCGCCCCTGCCCTTCTCGCCGGGCACCGAGGTGGTGGGCACGGTGCTGGAAGGCCCCATCCCCGCCGGGACGCGCGTGTTCGCCGCGCTGGACTGGGGCGGCCTGGCCGAGGAGGCGGTGTGCGACGCCATCCATTGCATGCCCATCCCCGAGGGCGTGGCGGACCCTCTGGCGGGCGTGGCCATGGCCATCTCCTACCCCACCGCGGCGGCGGCGCTGATGTGGCGCGGGCGGGTGAGGCCGGGCGACTGGGTGCTGGTGCACGGCGCGGCCGGCGGCGTCGGGCTGGCGGGGGTGGAGGTGGCGAAGGCGCTGGGCTGCCGCGTCGTCGCCCGCGCCGCCCTGGCCAAGCATGCCCTGCTGCACGCGCGCGGCGCCGAGGTGGTGCTGGACAGCGCCCTGCCCTTCCGCGAGGCGGTGCGCGCGGCCACCGGCGGGGTGCAATGCGTGCTGGACGTGCTGGGCGGCGGCAGCTTCGACGAGTCGCTGCGCTGCCTGGGCGATGGCGGCACGCTGGTGACGCTGGGCTACGTGGAGGGCGGCATCCCCGCCGTGCCGGCCAACATCCTGCTGCTGAAGAACATCGCCGTCGCCGGGCTGAACTGGGGCACCTACATCGGCTGGTCGCCGGGCGACGGGCGACAGGGGCACGCGCCGCGCGTGCGCGCCCTGTGGGGGCAGCTGGCCGGCTGGTGGGCGGAGGGACACCTGCGCCCCATGGTGCACGCCCACTACGGCCTGGCGCAGTTCCGCGAGGCGATGGAGGAGGTCGCCTCCCGCCGCTCCGCCGGCCGCGTGGTGATCACCCCTTCCGGCTGAGGAAGGCGCGGAAGATCGCCTGCGCCTCCTCGCTGTTCAGCCGGGCGGAGAAGGCGCTGAACTCGGCCTCCATCGCGGCGTCCAGCGCCGCCTCGTCCGGGGCGCGCAGCAGGCGCTTGGTCTCGCGCAGCGCCTCGGGCGGCAGGGCGGCCAGCGCCTCGGCCATGGCCATCGCCGTTTCCTCCACCTCCGCGTCGGGCACGGCGCGCGTCACCAGCCCGGCCTCGGCGGCCTCGCGCCCCGCGATGGGCGCGGCGGCCATCAGCCACCAGCGCGCCCGCGCCGCGCCGACGCGCCGGGCCAGCAGCAGGGAGGAGCCGCCCTCCGGCACCAGCCCCAGCCGGGTGAAGGGCATCAGCAGGCGGGCCTCCTCCGCCGCCACCGCGGCGTCGCAATGCAGCAGCAGCGTGGTGCCGATGCCCACCGCGTGGCCGCGCACCGCCGCCACCAGCGGCTTGCCGAAGCGCCGCAGCGCCTGCAGGAAGCGGAACGCCTCCGAGGGGCCCTCGCCGCGGCCGCCGGCGAAGTCCGCCAGGTCGTTGCCGGCGGTGAAGTCGGCGCCGCCGGCCAGCACGGCCACGCGCACCGCCGGGTCGGCCTCGGCCGCGTCCAGCCCGGCGGACAGCGCGGCGTACATCGCCTGGGTCAGGGCGTTCTTCTTTTCCGGCCGGTCCAGGCGCAGCACGCGCACCGCCCCGTTGGCTTCCACCCGCACCGCCATCGTCTTCCTCCCTCAGAACAATCCTTCGAAGGGCAGGATGGCGATGCCGTCGCCGGGCGCAACCCGCGTGGCGTCCTCCGGCAGCTCGGCGAAGGCGTGGGACAGGGTGAGGGAGGACAGCAGCCCCGCGCCCTCGCGCGGGAATTTTTCCGCCCGCAGGCCATCTTCGCCGGAAGACAAGGTGACGCGCACGTATTCGCGCCGCCCGGCCTTCTTGCGGTAATCGAAGCCGGCCACGGCGCGGTATCGCCGCAGGTTTTCCTGCTGCGCGCCTCCGAGACGCAAAATCAACGGCCGCGCCAAGTGCAGGAAGGTGACCACGGCGGCCACCGGGTTGCCCGGCAGCCCCACCATCGGCGTCCCGCCGATCACGCCCATCGCCGCCGGGCGCCCGGGCTTGATGCCCAGCCGCCAGAACACCAGCCGCCCGGCGCCCTCGATGGCGGCGCGGACGTGGTCCTCCTCCCCGGTCGAGACGCCGCCGCTGGTCAGCAGCAGGTCCTGGCCCGCCGCGGCGTCGCGCAGCGCCGCGGCAGTGCGGGCGCGGTCATCCGGCAGGATGCCCAGGTCGGTCACCGTGCAGGGCAGGCCGGCCAGCAGCGCCATCAGGGTGAAGCGGTTGCTGTCATGCGTCTGCGCCGGCCCCAGCGCCGCCCCGGGCGAGGCCAGCTCATCCCCGGTGGAGAACACGCCCACCCGCAGCAGCGGCCGCACCGGCAGCGTGGCGAAGCCCAGCGCCGCGGCCAGGCCAATCTCCGGCGCGCGCAGCCGTGTGCCCTCGGGCAGCGCCTCGGCGCCGGCCGGGACGTCCTCGCCGGCCGGGCGGGCATTGGCGCCGGGCTTCAGGCCGGGCGGCACCCACAGCGTCGCGCCTTCGGTGCGCGCGTCCTCCTGCATCAGCACCGTGTCGGCGCCGGCGGGCATGGGGGCGCCGGTGAAGATGCGCGCGGCGGTGCCGGGGCGCAGCGGCGCCGCCGCCGCGCCGGCCGGCACGCGCCCTTCCAGCGGCAGCGGCGTTTCCTCGCCGGGGCGCAGGTCGGCGTGGCGGAAGGCGTAGCCGTCCACCGCGGCGTTGAAGAAGGGCGGCAGCGGCGTGCGCGCCCGCAGCGGCCGCGCCAGCACCCGGCCGCGCGCGGCGGGCAGCGCCACCGCCTCCTCGCCGCCCAGCGGCGCCACCCGCGCCAGGATCAGCGCCTGTGCCTGCTCCACCGGCAGCAGCGCGCCGCCGAAGGCGAAGCAGTCGTCGGAGAGCTGGGCCACCTCAGAACGGCTCCGCCAGGCGCAGCGCGGCGTCGGCGATGGCGGGCGCATCGTCCAGCGGCAGGTGGGGCGGCGCGCCGGGGGGCGGCGGCACGTCGCTGGCCACCGCCAGGATGCGCGGGTCCCCTTCGTGCAGCCAGCCCTTGCCGTTGGCGGCGCGGTGCACCTCGATCTTGGCGTGCGCTTCGCGCTTGAAGCCTTCCACCAGCACCAGGTCGGCGGGGTCCAGCCGGGCCAGCAGGTCGCGCAGCCCGGGCTCCGGCGCCCCGCGCAGCTCCGTCATCAACACCCAGCGCGCGGCGGAGGCCACCAGCACCTGCGCGGCGCCGGCCTGCCGGTGGGTGTGGCTGTCCTTGCCCGGCTGGTCCACGTCGAAGGCGTGGTGGGCGTGCTTCAGCGTGGCGACCCGCACGCCGCGCGCGACGAGGACGGGGATGATCCGGGTCAGCAGCGTGGTCTTGCCCGCGCCGCTCCATCCCGCCAGGCCGATGATCCGCATGGCTGCCATTAGGGGCGGGGGGCGGCAAAAGGAAAGGGGGCCCGCAGGCCCCCTTCCGTGTCAGTCGCCGGCGGGGCGCGCCCCGGGCGGGACGACGGCCTGGCGCGCCTTGGCCATCTCCTCCTCCACCCACAGGGCGTGGTGCTCTTTGGCCCAGTTGAGGTCCACCTGGCCGGAGCCCATGGCGTCGAACGCCCCTTCCATGCCGATCGAGCCGATGTAGATGTGCGCCAGCATCGCCGCGATCATCAGCACCGACAGGGCGCTGTGCACGATGTGCGCCAGCTGCATGTCGTTGACGCTGGTGCCGCCCCAGAAGGGGAAGATCAGGAAGTAGCCGGACACCGCCACCAGCGCGCCGCCCAGCACCGTGATCCAGAACACCACCTTCTGCCCGGCGTTGAAGCGCCCCGCCTGCGGGTGCCCCTTGCCGATGAGTCCGCCACCCATCTTGAACCACTCGATGTCGCGGCGGTTGGGGATGTTGTCCTTCACCCACAGCAGCAGCATCAGCACGAGGCCCAGGGTGAAGGGGAAGGCCAGGAAGTTGTGTGCGACCTTGCCCCAGCTGCTGACGCTGGCGAAGGCGTAGGGCCCGATCACCGGCAGCAGGATGTGCCGCCCGAAGGTGAGGTTCAGCCCCGACAGGCCGAGGATGATGAAGGAGGTGGCGACCATCCAGTGGTTGGCGCGCTCCAGCAGGTTGAAGCGCTGGATGGTGCGCCCGGCATAGCCGTGCTCCATGCGGATGCGCCCGCGGCCCAGGAAGAAGGCCGCCAGCACCAGCAGCATGCCGCCCACCGCGATGCCGCCGATCCAGGCCAGCGTCACGTTGTGGAACTCGCGCCACTCGCGGCCCTGCGGCTGCACCAGGTTGGCCGAGCGCTGGTCGGGGATGGAGACGCGCCCCTCGATGCGACCGCCCTGGAGGATGCGCTGCAGCTCCATCTCCTCCGCGTCGGGCAGGTTGCGGTCGGTGAAGGGCGGCGGCGCCGGGATGGGCGCCACCGGGGTGGGGGCCGCGGCGCGCGGCACCGGCGCGGTGGCCTCGCCGGTGGGCGGGGCGCGCTCCGTCGTGGTGGGCGGGTTGCCGCCGGGCATCGGCCCGCGGCCGGCGCCCATCTCGGGCACGCCGCCCTGCACGTCCGGCCGGCCCGGATTGGGCTGGCCGGTCGGCGCCGGCATGGCCGGGGAAGGCGGCACCGCCTGCTGCGCCGCCGCCGAGAGCGGCGCCAGCAGCGCGAGCGCGAGGAGGAGGCGGCGCATCACGCCCCCACCGTCTGGCGGTAGGCGGTGCGCCAGCCCCAGGCGCCGGAGCCGTAGCCGCGGCGCTGCACGCGCTCGCGGTAGATCTGCGCGATCATGTCGCCGTCGCCGGCCAGCAGCGCCTTGGTGGAGCACATCTCGGCGCAGAGCGGCAGCTTGCCCTCGGCGATGCGGTTGGAGCCGTACTGGATGTACTCCGCCGCCGAGCCATCGGCCTGCGGGCCGCCGGCGCAGTAGGTGCACTTGTCCATCTTGCCGCGGCCGCCGAAGTTGCCGACGCGCGGGTACTGCGGCGCGCCGAACGGGCAGGCGTAGAAGCAGTAGCCGCAGCCGATGCAGGTGTCCTTGTCGTGCAGCACGATGGCGTCCGCCGTCGTGTAGAAGCACGAGGTCGGGCACACCGCGGCGCAGGGCGCGTCCGTGCAGTGCATGCACGCCATGGAGATGGAGCGCTCGCCCGGCTTGCCGTCGTTGATGGTGACGACGCGCCGGCGGTTGATGCCCCAGGGCACCTCGTGCTCGTTCTTGCAGGCGGTGACGCAGGCGTTGCACTCGATGCAGCGCTCGGCGTCGCAGAGGAACTTCATGCGGGCCATGGTGGTCTCTCCTTACGCCGCGCGGATCTGGCAGAGGGTGACCTTGGTTTCCTGCATGAAGGTCACCGGGTCATACCCGTAGGTGGTCACCGCGTTCACCGATTCGCCCAGCACGATGGGGTCGGTGCCCTGCGGGTACTTGCTCCGCTGGTCCTCGCCCATGAACCAGCCGGCGAAGTGGAAGGGCATGAAGGCCACGCCCTGGCCGACGCGCTCCGTCACCAGCGCCTTGACGCGGGTGCGGGCGCTGTTCTCCGGCCCGGAGACCCAGACCCAGCCGCCGTCGCGGATGCCGCGGGCGGCGGCGTCGGCCGGGTTGATCTCCACGAACATGTCCTGCTGCAGCTCGGCCAGCCACTTGTTGGAGCGCGTCTCCTCGCCGCCGCCCTCGTACTCCACCAGGCGGCCGGAGGTGAGGATGATCGGGAAGTCGCGCGACACCTGGTTGGACCGCGCCTGCACCGACTGGCCCAGGTGCGGCACGCGGAAGCCGCGCCGGTCGGGCAGGGTCGGGTACTGGGCCAGCAGGTCGGTGCGCGGGGTGTAGATGGGCTCGCGGTGCACCGGCACCGGGTCCGGCAGGTTCCAGGCCACGGCGCGCGCCTTGGCGTTGCCGAAGGGCGAGCAGCCGTGCTCCAGCGCCACGCGGATGATGCCGCCCGACAGGTCGGTCATCCAGCTCACGCGGTCCTCGCCGCCGTAGTGGCGCCCGGCCTCGGTGATCTCCGCCTTCTCGGCCGCCGTCAGCTCGTCGAACCAGCCCAGGCGCTTGAGCACCGCCACGGTGAACTCGGGGTAGCCGTCGCGGATGTCCGACCCGCGGGAGAAGGAGCCCTCGGCCAGCAGGGTCTGGCCCTCGCGCTCCACGCCAAAGCGGGCGCGGAAGGTGCCGCCGCCCTCCTTCACGTGCAGGTTGGTGTTGTACAGGATGTGGCAGCCCGGGTGGCGCTGCTCCGGCGTGCCCCAGCACGGCCAGGGCAGGCCGTAGTAGTCGCCGCGGATCTCGGCCGGGGCGTCGGGCTTGGCGCGCAGCGTCACCAGGTCGAACTTGTCCTGGTGCTGCATGTGCAGCTTCAGCCGCTCCGGGCTCACGCCCGTGTAGCCCGAGCCCCAGGCGCCGCGGTTGATCTCGCGCAGGATGCTCTCGGCCGTCGGCTCCCCGTTCACGATCTGGTAGGGGCGGAACAGGTCCTCGGTGAAGCGGATGGTCATGTTGCGGCGCTGCGCCGCGGCGTCCATCGCGCGGGACAGGTCGTACATGACGCGGTAGTCGGTGCGGCTCTCGAAGATCGGGTCCACGATCTTCTCGCCCCACTGGATGGAGCGGTTGGAGGAGGTGCGCGATCCCGAGCACTCGAACTGCGTCGCGATGGGCAGCAGGTAGGTGTTCTCGCGCCGGTTGGGCAGGGCGGCGAAGGTGGTGGGGTGCGGGTCGGCCACCACCAGCAGCTCCAGCGCCTCCAGCGCCTTCTGCGCCTCGGGCATGCGGGTCACGGTGTTGGCGCCGTGGCCGAACACCAGCATGCCCTTGGTGTTGTCACGCTGCTGCACCTGGTCGCGCGGCAGCAGGATGGCGTCCATGTAGCGCGTGGTGGGGATGCCGGGCGTGTGCATCATCTGCGGCGTGTCGAAGCGCGCGCGCATGGATTCGAAGCTCACGTTCCAGACGCGGCTCCAGTGCCGCCACGCCGTCTCGTCGATGCCGTAGTAGGCCGGCAGGGTGGCGACATCGAGGCCGAAGTCGGAGGCGCCCTGCACGTTGCAGTGGCCGCGGAAGATGTTGGCCCCGGTGCCGTCGGCGCCGACATTGCCCGTGGCCAGCAGCAGGATGCAGTAGGCGCGCACGTTGGCCGTGCCCACCGTCTTCTGCGTGGCGCCCATGCACCAGATCAGCGTGGAGGGCTTCTGGGTGGCGAAGATCTGCGCCACGCGCTTGAGCTGCGCCTCCGGCACGCCGGACACGCGCTCCACCTCGGCCGGGGTCCACTTCGCGACCTCGGCGCGGATCTGGTCCATGCCGTGCACGCGCTGGCGGATGAAGTCCTTGTCCTCCCAGCCGTTCTGGAAGATGTGCCACAGCATGCCCCAGATCACGGGGATGTCCGTGCCGGGGCGGATGCGCACGTAGTCGGTGGCGTGGGCCGCGGTGCGGGTGAAGCGCGGGTCGATGACGATCAGGTTGGCGCGGTTGGCCTCCTTGCCCGATAGCACGTGCTGGAGCGAGACCGGGTGCGCCTCCGCCGGGTTGCCGCCCATGATGATCATGGTCCGGGCGTTGCGGATGTCGTTGTAGGAGTTGGTCTGCGCGCCGTAGCCCCAGGTGTTGGCGACGCCCGCCACCGTGGTGGAGTGGCAGATGCGCGCCTGGTGGTCCACCGAGTTGGTGCCCCAGAAGGCCGCCATCTTGCGGTACAGGTAGGCGCCCTCGTTGGAGAACTTGGCCGAGCCCAGCCAGAACACCGAATCGGCGCCGGAGCGCTGGCGGATGTCCATCATCCGGTCGGCGATCTCCGTCATCGCCACGTCCCAGGAGATGCGCTGCCAGCGGCCGCCCACCAGCTTCATCGGGTACTTGATGCGCCGGTCGCCGTGCACCAGCTCGCGCACGCTCGCGCCCTTGGCGCAGTGGGTGCCGCGGTTGATGGGCGATTCCCAGGAGGGCTCCTGCCCCACCCACACGCCGTTCTGCACCTCGGCGGTGACGGTGCAGCCGACGGAGCAGTGGGTGCAGATGTTCTTGATGCGCTGGATCGGGCGCGAGACGTCCGCCACGCCGCCCGCGGCGCCCACGCGCATGTGCTGGGCATCGGCCATGCGCGGCGCGATGCCGGCCAGGGCGGCCACGCCCGCGCCGGCCAGGCCGGCATTCTTCAGGAAGGCGCGGCGGTCCAGCCCGCCGGAGGAGAGGCCGGCATAGGCGGCGGCGAGGCGCTGGCGCGCGGCGCGGCCATCGGAGCGCTTGATGAGCATCGGCGCGGTCCCCTTACTGCTCGTAGCGGTTGGTGCGGTAGAAGGCCTGCACATGCGCGCTGTCCGCCTTGTAGCGGGTGGCGGTGCGGGCCTGGGCGTCCTCCTTGCGGGCGTCGCGCGCCGGCACGGCGTCGGCGCGCGGGCTGGCCGCCAGGGCCGGCGTCGTCGCCGCGGCGGCCGCGGCGGTGCCGAAGCCCAGCGTCTTCAGGAAGCCGCGGCGCCGGCTGGCGGTGTCGTTCTCGTTCGACATGGCGTTCACCCTCTCGAAAGCTCAGGCCGGCAGCTCGGCAGCCGCCAGCTCCACATCCAGGAATTCCCGGCCCAGCCGGCCCACGGCGCGGTGGAACACCGCCGCCTTGGCCCCTTCCAGGTCGGTGAAGAAACGGCCCGCCCACGGCTTCAGGTGGCGGGCCAGCAGGCGCTCCGCCTCCGCGGCCTCGCCGGCGCGCAGCAGCCGGGCCATCGCCTCGCAGATGAAGGCGATGTGGTCCTCCGGCTCGTGCACGCCCTCGGCGCGCGACAGGCCCAGCTTCGCCAGATCGGCCCGCAGCTCGGCCAGCGGCCGCTCATGGAGGAAGCCGGTCAGGTAGTAGGAGGCGAAGGGCAGCAGCTCGCCGCGTCCCACGCCGATGAACAGGTCGTGGTGCTCGCGCTCCAGCGCATCGGGCGTGGCGGCGCGGGCGGCGGCGGCCAGGGCGCCCAGCGCGGCGCCGACCGGGGTGGCGTCGCCCGGCAGGGCCGCCAGGCGGCGCAGCATTGCCGCGTCGGGCACGCCGCCCAGCAGGTGGCCCAGCAGCGCATACAGGTTGGCCCGCCCCTCGGTGACCGGGTCCAGCGCGACGCTGGCGGCCTCGGGCCACAGATCAGGGCGCAGGCGGTGGCGGGAAACGCCGGTGGCGGCCTCGATCTCCGGCACGCGCTCGGCCGGGATGCCGGATTGCTTCCACAGGAACACCGTGCGCCGGGCCACGCCGAGGGCAGCCTGGAACCCCTCCATCCCGCCCGCGGCGGCAATGGCATCATCCAAGCCTGCGCCCGAAGGCTGCTTTCCTGGCAATTCCCGACCCATGCGTAAGGTTATGCAGAAATCTTGCACTCCGTCAAGATGACGGACAGGAAACCTTCAAGGATTTCAACGGCTTATCTGCAATTGCGACGCAATCTCAAACGGGTAGGGCGCCGCCATGGCGCCGGGTCGGCTGGGGCTCCGGCGGTTCTTCCGGCACCGGCTCCGGCTCCGCGGCGGACTCGGGCGGCGGGGCTTCCGCCACCAGCAGCGGCGGGTCCTCCGGCGCGGGGTCCGTTGGCTCGGTGCCGGCTGGCCCTGGCTCCTCGGGCGGGCGCTCGCCCACCGCTTGGCGGATCAGCGCCTCCAGCCGCTCCCCCACCTCGCCCAGCGTGTGGGCGAAGCCGCCGGGCAGGCCGCCCGGGCTGTTGAAGTCCCAGGCGTAGTCCAGCGGCGAGACGTGGTCGCGGATCAGCGGGTCGGCCACCCAGGCGCGGCGCAGCGCCGCCTGGCGCAGCCCCTCCGGCACGCCCTTGCGCAGGAACAGGGTGAAGTCGCTGCCGGCGTGCAGCGTGTCCAGCGGCGGCAGGCTGGCCAGGTCGAACTCCGGCTCGGCCTCGGCCGGCGACGGCGGGGCCTCGGCCAGCGGGGCGTCGGCCAGCGGGGCGGGCGGGGCCTCCGGGGCGGGGGCCGGCGTCGCGGCCGTTTCGGGCGGCGGTGGGGCCTCCGGCTCCGGCGGCGCCTCCTTCTCCGCCAGCTTGCGCTGGCTCCAGCGGGACAGGAAGCCGCTCATGCGCGGGAACGCCGGCTCAGCGCCTCCGGGTCCAGGCGGTCGCGCTTGCGCTTGTGGAACACCTGCTCGACATGGTGCTCGGCCACGAAGGCTTCCAGCAGGGCGCGGATGCCCGCCGGCATCGGCAGCGCCTCCAGGATGTCGCGGGGGCCTTCGGTCCAGATCTCGGCCTCGCCGGGGTCCACCGTGGCGCCGGCCAGCTCCACCCCCTCCCCGGCCGGGCGCAGCAGCACCCACAGGCGCGGCGCGGCGGCGGCCAGGTTGTCGCGGTAGTTGGGGGTGTCGGTGCGGTGCAGGGTCAGCGTCGCCTCGCCGGCGAACCAGGTCTCGCGCCCCTCCTCCTCGCGCAGCTTGGTCCAGGCGGGCACCGGCGGCGCCTCCTCCTGCACGGACAGCGGGCGCCACACCCGGTCCTGCCAGACCGTCGCGCCGGGGCGCGACTCCACCAGCACCGCGACGGGAAGGGTCAGCTCCGGCGGGATCATGCGGCCTTCTCCCGCTCGGTCAGCGGCAGGTTCAGCGGCAGGTTCTGCGGCTTCATCCGCACCCGCTGGGCGGCGTCCATCGCCAGCGCCAGGTAGACCGGGCGGCCCTTGGCGCGCGGCAGCACCCGGGTGGGGTCGGCGAACTCCAGCACGCCCAGCCACAGGATGCGCGCGAGGTCCGCCTGCTTCACCTTCCTGCCGTCCCACAGGGCGTTGGCGATGCGCGTCGCCTCGGCGTCCAGCCCGACATGCCAGGTCCAGTTGGCGTCCTCGATCACCGGCACGGGCCGGATGCTCACCGCCTCGCCGGTCACGTGGCGGATGAAGCGCTCCAGCGCGCGGGCCAGCCCGTGCTGGCCGGGGCGGTCCTCCGCGATGTCCAGCGCCAGGTCATGCGCGTCGGAGCGCGCGAAGTAGCCCGGGGCGCCGGCCTCGTTCAGCACGTCCAGCTCCACCTCGCGCGGTGGGGCGCCGGCCTCGCTCAGCAGCCGGCCCAGCGCGCCCAGGTCGCCGTCGGCGTGGCGGGCGTCCACCACCTCCTCGTCCGCCAGCAGGGTGGCGCCCTGGGTGACGGCGGCGCGCTGGGTGCGGAAGAACAGCTCCGCCGCGCGCAGGGCGAAGGCGTCGCCCTCCCCCTCCATGGCGGCGCGGGCCACCAGGTGCGTCAGCATCTGCAGGAACAGCGGCGGCACGCCCTGCACGCCGCCGCGGTACAGCGCCAGCCAGGCGGCCTCCAGCGTCGGCTGCGCCATCACCTTGTCCCGGAAGCTCAGGAACAGGGCCCAGTTCTCCACCGCGTCGGGGTCGGCCAGGCCGGCGGCGTCCAGCTTCGCCAGCGGGTCGGCCAGCAGCGCGCCGTGCAGGCGGCGCTCGGCGTCGCAGGCCTCGGGCGGCGGCAGCAGCTCCGGCCGGGCCAGGAAGGCGCGCCACAGGTCGGGGGTGGCGCGCAGCCGCCCCTCCTCGTCCCAGTCGCAGAGGTGATGGCCGGAGGCGACCCAGAAATCGCCGGGGGACAGGGTCATCGCGGGGCTTTCAGCAGGGCGGCGAGGTCGGGGGAGTCCTGCGGCTCCTCCTCCGTCACCTCGGCGATGGCGAACACCGGAAGGGCGCCGAAGTCGCGGTGCGGCGCCTCGCGCCGGTGCAGGGTGCGGAAGGCCTCGCGCTGCGCCCCCGCCTCGTCGTGGGAGCGGTGCAGCGCCAGCACGGTGCCGGGGGCCTGGCCGGCGCACAGGGATTCGGCGAAGGCCAGCTCCTCCTCCGCCGCCGCCCGCGCCGCGGCGTCGTCGGGCGCGCCGTATGCGGCCCGGATGTGGGCCGCCAGCGCGGCCACGGCCTCCTCGCGCGCCGCCGCGCCGCAGGCCGCCACCTCCACCAGGGTGGACCAGCCGAAGGAGCCCAGCCCCAGGAAGCCGGCGCGGAAGGCCTGCTGGCGCTTGCCCGACAGGCTGCCCGGCGCGTCGTCCCAGAAGGCGAAGCCGCCGGGCACCGCCCATTCGCCTGGCGCGGCGGCCAGGGGGAACACCAGGGTGTCCGTGGCGTCCAGCCGCAGGGTGCGCAGCAGCAGGCTCACAGCGGCCGCACCTCGCGCGCGCCGTCGCGCTCGATGGCCAGGGCGCCGCTGTCGGGGATGATGCCGCGCCTGGCGCCCTCGCCATCCGCCAGCCGGGCCAGGAAGCGGTCGGTGACGCGGCGGTGGCCGCGCGCGCCCCATTCGTCCAGGTGGGCCATCAGGTGGCGGGCCCAGGCCTCGGTCAGCCCGGCGGGGGTGGCGTCCTCGAAGCCTTCCTCCTCCAGGGCCGTCTCGCCGGGGCGCTCGCCGGTCACGGTGCCCTCGGGCCAGCGCAGGCGCAGCGCGAAGCCCACGGCCAGCCATTCGGGCACCGAATCCTCCGCCGTGCCGGCCGGCACCCGCCAGCGCAGGCCGCCCACCACGCCGCCATTCACCGACAGCGTCAGCGGCCAGTGCCAGCGCACCGGCAGCTCGGGCGGGGCCATGGGGGCCATGGCGTCGGCGAGGGCGTTGGCGGCGGCCAGCACCGCCAGCCGCGCCGGGCCCAGCGGCCGGTCGGGCTCCAGCACCAGCGCCGCCTCGGCCCGCACCAGCGAGCCCGCCCAGCACAGCAGCCCGCCGCCCTTCGCGGGCGCGAGTTCCACGGCGCGGTCCAGCGCGTCCGCCCCCTCGCGCAGGCGCAGGGGGGAAAACACGGTGGGCAGCGGCGGAAGCCCTTCGACCTGCACGATGGAACCCCCATCTGTTCCCGGTTGCGCCGGGGGATATAAGCGCGCGCAACGCCGCCGGGAAGAAAGACGCCGCCATGACCGCCGAGAGAATCGCCTTCGTCTGCTCCTGCGAGGACACCATGAGCCTCGACGGCAAGGCCATCGCGCGCGGCTGCGGCGGCGAGGCGCGGCTGGCCGAGCAGCTGTGCCGCGCCCAGCTGGACCGCTTCCTGTCCGCCCTGGGCGAGGGGCGGCCCGTCACCGTCGCCTGCACCCAGGAGGCGCCGCTGTTCGCGCAGGAGGCGGAGGAGGCCGGCTTCGCCCGCCCGCTGGACTTCGTGAACGTGCGGGAGAATGGCGGCTGGTCCTCCGAGGGGCGCGAGGCCGGGCCGAAGATGGCCGCCCTGCTGGCCGGCGCGGCGGTGCCGATGCCGCCCACCAGGCTGGTGACGCTGGAAAGCCGCGGCGTGGCCCTGGTGCTGGGCCGCGACGAGACGGCGCTGGAAGCCGCCAAGGCCCTGGCCGCGACGCTGGACGTGACGGTGCTGCTCTCGGGCGAGGCGGAGGTGGAGCCGCTGCGCCGCGCCGAGTTCCCCGTGGCGCGGGGCCGGGCGCGCACCGCCACCGGCTTCCTGGGCGCCTTCCGGGTGATGGTGGACGGCTACGCCGCCCCCGCCCCTTCCTCCCGCGCCGCCTATCGCTGGGGGCCGGGCAAGGACGGCGCGGCGAGCGAATGCGACCTCATCCTCGACCTGACGGGCGGCGCGCCGCTGTTCCCCACCCATGAGCTGCGCCAGGGCTACCTGCGCGCCGCCCCGGGGGACGCCGCGGCGGTGGCCCGCGCGGTGGCGGCGGCCTCCGCCCTGGTCGGCACCTTCGACAAGCCGCGCTTCGTGCAGCTGGAGGAAGGGCTGTGCGCCCATTCCCGCAACAGGAAGACCGGCTGCACCCGCTGCCTGGAGCTGTGCCCGACCGGCGCCATCACCCCCTCGGGCAAGGACCACGTCCTCGTCTCGGCGGAAATCTGCGCCGGCTGCGGCGCCTGCGCCGCGGTCTGCCCCACCGGGGCCATCACCTACGCCCTGCCCACGGCCGACGCCCTGGCCCGGCGGATGCGCGCCGCCCTGCTGGCCTTCGCCCAGGCCGGCGGGCGCGACCCCGTGGTGCTGTTCCACGACGAAGCGCACGGCGAGGCGCTGATCGAGGCGCTGGCCCGCCACGGCGAGGGGCTGCCCGCCCGCGTGCTGCCGCTGAAGGTGAACGAGGTGTCGCAGCTCGACCTCTCGCTGCTGGCCGGCGCCTTCGCCTGGGGCGCGGCGGCGGTGCGGCTGCTGCTGCCCGCCCGCCGCCCGCACGGCGCGGAGGGGGTGTTCCGCAACCTGGGCTACCTGGAGGCCGCCCTGGCCGGCTTCGGCATCGCCGGCGCCCGGGCGGCCGCCATCGAGACCGACGACCCCTTCACCCTGGGCGAGCAGCTGCGCGCCGCCCGGCCGCTGCGCACCCAGTGGCAGCCGGACGGCTTCCTGCCCCTGGGCGCCCCGCGCGAGGTGATGCGCCAGGCTTTCAAGGCGCTGCACGCGGCGGCCGGCGGCAGCCCGGTGGTGCCGATGCCGGAGCGCGCGCCCTTCGGCGTCGCCGCGGTGGCCACCGAGGGCTGCACCCTGTGCCTGGCCTGCACCATGGTCTGCCCCACCGGCGCCTTCTCCGCCAACCCGGAGACGCCGCAGCTCCGCTTCCTGGAGGAGGCCTGCGTGCAGTGCGGCCTGTGCGCCGCCACCTGCCCCGAGCAGGTCATCACCCTGGAGCCCCGCCTGGACCTGCGCCCCGAGGCCGCCGAGGCGCGGGTGGTGAAGGAGGAGGAGCCGGCCGCCTGCCTGCGCTGCGCCAAGCCCTTCGGCATGAAGTCCTCCATCGCGCGGGTGAAGGCCAAGCTGGTGTCCTCCGGCCACTGGATGTTCCAGGACCCGGCCCGGCTGCGCGCGCTGGAGCTGTGCGAGGATTGCCGCGTGGTGGAAGCCACCGAGAGCCGCATGGACCCCTACGCCGCCGGCGAGCGCCCCCTGGTCAAGACCACGGAGGACTGGCTGCGCGAGCGCGAGGGCGAGCGCGAGGGCGGCAAGCCGCACTGACGCCCGGCGCGCCAGCGCCAGCCCGGACCGCCGCGCTCAGCGCCAGCCCAGCCCGGCGCGGCGCATCCGCCGCACCACCCAGGCCGTCCAGCCCAGCTGCACCAGCAGGGCGGGCAGCACCACCAGCGGCTTCTGCGCCGCCGGCAGCGCCAGGAAGGCGAAGGCCAGCGCCGCGCCGAAGCCGGCGAAGCCCCAGTGCGCCGCCGCCACCGCGCGCGTCGGCACCCCGGCGCGCTGCGCCATCTGGTAGAGGTGCGAGCGGTGCGCCTCGCTCACCCGCTCGCCCGCCAGGGCGCGGCGGGCCAGGGTGAAGGCGGCGTCCCACAGCAGCCCGTTCAGCAGCAGCGGCACCACCAGGAAGGACACCTGCCCGGCGTCGAACCCCGCCGCCGCCACCCCCAGCACCGCCAGCAGGAAGCCGGCGAACTGCGAGCCGACATCGCCCATGAAGATGCGCGCGGGGGCGATGTTGAAGGGCAGGAAGCCGGCGAAGCCCGCCCCCAGGCACAGGGCGGCGGCGGCCACGAAGGGGCTGCCCTGCACCGCGCCCAGCAGCGCCAGCGCCGCGGCGGCCACCACCACCACCCCGCCCACCAGCCCGTCCAGCCCGTCCATGAAGTTCACCGCGTTGGTGCAGCCCACCATCCAGAACAGCGTCGCCGCCACGCCCAGCGCGCCCAGCTCCACCTCGCCCATCCCGGGCAGGGCCAGGCGGGTCAGCACCAGGCCGGCGCCGATGGCCACCAGCGCCGCGCCGGCCTGCGCCGCCAGCTTCACCCCGAAGCGGAAGTCGCGCAGGTCGTCCGCCAGGGCCACGCCGGCCATGGCCAGCGCCGCCAGCACCACGCCGACGTAGCGCCCCTCCGCCAGCGGGGCGAAGGGCGTGGCGAGGTAGACCGCCCCCATGCCCAGGGCGAAGGCCAGCACCGGCCCCAGCCCGCCGCCCTTGGGGGTGGGCCGCAGGTGGGCGGAACGGTGGTTCGGGTGGTCCAGGATGGGCCGCGCGATCATCGCGCGCACCGCGAGCGCCGAGACGAGCGCCAGGGCCGGCGCGAGGAGGAGGAGGGGCAGCATGGGGCGGGCGGGCCATGCCACGTCCCGCCCGGGCGGGCTACCCCCGGGCGCGCTGCGCCTCGGCCCAGGGGGGCGCGCCTTCCGTCAGCAGGGACAGCTCGGCGGGGGTCAGCGCCCCGGCGAACTCGCTGGCGGTGGTGGCGGTGGCGTCCCAGCGCGCCGCCAGCTCGGCCAGCGGGCCCGAGGGGGTGGCGCCGCCGAACTCGCCGCCGGCCGCCAGCACCGCCACCCGGCGCAGCGTGACGATGATGCGCGCCGCCGCCTCCACCCGCATCCGCTCGGCGAAGGAGCCGTCGGCCAGCTCGTCCAGCGCATGGAGGGCGCGCCGGCGCATCTCCTCGTGCGACAGCCCCATTCCCAGGTCCGGCATCGGCGTTCCCCTGCCCTTTGCGGAGCCGAAATGGTCCGGTCTGGCAAGGTTGCAAGGGTGGGGCGAACCCTGAGCCTCAGCGCGGGCCGCGGCGGCGGTTCAGCTCCAGCTCCCCGGGGGAGGGCTGCAGGCCGGTGATGATGCGCAGGTCCTGGATGCGCCGGCCCGGGCGGGCGGGAAAGGAGATGTCCACCCTGGGCGTCGCCACCTCGGCGCGGGTGGTGTTGGGCGCGAAGGCGACGGGCAGCACGAAGGACTGCCGCGACAGGATCTCCTCGCCGTCCAGCACCGCGATGAACCAGGGGATCTGCGCCCCGCGCCCGGTGGCCGCCGGGCCGCGGTCCACCCGCAGGCGCAGCCCCACCGCCACCTCCACCGACTGGTCGCGCCGGCCGCGGCGGCAATCGCCGTCCACCGCGCTCACCCGCGCGTCCAGCACCAGGGTCGAGAGGTCGGGCGCGGCGCCGGGCAGGTGGCGCGTCAGGTCCGCCACGTCGGCGGGCAGGGAGAGCTGCGGGCAGGCCACCAGCCGGTCCTCCATGCGCTGGGGCGCGCAGGCGGCGAGCAGCAGGACGGGCAGGAGGGCGAGCGAGGGGGCCTTCATGGCCCGGTTGTTTTGCACCAAACCGCCCGAAGCGATAGAGAGCGGGCGAACCCCGCCGGACCCCCAGGAACCCCCATGGCCGACGCCGCCCCGATCCACGTCCTCCTCGCCGGCCCGCGCGGCTTCTGCGCCGGGGTGGACCGCGCGATCAAGATCGTGGAGGAGGCGCTGCGGCAATACGGCGCGCCGGTCTACGTCCGGCACGAGATCGTGCACAACCGCTTCGTGGTGCAGAACCTGGAGCGCCAGGGCGCCGTCTTCGTCGAGGAGCTGGACGAGATCCCCGATGACGGCCAGCCGGTGGTGTTCAGCGCCCATGGCGTGCCCAAGGCGGTGCCCGCGGCGGCCGAGGCGCGGCGCATGTTCTTTCTCGACGCCACCTGCCCCCTGGTGAGCAAGGTCCACCGCGAGGCCGAGCAACACCACGCCCGCGGCCGCCACATGTTCCTGATCGGCCATGCCGGCCACCCGGAGGTGGTGGGCACCATGGGCCAGCTGCCGCCCGGCGCGGTGACGCTGGTGGAGGACGAGGCCGATGCCCGCGCCGTGCAGCCGCCGCCCGGCGCCGCGCTGGCCTTCATCACCCAGACCACGCTGTCGGTGGACGACACGGCGGAGATCCTGGCCATCCTGCAATCCCGCTTCCCGGGCATGGCGGCGCCGGCGAAGGAGGACATCTGCTACGCCACCACCAACCGCCAGGCGGCGGTGAAGGCCATCGCGCCGCAGGTGGAACTGATGGTGGTGGTGGGCGCGCCCAACTCCTCCAACTCGGTGCGGCTGAAGGAGGTGGCGCTGCGCGCCGGCTGCCCGCGCGCCGTGATGGTGCAGCGCGGCCGCGACCTGGACCTGGCGCTGCTCGACGGCGTGTCGCGCATCGGCGTCACCGCCGGCGCCTCCGCCCCCGAGGTGCTGGTGGAGGAGGTGCTGGCCCGCCTGCGTGAGCGCGGCCCCGTCACCACGGAGGAGATCGTGGTGGCGGAGGAGAAGATCATCTTCAAGCTGCCCGCCGCCCTCACCGCCGCGGCGCCCCAGCAAGCCTGATGGCCGTCTACACCGAGGTGACGGACGAGGCGCTGCGCGCCTTCCTGGCCGACTACGCCCTGGGTGGGCTGCTGGCCTTCCGCGGCATCGCGGAGGGGGTGGAGAACAGCAACTACGCGCTGAAGACCGAGCAGGGCGACTTCATCCTCACCCTCTACGAGAAGCGGGTGGACCCGGCGGAGCTGCCCTATTTCCTCGGCCTCATGCAGCACCTGGCCGGGCGCGGCCTGTCCTGCCCGCAGCCGGTGCCGGCGCGCGACGGCGTGGCGCTGCGTTCCCTCGCCGGGCGGCCGGCCGCCATCTGCACCTTCCTGCCCGGCGTCTGGCCCCGGCGCATCCGCCCCTCGCATTGCGAGCCGCTGGGCGAGGCGCTGGGCGCGCTGCACCTGGCGGGCGAGGGCTTCCGGCTGATGCGCGCCAACGGCCTCGGCCCCGCCGCCTGGGCGCCGCTGCTGGAACGCTGCCGGCCGGATGCCGATGCCGCGCTGGTGGCCGAGCTGGATGAGGCCCTGGCCGCCATCCTCGCCGCCTGGCCGGCCGGGCTGGCCACGGGGCACATCCATGCCGACCTGTTCCCGGACAACGCCTTCTTCCTGGAGGATGGGCGGCGGCAGCGCGTCTCCGGCCTCATCGACTTCTACTTCGCCTGCACCGACCTGCTGGCCTATGACGTCGCCATCTGCCTGAACGCCTGGTGCTTCGAGGAGGCGCGGAGCTTCAACGTCACCAAGGCGCGCGCCCTGCTGCGCGGCTACGAATCGCGCCGCCCGCTTTCCGCGGCCGAGCGCGCGGCGCTGCCGGTGCTGTGCCAGGGGGCGGCGATCCGCTTCCTGCTGACCCGCCTGTTCGACTGGGTGAACACGCCGGCGGGCGCGATGGTGACGCGCAAGGACCCGATGGAATACCTGCACAAGCTGCGCTTCTTCCGCGAGGCGACGACGCCGGAGGCGATCGGTGGCTGACGACCCCGGCAAGGTCCTCATCTGGACCGATGGCGGCTGCAAGCCCAATCCCGGCCCGGGCGGCTGGGCCGCCATCCTGCGCTTCGGCGGCACGGAAAAGGAACTCAGCGGCTACAGCCCCGCCACCACCAACAACCAGATGGAGCTGACGGCCGCCTGCGCCGCGCTGGAGGCGCTGACGCGCCCCTGCGCCGTGGTGCTGCACACCGACAGCGAATACCTGCGCAACGGCATGGAGCGCTGGGTGAAGGGCTGGGTGCGCAACAACTGGCGCAACGCGGCGAAGGAGCCGGTGAAGAACTACGACCTCTGGCAGCGCCTGCTGGCCGCCGCCAAGCCGCACCGCATCGAATGGACCTGGGTGCGCGGCCATGCCGGCGACCCGATGAACGAGCGCGCCGACGTGCTGGCCACCCGCGCGCGGGAGGCGGGCGTCAGCGCCGCAGCGCCTCCCGCACGCGCTCCAGCAGCAGGTCGAGGGTGAAGGGCTTGGGCAGCACCTCGAAACCCTCGGGCAGGTCGTCGCCGGGGATGGCGCCGCCGGCATAGCCGGTGATCAGCAGCACCGGCAGGCCGGGCAGGTGCTCGCGCACCGCCTCGGCCAGTTGGCGGCCGTTCAGGCCGCCTGGCAGCCCCACATCGGCCAACAGCAGGTCGGGCCGGCGCATCGGCGCCACGCCGCCGCCGCGCAGCAGCGACAGCGCCGCGCGCCCGTCCGCGGCCTCGATCACCTGCAGCCCGTGGTCGCGCAGCGCCTGGGCGGCGAAGGCGCGGATGTCGGGCTCATCCTCCACCAGCAGCACCGTCGCCGCGGCGGCGGTGCCCGGCGTGCCCGTCCCGGCGGGCACGGGCGGCGGGCGGGCCTCGGCGGGCGCGCGCGCCAGCAGCAGGTGCACGCTGGTGCCACGGCCCGGGGCGCTTTCCAGCCGCGCCGTGCCGCCCGATTGCCGCGCGAAGCCATAGACCTGGCTCAGCCCCAGCCCGGTGCCCTTGCCGGCCGGCTTGGTGGTGAAGAAGGGCTCGAAGGCGTGGCGCAGCACCTCCGCATCCATCCCCAGGCCGTCATCCTGCACCGAGAGGCGCACGTATTCCCCTGCCGCCGGCGCGTCCGGCAGGCCCTCCGGCAGCACCTCATGCGCGGTGGTGATGCGCAAGGTGCCGCCGCCGGGCATGGCGTCGCGCGCGTTGATGACGAGGTTGAGCAGCGCGTTCTCCAGCCCGTTGGAATCGCAGCGCACCGGCCAGACGCCATCGTGCAGCGCGATGTCGAGGCGGATGGAAGGGCCGACCGTCTGCCGCAGCAGGTCCTCCAGGCCGCGCACCAGCGCATCCAGGTTGACCCGCTCGGGCGACAGCGCCTGGCGCCGGGCGAAGGACAGCAGGCGGTGGGTGATACCGGCGGCGCGCGTCACCTGCTGCTGCGCCGCCTCGACGAAGCGCACCGCCTCCTCCGCCCGCCCGGTCTCGATGCGGCGCTGCATGAGCTGGAGCGCGGCCATCACCGCCTGCAGCATGTTGTTGAAGTCGTGCGCGATGCCGCCGGTGAGCTGGCCCAACGCCTCCATCTTCTGGCTCTGGCGCAGGCTTTCCTCCGCCTGGGCCAGCCGCTCGGTGTCGCGCAGGCGGTCGGTGACGTCGCTGGAGAACTGGTAGGCGCCGATGAAGCGGCCCTCGGCGTCGCGCAGCGTGCTGAAGCTCATCTCGTAGGTGCGGCGCGCGCGCCCGGGGTCGCCGAACTCGGTCGTCGCCGTGAACTCCTCGCCGGCCAGGGCGCGGCTCCACAGGGCCAGCGCGCCATCGCTCTCGGCCGGCAGGTGGGCCAGCACTTCGCGCAGGTCATCGCCCACGCGGGGGCGGACGCCAAAGACGCGCTCGTACTCGCCGACCACGGCGCGATTCAGCGCCAGGAAGCGCCAGTCGCGGCCCACCACCTGCACGAAGGCGCTGTTGCCCTCCAGGATATCGGCCAGCAGCTTGCGCTCGGCCAGGGCGGCGCCCACCCGCGCCTCCAGCGTGCGGTTGAGGTGGCGCAGCGCCTCCTGCGCCTCGTGCTGCTCCGTCACGTCCTGCACCAGGCCGACCAGCTTGGTGGGTCGTCCATCGGCGCCGGCCACCGGGGCGCCCTGCACGCGGATCCACCGCGTCTCGCCATTGTCGGCGCGGCGGATGCGGCATTCGAACCGCCATGGCCGGGCGGACCGCACCGCGGCGGCGAAGCTCTCCTCCACCACGGCGCGGTCCTCGGGCAGGACATGCGCCAGGAAGCGCGCGAATCCCCACTCGGCCACCGGCCCGGCATAGCCGAAGATGGCGTCGTGCCGCGGCGCGCGCACCGAGCGGTCGGTCGCGAGGTCGAGCTCCCATTCGCCGAGCTGCCCGGCATCCACCGCCAGGCGCAGCCGCGCCGCATCCGCCTCGTGCCGGCGGTTGCGGTCGGCCAGCTCCGCCAGCAGCGCGGCATTGCTCTCCTCCAGCCCCGCCATCCGCTCGCGCTCGAGCGTGACATCCACCTGGGAGGCGACGAAATGCGTCACCGCGCCGTCCGGCGCCCGCACCGGCACCATCATCAGCCGGTTCCAGAACGGCGAGCCATCCTTGCGGTAGTTCTTGAGGTCGGCCTCGATCGGCCGGCCGGCCCGCACCGCCTCGCGGATCGCCGCCCGGGCCGCCGGGTCGGTGTCCGGGCCCTGCAGGAAGCGGCAGTTGCGGCCCAGGATCTCCTCGCGCGCATAGCCGGAAAGGCGGCAGAAGCTGTCGTTGACGAAGACGATCGGGTTGTCCGGCAGGCGCGGGTCGCTGATGACCATCGGCATGCGGGTGATCCGCACCGCCACCGAGAACGGGTCGGTGAAGCCCGATGCCGGACCGAGCTGCGCCGCGACGCCGCTGATTTCCGCATCCGTCGCCGTGGAGGGCAGGCCTGCCATGTCGTCTGACGTCATCATTCCGTGGCGAAAGCGCGACGTTCCGTGTGGTTGCACGCGCGTCACCCGGTCGGCGGTTCGGCCGTCGTCCAGCCGGCGCAGCGCCGCAGCAGGGCGCGCAGCGCCGCCGCCAGGGCGGTGCCGGGCGGGGGTGCGGCGATGCAGGGATCATCCTCCGCCGGCTGCTCGCCCTCCGGCAGCATCACCGGCAGGTGGGCGAAGGTGGCGCGCAGCTCGGCCGCCAGCGCGGCCGCCGGCTTGTCGGGCAGCGGGCCGGCCAGCACCACGGCATCGTAGGTGCCGCGGGCGCTGCGCGCCCGGGCCAGCGTCTCCGCCGCGGTGCCGGCTTCCTCGGCGGCCCAGCCGCCGCCGGCCAGCGCCTCGGCGGCGCGCAGCCGCAGGGCGGGGTCGGCGGCGGCCAGCAGCACGCGCCGGGTGCGGCCGCGGTCCAGCGCGTCGCGCACCGCCTGGCCCAGCGCGGCCAGGGTGAAGGGCTTGGGCAGCATCTCCACCCCCGCGTCCAGCCGCCCGCCATGCACGATGGCGTTGCGGGTGTAGCCCGAGGTGTAGAGCACCCGCAGGTCGGGCTGGCGCTGCCGGGCGGCGTCCGCCAGCTCCCTGCCCGACAGGCCGGGCATCACCACGTCGGTGAACAGCAGGTCCACCGGGTGGCCGTGCCGCTCCAGCAGCCGCAGGGCGGAGGCGCCGTCATGCGCCTCCAGCACGCGGTAGCCCAGCTCGCGCAGGCTTTCCACGGTGTAGGCGCGCACGTCGTCGTCGTCCTCCACCGCCAGGATGACCTCCTGCAGGCCGGCGCGCTCCAGCCCGGCGGCGCGGGCCGCCTCCTCCTCCTCCGCCGTCGCCTCGGCCTGCAGGCGGGGCAGGTAGATCTTCACCGTGGTGCCCTGCCCCTCCTCCGAGTACAGCTTCACGTGCCCGCCGGACTGCTTGGTGAAGCCGTACACCTGCGAGAGGCCGAGCCCGGTGCCGTGGCCCGGCTCCTTGGTGGTGAAGAAGGGCTCGAACACGCGGGCCATCACCTCGCGCGGCATGCCGGTGCCGGTGTCGGTCACGGCCAGCACCACGTACTGGCCGGGCGCCACCTCGGCGTGCTGGGTGGCGTAGCCGGCGTCCAGGTGGGCGTTCGCCGTCTCGATGGTCAGCGTGCCGCCGCGCGGCAGCGCGTCGCGCGCGTTCAGCGCCAGGTTGAGGATGGCGCTTTCCAGCTGGTTGGGGTCCGCCTCCACCCGCCACAGCCCCGGCGAGGTGACGATCTCCAGCCGCACCGTCTCGCCCAGCGAGCGGTTGAGCATGTCGCTCATGCCGCGCACCAGCCGGTCCACGTCGATGGGCTTGGGCGCCAGCGGCTGCCGGCGCGAGAAGGCGAGCAGGCGCTGCGTCAGCGCCGCGGCGCGCTCGGCGCCCTTCATGGCGTTGCCCAGGGCGCGCAGGGCGCGCGCCTCCTGCACGCCCGCGCCCTCCAGGGCGCGCAGGGCCATGTCCAGGTTGCCCTTCACCACCGTCAGCAGGTTGTTGAAGTCGTGCGCCACGCCGCCGGTCAGCTGGCCCACCGCCTCCATCTTCTGCGCCTGGCGCAGCGCGTCCTCCACCTCGCGCCGGGCCGCCAGCGCCTCCTCCACCCGGCGCTCCAGCGTGGCGTTCAGCTCGCGCAGGGATCGCTCGGCCTGCACGCGCTCCTCCACCACGACGCCGGAGGGCACGAGGTGGGTGACGGCCCCGGCCTCGTCGCGCAGGGGCGCCATCTGGAAGTCCAGCGTCAGCAGCGCGCCGCCGGCCACCTGCACCGGCACGTCGAAGCGCACCGTCTCGCCCGCGGCCGCACGCGCCACGGCGTCGCGCAGCCGCGCCTGCACCGCGGCATCGTGCGACCACCAGGGCGCCTCCCAGTAGGGGCGGCCCAGCACGTCGGCCGGCGTCAGCGCCGCGGCGCGCAGCGGGGCCTGGTTGATCTCGAGCAGGGTGCCGTCGCGCTCCAGCAGGCCGACGAAGGCGAACAGCCCGTCCAGCACGCGGCGCAGCCGGCCCTCGCTCGCCTTGCGGGCGGTGATGTCCACCGCGGTGCCCAGCACGCGGGTGCAGCGGCCGGCGGCGTCGAACAGGCCGCGCCCCTTGGCCGCCACCCAGCGCAGCTTGCCGTCCTCCAGCCCCACCGTGCGGTACTCGGCGTCGTAGAGGGCGCGGCGGGCCGGGTCCATCGCCGCCGCGAAGGCGGCCAGCACGGCGGGCGCGTCCTCCGGGTGCAGCCCGGCGCGGAAGTCGTCCATGGTGATGGCGCCGGCGTGGGTGATGCCGAACATGGCCTTCACCCGCGCCGGCCAGACGATGGATTCCGTCGCCGGGTCCACGTCCCAGAAGCCCACGTCGGACAGCTCGGTGGACAGGCGCAGCCGCTCCTCCGCCTCGCGCAGCGCCTCCTCGGCGGCGCGGCGCTCGTGGATGTCCAGCAGCACGCCGGGGAAGCGCAGCGGCGCGCCGGCGGCGTCCTTCTCCACCCGGCCGGAGGCGGCGATCCAGCGCCAGCCGCCCTCGCGCGGGCGGACCCGGTACTCGGAGCGGTAGGGGCCGCCGGCCGCCAGCGCCTCGCCGATGGCGGCCTGCACCCGGGGCAGGTCCTCGGGGTGGATGGAGGCGGTCACGTCCTCCAGCGTCAGCCCGGCGCGGCAGCGCGCGGGGTCGAGGCCGAAGGAGCGCGCGAAGCGGGCGTCGGCGGTCAGGCGGTTGTGCGGGATGTCCCACACCCAGGTGCCGATGATGGCGCCGGAATCCAGCGCCAGCTCCACGCGCTCGGCGGCGTCCCGCGCGGTGCGCTCGGCGGCGCGCCCGGCGGTGACGTCGCGCCAGAACATCGCCAGGCCTTCCTCCACCGGGAAGGCGCGCAGGTCCATCCAGGCGTCCTGCCCGTCGGGGCCGCGGCGGCGGTGCTCCAGCGCCACCGCCTCGCGCGCCTGCATGGCGTGGCGCAGCAGCCGGCCCGGCTCGCCGTCGCGCATCTGCGGATGGGCGGCGAAGTAGTCGCGCCCGACCAGCGCCTCGCGCGGGCGGCCGTCCAGGCGCAGCGCCTCGGCGTTGAGGTCGAGGATGGTGAAGTCGTGGCCCAGGATGCCGAAGGCCTCGCCCATGCCGTCCAGCACCTCGCGCAGGCGCTGGCGCTCGGCGCGCAGCGCGCGCTCGGCCGTCACCTGGCCGGTGATCTCGGTGCAGGCGCAGAAGAAGCCGGCCACCGCCCCGGTGCCGTCGCGCATCGGCGTGTAGGAGAAGGCGAAGTGCGTCTCCTCGCGGAAGCCGCGGCGCTGCATGGACAGGGTGATGTCGTCCATGTGCACCGGCTGGCCCGCATAGGCGGCGGCGACGATGGGCGTGAGGTCGGCGCGGATCTCGTGCCACACCTCCAGGAAGTCGCGCCCCAGGGCGGCGGGGTGCTTGCCGGCCAGCACCTCGGCGTAGGCGTCGTTGTAGAGCAGGGTGCGCCCCGGCCCCCAGGCCACGAACATCGGCTGGTTGGAGCCGAGCATGACGCCCAGCAGCGTGCGCAGCTCCGTCGGCCAGCCCGCCGCCGGGCCGAGCGGCGTGGCCGCCCAGTCCAGGTCGCGGATGCGCGCGCCCATGCCGCCGCCGGCCGCGGGATCCGGGAAAGGCGTCGCGGGACTGGGGGGCATGGGTGGGGATGGGCCTCGTGGCGCGGGTGGCGGCGGAGGCATCGGTTAGCACGCCGGCGCGGCGGCCGGGAGACGCCGCACCGATAAGGGAAAAGCAAGCTGTGCGGTTGCAGCCTCGGCCCGGAGAGAAACGGAATCCTTCGATGCCCAACCCCCAAGCGCGCGCCCGGGCGCTGCGCATCGCGCCGGTGCTGCTGGGCCTGCTGGCCGCGGGCGGCCTGGCCAGCGGCGCCGCCACGCTGCAGGGCGTGCGTTCGCTGCGGGCGATGGAGGGCGCGCTGCGCGACCTCCAATCCTCCTCCGTCCGCCCGATGGGCGAGCTGAAGGCGGTGTCGGACGCCTTCGCCGTCTCGGTGGTGGACGCCTCGCACAAGGTGCGCAACGGCAACTTCCGCTGGGAGGAGGGGCGCCGCGCCCTGGCCGAGGCCGAGGGCATCATCCTGCGCGCGCTGGACGCCCTGCGCGGCGCCGCGCTGGCGCCCGCGGCCCAGGCCCAGATGGCGGCCGCCCGCGCGCGCGAGGCCGCCGCCTGGGAAGTGCTGCGCGCCCTGCAGGCCGCCATGCGCGCGGAGGATCCCCGCGCCCTGGACGCCGTGGTGCGAGGGCGCCTGTACCCTGCCATCGACCCGCTGACTGAAGCCATCGGCGCCGTGCTGGACGCGCAGATCGCCGCGGCCGGGGCGCAGGTGGCGGCGGCGGGGGAGGCCGCGGCGGCGGCGCTGTGGCGCCTGCACGCGCTGGCGGGGCTGACGGCGCTGCTGCTGCTCGCCTCCGCGCTGCTGGTGGTGCGGCGGGTGACGCGGCCGATGGCCGGGCTGACCGGCGCCATGGCCGGCATCGCCGCCGGCGAGCTGGAGCGCGAGGTGCCGGGCGGCGCGCGCGGCGACGAGATCGGCGAGATGGCGCGCGCCCTGGTGGTGCTGCGCGACGGCCTGCGGGAGGCCGGGGCCGCCCGCGCCGCCCGCGAGGCCGAGCGCGCCCGCGTGGCGGAGGAGCGCCAGGCCATGCTGCGCGAGATGGCCGCCCGCGTGGAGGAGGAGGCCGGCCGCGCCGTGGGCGCCGTGGCCGAGGGCATGGGCCGCATGGCCGAGGACGCGGTGGCCATGGCCGCCAGCGCCGCCCAGGTGCGCGCCGACAGCGCGGGCGTCACCGCCGCGGCGGAGGAGGCGATGCGCAACGTGCAGACCGTCGCCTCCGCCACGGAGGAACTCGGCGCCTCCATCCGCGAGATCACCGCCCGCATCGCCGGGGCGGGCGGCGCCACCCGGCGCGCCGCCGGCCAGGGCGAGGAAAGCCGCGCGCAGATCGCCCGCCTGTCCGCCGAGATGGAGCGCATCGGCAACGTGGCGCGCATGATCGCGGGCATCGCGGCGCAGACCAACCTGCTGGCGCTGAACGCCACCATCGAGGCGGCGCGGGCCGGCGAGGCCGGCAAGGGCTTCGCCGTGGTGGCGGGGGAGGTGAAGGCGCTGGCCGCGCAGACCGCCCGCGCCACGGAGGAGATCGGCCGCCAGGTGCAGGAGATGGCCGGCGCGACGGAGGAGGCGGTGCGCAACGTGGCGCAGATGGCCGACGCCGTGGCCGAGGTGAACGAGGCCACCGCCGCCATCGCCTCCGCCATGGAGGAGCAGAGCGCCGCCACGCAGGAGATCGCCCGCGCGGTGGGCGAGGCCGCGGGCGCGGCGGCGGCGGTGTCGGAGCGCATCGCCACCGTGGCGGAGGAGACGGAGCGCACCGGCGCCCGCGCCGCCCATGTGCAGCAGGGCACCCAGGCGGCGAGCGAGGCGGTGTCGGCCCTGCGCGGCGTGCTGGTGAAGGTGGTGCGCCAGGCCGCGCCGGAAGTGGACCGCCGCGGGGAGCCCCGGCTGGCGGTGCGCCAGCCGGCGCGCCTCTCGGGCCCCGGCCTGCCGGCGGCGGGGCTGGAGGTGCTGGTGACCGACCTTTCGCCCGGCGGCGCGGCGCTGGAGCCGGTGGAGGGCGTGGCCGAGGGCGCGCGGCTGCGGCTGGCCCTGCCCGGACTGCCGGCGCTGGAGGCCACCGCCCGCCTCGCCCCCGGCCGGGTGCGGCTGGTCTTCGCCGCCGGGCAGGCCGGGCTGGAAGGGCTGCGGGCGCGGCTGGCCGCCTAGATGGCTATGCGCACCCCCAGCTCCACCACCCGGTCGGAGGGGATGCGGAAGAACTCGGTGGCGGGCAGGGAATTGCGGCTCATCAGCGTGTAGAGCCACTGCTGCCAGCCCGCCATCTTGGGCACCGCCGCCGCCACGATGGTCTCGCGCCCCAGGAAGTAGGAGGCCTGCATCGGCTCGTAGGCGATGAGGCCGGCGGCGGCCAGGCGCTCCAGCTCGCGCGGGATGTCCGGGCTTTCTTGGAAGCCGTAGCGCAGGATGACGCGCCGGATGCCCTCGGCCAGCTCCTGCACCTCGGCGCGGCGCTCGGCACCCACGGCCGGGATGTCCTCGTTCAGCACGGTGACGAACAGCACCTTCTCGTGCAGCACCTTGTTGTGCTTGAGGTTGTGCAGCAGCGCGCCGGGCAGGTAGTCCGCCTGGCCGGTCATGAACACCGCGATGCCCGGCACCCGCGTGGTGCGCGACTGCGGCAGCCGCGCCAGGAAGGAGCGCAGCGGCAGCCCGTCGGCGCGGATGCGCGCGAACAGCAGCTGCCGGCCCTGGTACCACACGTACATCAGCGCGAAGGCCACCGCGCCGATGAGGATGGGGACGTAGCCGCCCTCGGGGATCTTCAGCGCGGTGGCGATGAAGTAGGAAAGGTCGAGCAGTAGCAGCGGCACGAAGACCACCGCCAGCTTCGCCCGCCCCCAGCCGAACTGGCGGCGGAACACCACGAAGGCCAGCAGCGTGGTGCACAGGAAGGTGCCGGTCACCGCCAGCCCGTAGGCGGCGGCCAGCGCCTCGGAGGTGTGGAACTCCAGCACCAGGATCACCACGCCGATCAGCAGCGCGGCGTTCACCTGCGGCATGTAGATCTGCCCTTCCTCGGTCGCGGAGGTGTGGCGCACCTCCAGCCGCGGCGAGAAGCCCAGCTGCACGCATTGCCGCGCGATGGAGAAGGCGCCCGAGATCATCGCCTGGGAGGCGATGATGGTCGCCGCCGTGGCCAGCACCACCAGGATGGGGCGGAACCACTCGGGCGCCAGCAGGTAGAAGGGGTTCTCGATCGCCGCGGGGTCGCGCAGCAGCAGCGCGCCCTGGCCCATGTAGTTCAGCGCCAGCGCCGGCAGCACGAAGGCCACCCAGGCCAGCTGGATGGGCTTGCGGCCGAAATGCCCCATGTCGGCGTACAGCGCCTCCGCCCCCGTCACCGCCAGCACGACGGAGCCCATCGCGATGAAGGCGGCCAGGTGGTAGTGGATGCAGAAGTTGATGGCGTACCAGGGCGAGACGGCGGCGAAGACCGCCGGGTTGTGCAGCGCCTCCGCCAGCCCCAGCACGCCCAGCGTGCCGAACCAGATGGCGCAGATGGGCCCGAAGAAGGCGCCCATGGCGCCGGTGCCGCGCCACTGCACCAGGAACAGCGCCAGCAGCACGCCCAGGGTGATGGGGATGACGGCGGCGCGGAAGCCGGGCTCGATCACCTCCAGCCCCTCGACGGCCGAGAGCACGGAGATGGCGGGCGTGATCATGCCGTCGCCCAGGAACAGGGCGGCGCCGGCGATGCCGATCATCGCCAGCGCCATGCGGCCGCGCGGCGTCTCGGCCGTGCGCTGGGCCAGCGCCATCAGCGCCATGATGCCGCCCTCGCCCCGGTTGTCGGCGCGCATGACGAACAGCACGTACTTCACCGTGACGGTGAGCATGAGCGACCAGAAGATGAGGGAGATGATCCCCAGCACCTCCCAGTCGGCGATGCCGCCCTCGTCGAAGTGCAGCAGCGCGGCCTTGAGCGCGTAGAGCGGCGAGGTGCCGATGTCGCCATAGACGACGCCGAGCACGCCGATCAGCGCGGCCAGGGTGATTTTCCGTGGGGGGTCGGCGGACACGCGGCGCCTCGTCGGGGGGGGGTCGGGACGGCGCGGGTTAGTCCCGCGCCGTCCCCGCTTCTAGCAGCGGCCGGCGCGGGTCAGGGTTGCGTTTGCTCAATGCCCGCGGAGGATCTGGGACAGGAACAGCTTCAGGCGGTCGGTCTGCGGGTTCTCGAAGATGGTCTCGGGCACGCCCTGCTCCACCACCTCGCCGCGGTCCATGAACACCACGCGGTCGGCCACCTGGCGGGCGAAGCCCATCTCGTGCGTCACGCAGATCATGGTCATGCCGGTGTCGGCCAGCATCACCATGGTGTCCAGCACCTCCTTGATCATCTCCGGGTCCAGGGCGCTGGTCGGCTCGTCGAACAGCATGATCTTGGGCTGCATGCACAGGGCGCGGGCGATGGCGACGCGCTGCTGCTGCCCGCCCGAGAGCTGGCCGGGATACTTGCCCGCCTGCTCGGGGATGCGCACCCGCGTCAGGTACTCCATCGCCAGCTCCTCGGCCTGCTTCTTGGGCATCTTGCGGACCCAGATGGGCGCCAGGGTGCAGTTCTCGAGGATGGTGAGGTGCGGGAACAGGTTGAAGCTCTGGAACACCATGCCGACCTCGCGGCGGATGGAGTCCAGCGCCTTGACGTCGTCGGACAGCTCGATGCCGTCCACCACGATGCGCCCCTCCTGGTGCTCCTCCAGCCGGTTGATGCAGCGGATCAGGGTGGACTTGCCCGAGCCCGAGGGGCCGCAGACCACCACGCGCTCGCCCAGCGCCACGTCCAGCGAGACGTCGCGCAGCACGTGCAGCGAGCCGTACCACTTGTTGACCTTCTGCAGGCTGATGGCCGGCGGGGCGTCGGCCCGGACGGCGGAGGAAAGGGTCTCGGCGGCGGCGGACATTGTTCTCAAGTCTCCCAGCGGTTGCGTTGCGTGCCTTTGCCTGCGTCGTCGCGGCCGGGGGCGCCGGCCGCGGGTCCCGGTCTTACCGCCGGCGGTGCGCGTTGAATTCGCGCTCGAGCCCCGCGCTGTACTTGGACATGGCGAAGCAGAAGCAGAAGTAGATCAGCGCGAGCGTGATGTAGACCTCCACGCCGAAGCCCTGCCACATCGGCTCGATGATGGCGGTCTTGCCCGCGGTCAGCAGGTCGAAGATGCCGATGATCAGCACCAGCGAGGTGTCCTTGAAGAAGCCGATGAAGGTGTTGACCAGCGGCGGGATCACCAGCCGCAGCGCCTGGGGCAGGATGATGAGGCCGGTCTTCTTCCAGTAGCTCAGCCCCAGCGCGTCCGCGGCCTCGTACTGGCCCTTGGGCAGCGCCTGCAGCCCGGCGCGCACGACTTCCGCCAGGTAGGCGCCGGCGAACAGGATGATGGCCACCTGCGCGCGCAGCAGCTTGTCGATGTTCACGCCTTCGGGAAGGAACAGCGGGAACATGACGGAGGCCATGAACAGCAGCGAGATCAGCGGCACGCCGCGGATCAGCTCCACGTAGAGCACGCAGATCGCCTTGATGGCCGGCAGCCTGGAGCGCCGCCCCAGCGCCACCAGGATGGCCAGCGGGAAGGCGAAGGCCAGCCCGAAGGTGGACAGGATCAGCGTGATGGGCAGCCCGCCCCACTTCTCCTGCGGGACGTAGCTGAGGCCCAGCACGCCGCCCCACATCAGCACGCCGATCACCGTCAGCACCACCGCCCAGATCACCGCCAGCCGCCAGTTCCAGAAGCGCCGCATGGCGGAGACGACGTAGAGGCCGATGAACAGCAGGCAGACCACCAGCGGCCGCCAGTGCTCCTCGAAGGGGTAGGTGCCGAACAGGATGAAGCGGTGCTTCTCCGTCACCACGGCCCAGCAGGCGCCCACGCCCTTGGCCTCGCGGCAGGCGGTGGTGTCGGGCTGGCCGGCGGCGTTGTGCGGCACGGTCCAGACGGCGTTGATGAAGGCCCAGTCCACGAAGGACAGGGCGTAGCGCACCAGCAGGTAGCCCAGCGCCAGGGTGATGGCGGTGGACCACCAGTTGGCGAACAGGTTCTCGCGTGCCCAGGCCGTGGGCCCCACCAGCCGCCGCGGCGCGGTGCGCGGCAGGGCGTCGTCGGGGATCTTGGCGGCGTTCTCGGCGGTGATGCTCATGGCCTCAGCGCTCCACCAGGGCGATCTTGGAATTGTACCAGTTCATGAACAGGCTGATGCTCAGGCTGATCGTCAGGTAGACCAGCATGATGATGGCGATGCCCTCGATGGCCTGGCCGGTCTGGTTCAGCGTGGTGTTGGCGATGCTCACGATGTCCTGGTAGCCGATGGCCACCGCCAGCGAGGAGTTCTTGGTGATGTTCAGGAACTGGCTGGTCATCGGCGGGATGATGACGCGCAGCGCCTGCGGCAGCACCACCAGCGACATCACGCGCCCGCGCGGCAGGCCCAGCGCCTGCGCCGCCTCCCACTGGCCCTGGTTCACCGCCAGGATGCCCGCGCGCACGATCTCGGCGATGAAGCCGGCGGTGTAGAGCGTCAGACCCAGCAGCAGCGCGAAGAACTCCGGGCTGACGGTGAGGCCGCCCTGGAAGTTGAAGCCGCGCAGGAAGGGCACGTCGGGCGTGAAGGGCGCGCCCAGCGCCGCCCACACCGCCAGCGGCAGGGCCAGCATCAGCCCCACCCCGGCGGGCCACACCTTGCGCGGCTGGCCGTCGGCCATCTGCTTCGCGCGCGCCGCCCGGCGCAGCAGCCAGAACGCGATGGCGCCCACGGCGAAGGCCAGCAGCGCCATCGAATGCGCGTGCTCCCACTGGAACCACGGCAGCTTCAGGCCGCGGTTGGACAGGAACACGCCGTCCATCGGGTTGATCGCCTGCCGCGGCCCCGGCAGGGCCTGCAGCAGCGCGTACCAGAACAGCAGCTGCAGCAGCAGCGGCAGGTCGCGCACCAGCTCGACATAGGCGCCGGCGATGCGCGCCAGCAGCCAGTTGCGCGACAGCCGCGCGATGCCCAGCAGCGTGCCCAGGATGGTGGCCAGCACGATGCCCACCACAGCGACCTTCAGCGTGTTCAGCACGCCGACGGTCAGCGCGCGGAGGTAGGTCATGGAAGGGTCGTACTCGATCAGCGATTCCGCGATCGGCAGCCCCGCCTCGCGCTGCAGGAAGCCGAAGCCGGTGGCGATGCGCCGGACCTCCAGGTTGTAGGAGGTGTTGCGGTACAGCCACCAGAAAACGGACAGGATGGCGCCGACCACCAGCACCTGCCACACGATGTTGCGCACGCGCTCGTCCGACCACGACAGGCGCAGCGGCCGGCCCGGGGCCTTGCGGGCGAAGCGCGGATCGGCGGTGGAATCCGACATGTTGTCCAGCCTGTCCCTGTGTCTCGTTCTTGCCCGGCGGCCCGGGGTGGGTCCGGGCCGCGCGGCGCCGCGCGGCCCGGGGAAGGCTCACCGGAAGGGCGGCGCGTACTGCTGCCCGCCGGGCTGCGTCCACAGCGCGTTCGGGCCGCGCTGCAGCCCGATGGGCGCCAGGTTGCGCTGGAAGATCTCGCCGTAGTTGCCCACGCCCTTCAGCACGTTGACCATCCAGGCGTTGTCCACGCCCAGCATCTGGCCCAGCCCGCCGGTGCGGCCCAGCATGCGCTGCACCTCCGGCCGCGGGTCGTTGGCCAGCATCTGGTCCACGTTGGCGGTGGTGATGCCGAACTCCTCGGCGCCGACCAGGCCGAAGTGCAGCCAGCGCACCAGGTCGCCGAAGCGCTGGTCGCCGTGGCGGAACAGCGGGCCCAGCGGCTCCTTGCTGATCACCTGCGGCAGGATCACGTGGTCGTTCGGGTTCTGCTGCACGGCGCGCGTGGCGGCGAGGCCCGAGACGTCGGTGGTGTAGGCGTCGCAGCGGCCGGCGATGTAGGCGGCGATGTTGTCCTCCAGCCGCTCGATCACCACCGGGCGGATCTGGATGCGCGCGCCGCGCGCCCAGTCGGCCAGGTTCTGCTCGGTCGTCGTGCCGGGCTGCACGCACACCGTGGCGCCGTCCAGCTGGTTGGCGTTGTTCACGTTCAGACTGCGCTTCACCATGAAGCCCTGGCCGTCATAGAAGTTGGTGGCCGCGAAGTCGAAGCCCAGCGAGGTGTCGCGCGACAGCGTCCAGGTCGTGTTGCGGCTGAGGATGTCCACCTCGCCCGACTGCAGCGCGGTGAAGCGGTTCTGCGCCGTGGTCGGCACGTAGCGCACCTTGCTGGCGTCGTTGAAGATGGCGATGGCCAGCGCGCGGCAGTAGTCCACGTCGAAGCCCTGCCACACGCCCTGGCTGTTGGGCGCCGCGAAGCCGGCCAGGCCGGTGTTCACGCCGCAGATCAGCGTCCCGCGCGAGCGGATGGCGTCCAGCGTGGAGCCGCTGACCGGCGCGGCGGCGGGCGCGGCGGCGGGCGCCGGCGTGGCGGGCGCGGCCGGGCGCGCCGGCGTGGTCTGCGCGCCCGCGGGCAGCGTGGTGGCGAGGATGGCGGCCGCGCCGAAGGCGCCGGCCAGGAGGCGTTGCTTGGAAATGGGCCGCTTGGGCGTCGTCACGTTTGAAGTCTCCCCAGTATCCGTTTCGAAGCCGTCCCGTCGCCGGGCCGGTCGTTCGCCGCATGATGCTGCGCTATGACCGACAGGGGATCAATCTTGCAATGGGGGAGTGCGGGGATGCGACACCTGGACGGAGCGGCGGTGGCGGCGGCGCTGCCCTGGGGCGGGCTGGTTGCCGCTTTGCGCGCCACCTTCGCCGCCGGCTGTCACGCGCCGCTGCGCCACCGCCACCCGATGCCCGAGGGCGGCACCCTGCTGCTGATGCCCGCCTGGAACGACACCCATGCCGGGGTGAAGCTGGTGCACGTGGCGCCGGCCAACACGTCGCGCGGGCTGCCGGCGGTGGCGGCCAGCTACCTGCTCTCGGATTCGCGCACCGGCGTGCCCATCGCCCTGCTCGACGGCGGCGAGCTGACGGACCGGCGCACCGCCGCGGCCTCCGTGCTCGCCGCCTCCTTCCTCGCGCGCGGGGATTCGCGCCGGCTGCTGGTGCTGGGCGCGGGCAAGGTGGCGGCCGCCCTGGCCGAGGCGCACCACGCGCATTTCGGCCTCGCCGAGGTCGCGATCTGGGCGCGCCGGGCCGAACAGGCGGAGGCGCTGGCGCGCCGCCTGGCCGCGCACGGCGTGCCGGCCCGCGCCGCCGCCACGCCCGACCCGACGGGGTTCGACATCGTCAGCAGCGCCACCCTGGCCACGCAGCCCATCATCCGCGGCCAGGACCTGGCGCCCGGCCAGCACCTGGACCTGGTGGGCGCCTTCACCGCCCGCATGCGCGAGGCCGACGCGGCGGCGGTGGCGCGCGCCCTGGTGGTGGCCGACACCCGCGCCGGCGTGCTGGCCGAGGGCGGCGACGTGGTCCAGGCCATCGCCGAGGGCGCGGTGACCGAGGCGCAGGTGGCGGCGGAACTGGCGGATCTGTGCCGCGGCGCGCATCCCGGCCGCACGCGCGCGGAGGAGGTGACGCTGTTCAAGTCGGTCGGCTGGGCCGGCGAGGACCTGGCGGCGGCGGTGATGGCGGTGTCAGGCCACGGGGGGTAGCGCCAGCCCCAGCCGTTCCAGCAGGGCGGCGCGCTGCACCGGCTTGCCCAGGTAGTCGTCCATGCCCGCGGCGCGGCATTGCTGCTCGAACACCGGGCCGACGGCGGCCGTCAGCCCGATGATGCGGGTGCGCCGGTTGGGGCCCTGGCCGGCGCGGATGCGGCGCGTCGCCTCCAGGCCGTCCATCACCGGCATCTGCAGATCCATCAGGATGACGTCGTAGGGGCGCGCCTGCGCCTCGCCCACGCCTTCCTGGCCGTCGGCGGCCACGTCCACGTGGCAGTTGGCGCGGGCCAGGATGGTCTTCATCACCAGCTGGTTGGTGGCGTTGTCCTCCACCAGCAGCACGCGGCGCACCGGCTCGCCGGTGGCGGCGGGCATGGGGGCGGGGGCGGGCTGCTCCGGCTCGGCGGCGGGCGGGGCCAGGGCATGCAGGATGGCGTCGCGCAGCCGCGCCGGCAGGGCGGGCTTCAGCAGGGTGGCCTGCACCAGCCCCGGCTCCGGCCGCGCGCGCGACAGCCCGGCGCCGGAGGTGCACAGCACCAGCGCGGGCTGCGGCAGCCCGGCGGTGGCGCGGATGCGCCGCGCCAGCTCCACCCCCGTGCCCTCGGGCAGCTGGCCGTCCAGCACGGCGGCGGCGAAGGGCCGGCCTTCCGCCGCCGCCGCCATCAGCTGGCCCAGCCCCATCGGCCCGTCGGGCGCCGTCACCGCTTCGGCGCCCATCGCCGCCAATTGGCGGGCCAGGATTTCCCGGTTGAGGGAGAGGTCGTCCACCACCAGCACGCGGGTGCCGGCCAGGGCGGGGCCGGCGGGGGCCTCGGCCGGGCCGGCGGGGGCGGCCAGCCGGACGCGGAAGGTGAAGCGCGCCCCGCCGCCGCGCGGCTTCTCCGGGTCGCGCGGGCCGGCCTCGATGCCGCCGCCCATCTCCTCCGCCAGCCGCCGGCAGATGGCCAGCCCCAGCCCGGTGCCGCCGAACTTGCGGCGGGTGGAGGCGTCGGCCTGGGTGAAGCGCTCGAACAGGTGGGGCACCTGGGCGGGCTCGATGCCGATGCCAGTGTCCTCCACGTGGCAGGACAGCAGCCAGCCGCGCCGGGGGCTGGGCTGGGGCCCCAGGGCCTCCGCCTCCAGCCGCAGCTGGATCCAGCCGGCCTCGGTGAACTTGACCGCGTTGCCCACCAGGTTGAACAGCACCTGGCGGAAGCGCCCGGGGTCGCCCACCACGCGCGGCGGCAGGCCGGGCGGCAGCGAGACGATGATCTCCACCCCGCGCGCCGCCGCCTTCGGGGCGAACAGCTCCACGATGGTGGCGATCTCGCTTTCCAGCACGAAGGGCAGCGATTCCAGCTCGACCGCGCCGGCCTCCAGCTTGGAGAAGTCGAGGATGTCGTTGAGCACCATCAGCAGGTGCTCGGCGCTGTTCTGGATGGTCTCGGCGTAGCGGCGCTGGATGGGCTCCAGCCGGGTGTCCAGCAGCAGCCCGGTCATGCCGATGACGCCGTTCATCGGCGTGCGGATCTCGTGGCTCATGGAGGCCAGGAAGTCCTCCTTGGCGCGCGAGGCGGCGTGGGCCGCGGCCTCCGACCCCGCCAGGCGCTGCCCCTGGCGGCGCAGCGCCTGGGCCTGGCGCAGCAGCAGCCCCAGCGCGGCCAGGATGAACAGCGCCGCCGCCCCCATGGACAGGCCGAGCACGAGGGCGAGGGCGCGCACCGGCGCCAGCGCGTCGTCGCGCGCGCGCACCGCCTCCACCACGAACAGCCCCTGGCGGGTGACGGCGAAGCCGCCGATGGCCGGCACGCCGTCCTGGTCGGTGCCCTGGAAGGTCCCGCGCTCCTGCCGCGGCAGGAAGTTGCGGAACGGCCAGGCGTTGGGGTGGATCAGCCCGATGCCCTGCCGCCCGCCATCCGAGCGCGCGAGCAGCGCGCCGTTGAGGCCGTGCAGCCGGATGGTGGCGCCGAAGGCCTCGGCCTGCCGGCGGGAGATGGCCACCAGGTAGTCCGGGTTCAGCAGCGCCACCGCCGCGCCCTCGAACTCGCCGCGCGGGCCGCGCAGGCCGCGCGCCATCGGGATGGACCACAGCCCGGTCTCGCCGATGGGGCGCGGCGGGTCGCTGGCCAGGAAGCGCCCGGCCTCCGGCGCGCCCAGCCGCAGCTGGCTGCCGCCCAGGCGCAGCTGGCGGAACCAGTCCCGGTCGCCCAGGTTCGCGCCCACCAGGCCCTCCACGCTGGACTGCACGACGACGCCCCGCGCATCCAGCAGCAACACGGCGCGCAGGTGGGACACGTCGCGCAGCACGCCCTGCATCTGGCTGTCGAAGGCCTCGGCGCGCCGGGCCAGGGCGCGCTCGCCCATGTCCAGCAGCACCACGTCCACCGTCTGGGCCGCACGCGTCAATTGATCGGCAAGGGCGTCGGCCACAGACTGCACCAGGCGCTCGGTCCCGGCGACCGCCTCCGCCTCGCTGCGCCGCATCACCATGGCGAACACCGCGACGAGGCAGAGGAGCACCAGGCCGGCGACGGCGGCATAGGGCCGCCAGGAGCGCGGCCCGGCCATGGCGGCGGGCGCCCCCGCGGCCGCGCCGGGAAGGGAAGGTTCGGAGGTGACGATGCTGGCGCGCAGGTTTCTCAGCATGGCGGCGGCCATCATCGCAGCCCTGGGCGGGATAGGCGACTCCCCGGCGCAGTCGCCGCCGCCGACGCCGCAGCCGCCGCGCCTGGAGGCGATGCGCGCGCGGGGCGAGCTGCGGGTGTGCATCTGGCCGGACTACTTCGCCGTCACCTTCCGCAACCCCCGCACCAACGAGCTGGAGGGCATGGACGTGGACATGGCCCGCGCCCTGGCGCAGCGGCTGGGCCTGCGGCCCACCTTCGTGGAGACCAGCTTCGCCGGCTTCATGGACCTGCTGGAGGCCGGGGCGTGCGACATCGCGATGATGGCGGTGGGCATCACCCGGGCGCGCGCCCAGCGGGTGGCCTTCAGCCGGCCCTACATGGCCAGCCCGGTCTTCGCGGTGACGCAGCGCGGCAACACCCGCGTGCGCGCCTGGGCCGACATCGACCACCCCGGCAACGTGGTGGCAGTGGCGGCCGGCACGGTGATGGAGCCGCTGATGAACCGCACCCTGCGCCGGGCCGAGTTGATGGTGGTGACGCCGCCCCGCACGCGCGAGGCCGAGCTGCTGGCCGGCCGGGCGGACGTCTTCATGAGCGACTTCCCCTACACCCGCCGCCTGGTGCACGAGCACGACTGGGCCGTGGTGATCGAGCCGCCCGACCGCTTCGGCGAGACGCTGTACGGCTGGGCCCTGCCCCTGCACGACCCCGCCTGGCTGGCCGAGGTGAACAACTTCCAGTCCGCCTCGCGCGCCGATGGCACCCTGGCCCGCGCGGCGGCGCGGCACGGGCTGACGCCGATCCTGCTGCGGTAGGGGCGCCCATGAAAAAGGGCCCCGCCGTTCCCGGCGGGGCCCCGCATCAATCGGGCCTGGCCCGGATGCGCCTCAGCGGGCCGCCTTGCGGGCGGCGGTGCCGGTGCGGGACAGGGTCAGGCTGGACGAGTGATGAGACACCGGATCACCTCCTTTCGGTTCGGGCGCGCGGGCCGGCCCGGGCGGCATGCCCGGGGCGCGGCAGGCGGGCCGCTCTGTTGCGACGCCGCTGCACATGGCCCCGCCGCCGGCGCGGTTCAACGGCGCAGCGCGCTGAACAGGGCCCCGCCCAGCGCGAGCCCCGCCGCGGCGGCGAAGGCCAGCCAGGGCCCGGCCAGGGTGAAGCCCGCCGCCGCCAGGGTGGCGCCCAGGCTCTGCCCCAGCACGCGGGCGGTGGCCTGCATCCCCCCCGCGCCGCCGGCCCGCGCCCGCGGGGCGGAGGCCAGCATGGTGCGGTTGTTGGGCGACTGGAAGCAGCCGAAGCCCAGCCCGGCCAGGGCCAGCAGCGCGCCGGCCGCCAGCGGGCCCTCCGGCCGCCACAGCGCCAGCCCGGCCATCGCCAGCGCCAGCAGCACCCCGCCCAGCGCGCAGGGCCAGGCCGAGGCGCCGCCGCGGTCCGCCCAGCGCCCGGCCAGCGGCGCCAGCACCCCCAGCACGATGGGATAGGGCGTCATCACCAGCCCCACCTGCCACACCGGCATGCCGGCGGCATGCAGGTGGAAGGGCAGCGCGATGACGCAGGCCATGTGCGCCCCGAACATGCAGGCCGAGGCGCAGACGGCCAGCCGCACCTCGCGCAGGCGCAGCAGGTCCAGCGGCAGCATGGGCACCGGCCGGCCCAGTTCCCGCCGCACCAGCGCCCACAGGGCCAGCGCCGCCAGCGCCAGGCAGGGCAGCGCCGGCAGGGGGGCGTGCAGCAGCAGGTCCAGCCCCAGGAACAGCGCGCCGAAGGCCAGCACGTTCAGCGCCGCCGCCGCGCCGTCGAAGGCGCGCGCCTGGCGGGGCACGCGGGGCAGCACGCGCCAGCCCAGCAGCAGCGCCGCCAGCCCGACCGGCAGGTGCGCCACGAACACCGCCGGCCAGGGCGCCACCGTCAGCACCGCCGCCCCCAGCGAGGGCGCCAGCGCCGAGCACGCCGCCACCGTCATGGCGTTGGTGCCGATGGCGCGGCCCAGCATGGCCTGCGGGTAGGTGTGGCGCACCAGCCCCGCCGTCAGCGCCATCACCGCCGCCCCGCCCGCGCCCTGCGCCACGCGCGCCAGCAGCAGCCACTCGAAGGCGGGCGCCAGGGCGCACAGCGCCGCGCAGGCCGAGAACACCAGCAGCCCCCCGGCCCAGACGCGGCGGAAGCCCGCGATCTCGCCCAGGGCGGCCATGGGGATCAGCAGCCCCACCACCGCGATCTGGTAGGCGTTGACCACCCACACCGATTCCGCCGGGCGCAGCCGCAGGGCGCGCGCCGCCTCGGGCAGGGCGATGTTGATCATGGCGGCGTCCAGCACCGTCACCGCGATGGCCGCGGCGATGGCGACGGCCGCGAGCGCCCGGCGGCCGGGCGGCAGGCCGTCCGTCGCCGCGCCGCTCACGCCACGTGCGGCAGGGCGACGCCGATGAGGTGGTCGCGCCGCACCAGCGCGGCCAGCCGGTCCTCCGGCCAGCCCTCGGTGGCGGCGGGGCGCGCGGGCAGTACCATCCAGCGGAAGTCCGCCGTGCTGTCCACCACGCGCACCTGCACCCCCGCGGGCAGCACGGTGCCGAACTCGGCCAGCACGGCGCGCGGCTCGCGCACCGCCCGCGCGCGGTAGGCGGCGGACTTGTACCAGTGCGGCGGATAGCCCAGCACGGCGCGCGGGTAGCAGGAGCACAGGGTGCAGACCACCAGGTGGTGCAGGCGCTCCGTGTCCTCCAGCACGCCCAGCGGCGGCTGGCCGGCCATGGCCACGCCGAAGGCCTCGGCCGCCGCGGTGCCGTCGCGCAGCAGCAGGGCGCGGAAGGCGGGGTCCACCCAGGCGCGGGCCACCATGCGCGCCCCGGTCTCGGGCGAGGCGCGGTCAGTGGCGGCGGCCTTGGCGGCGATCTCCGCCTCCGTCATCACGCCGCCGCGCACCAGGGCGGCCACCAGCTTCTCCAGCAGGGCCTCGCTCTCCGGGGTGGGGGTGCCGGCCACCGTCAGGCCTCCTCGAGCCAGTGGGAGAAGACCTCCACCATCACCGTGTCGCCGGCCGTGCCCTCGTTCCACAGGGCGGGCTGGTCGAACACCACGTGGTACAGGTCGCGCGGCTCGCCGGGGCGGCCGAAGGCGATGGCCTCGGGGTTGGGGAAGCTGCCCAGGTGGCGGGCCACCGTGCCCTGGCGCCCGCGCAGGTAGTGCGGGGTGCGGATGTGCATGGGCGCGTGGCGCTCCGGCCAGGCGCCGCGCACGCGCACGCGCGTGCCGGGGGCCAGGGGCGCGGCGGCGTTCACGCCCGCGCCGGCGCCCGTGGCGGCGTTCACGCCCAAGCCGCTGCCTGCAGCGGCGTTCATGCCCAAGCCGCTGCCTGCAGCGGCGTTCACGCCAGGTCCTCCCACGTCACCACGCCCTTGGCCACCATCACCGCCACCACGGAGCGCAGCCACTTCTCGTAGTAGGTGAGGCCGAAATACTCCGTCTCGTGCAGGCGCTCGATGTTCAGGCGCATCTCGTCCACGGTGAACAGGCCCTTCTCGCGCAGCAGGGCGCGCACCGCGTCCACCCGCTTGTCGAAGGCGCTGGGCGGGGCGTCGTCCGCGGGCTCCACCGCCGTGCAGCGGAAGCGCGGGTGGCCGCCCAGGTCGTGCTGCAGGGGCAGGTCGGTCATCGGATCTCCTCCTCCGGCATCACGCCGAAGATCTCCGTGCGCTTGATGTAGCCGCGGCGGTCCTGCACCTGCACCTCGCACCAGGGCGAGCCGGCGTCGCAGCCGCGCACCCGGCCGATCACGCCGGGCTTCAGCCGCGCCACCGGGGCGGCGGCGTCCTCCGGCCGGCGGCGCAGCGGCACCTCCGCGCCCCCCTCGGCGCGGACCATGAAGGTGCGGCGGCCGGGCTGCAGGTTGGAGGAATGCACCCAGCCCTCCGCCCCCTCGGGGTCGCGGATGCGGCGCCACTGGTCGTGCTCGCGCACGATCTGCACCGGCAGGTCGGAGCGCTGGTAGCGCCATTCCACCGGAAAGCGCCGCTCCGGCCCCACGCGCAGGTTCACGTCGTTGGAGCGCAGGGCGGAGAAGCGCGGCAGGGGCAGGCCGGTGACCGGGCCGGTGGTCTGCACCGGCTCGGGCGGGGCGACGGGCTGGGGCGGCGCGGCCTGGGCGGCGGCGGCGGCGGCCGCTGCGGCGGCAGCGGCGGCGGCGGCCTGGGCGGCGCGGC
>NZ_JBJJBR010000018.1:0-64781 GCF_045449635.1 Sabulicella flocculans | reverse complement strand
GCCTCGGCGCCCTCCACCGCCGCGCGCAGCCCCTCCAGGGTGCGGGCGGCGGTGGCGACGGCGTCCGCCGCCGCCTCCTGCTCGCCGGCGGGCACCTCCTGCGCCCGCGCGCGGGCCAGCGCCCCGGCGGCCTCCTGCGCCTGCCGCGCCAGCCGGGCGGCGCGCGATTCCGCGAAGGCCAGCTCCTGCGCCAGGCCGTTGGCGCGGGCGGCCAGCGCCGCCGCGGCCTCCGTGGCCGCCTCCGTGCGGGCTTCCTCGGCCGCCACCGCCTCGCCCAGCCGGGCGGCGGCGGCCTCGGCCTCCACCATGCGGGCGGGGATGCGCCCCAGCGCCGCCGCCAGCGACGCTTCCTCCCGCGCGGCGCGGCCGCCGGCGGACTGGGCGTCCTCCTCCAGCCGGGCGGCGTCGGCGGCGTCGGCGCGCAGCTGGGCCAGGGCGGCCTCGGCACTGGCCAGCGCCTCGCGGGCGCGCTCCGCCTCGGCCTGCAGCCCCTCCGCCTCCACGCGGCGGCGCTCCAGCAGGGTGCGGGCCACGCCTTCCTCGGCGCGCGGCGCCTCCAGACCGGCGCCGGCGGCGGCGTCCTGGCGGGCGGCGTCGGCGGCGGCGGCCTCCGCGGCGGCCAGGGCCTGCGCGCGCGCCGCCAGCGCGGCGGCGGCGGCGGCGATGGCCTGCTCGGCGCGGGCCACCAGCAGGGCGAACCAGGCGCCCTCCGCCTCGCGCACCAGGTCGTTCAGCCCGCGATAGCGCGCGGCCTGCCGGGCCTGGCGCTTCAGCGCCTCCCCCTGGGCGGCCAGCTGCGCCAGCAGGTCCTCCGAGCGGCCGAGGTTGGTCTCGGCCTGGCGCAGCTTCAGCTCGGCCTCGTGGCGGCGGGCGCGCAGCCCGGCGATGCCCGCGGCCTCCTCCAGCACGCCGCGCCGCTCCTCCGGCCGGGCGCCGATCAGCATGGCCACCCGCCCCTGGCTGACCATGCCCGAGGCCCGCGGCCCGGAGGCGAGGTCGGCGAACATGGTCTGCACGTCGCGCTGGCGCACCTCGCGCCCGTTGATGCGGTAGGCGCTGCCCTGGCCGCGCTCGATGCGCCGGGCCACGTCCAGCTCGGCCGCCTCGTGCTGCGGGGCGGGGGCCACGCCCACCGCCTCCTCCAGCCGCAGCGTCACCTCGGCCAGGTTGCGGGCGGGCCGGGTGGCGGTGCCGGCGAAGATGACGTCGTCCATCTCGCCGCCGCGGAGCGAGCGCGCGGAGGATTCCCCCATCGCCCAGCGCAGCGCCTCCACCACGTTGGACTTGCCGCAGCCATTGGGGCCGACGATGCCGGTCAGCCCGGGCAGCACCGGCACCTGCACCGGCTCGGCGAAGCTCTTGAAGCCGGCGATGCGCAGTCCGGCCAGGGTGGCGGTCAGGCGGCGGCGCTCCTCCGGCGGGGCGTCCTCGGCCGGGGCCGGCGCCTCGCTCACGCCCGGGGGGCGTCCCGCACGTTCTGCTCGAAGCGCGCGAAGTCCAGCCCGCCGGTGTGCAGCCGCGAATTGAACAGGAAGGACGGCGTGGCGGAGATGCTGTGCCGCCGCACCGCCTCCTGCCGCCCCTCGAACACGGCGCGGCGCAGCGCCTCGTCGGCCACGGCGCGGTCGAACTCGCCGCGGGCCATGCCGGCCAGGGCGGCCAGCCGCGCCAGCTCCTCCATCTGCCGCCCCTCGGCGAAGGCCCAGCGGTTCTGCGACTGGAACAGCACCGACACGAAGCCCTCGTAGCGCTCGGCCGACAGGGAGCGCGCGACGCAGGCCGCCGCCAGGGCCAGCCCGTCCAGCGGGAAGTCGCGCCACACCATGCGCACCCGGCCGGTGTCCACCAGCCTGGCCTTCACCTCCGGCCACACCGTGTTGTGGAAGGTGGCGCAATGCCCGCAGGTCAGGGAGAAGAACTCCTGCACCACCACCGGCGCCTCGGCGCGGCCGGTGGCGCGCTCGGCCAGGCGGGGGTCGGGCTGGGCCAGGGCCGGGGTGGCCGCCGGGGCGGCGGCCAGGCCGAGCGGCAGGGCGGCCAGGGCGCGGCGGGACAGGGTCATTGGGGGCCTCCTCATTCTCGCCGCCCATCTGGCAAGCCGGGCGGGCCGTGTCCAGCGAGACTCAGGGCCGCCGCGCCCGCGCCAGGCGCTCCAGCGCCGCCTCCAGCCCCTCGGCCGGGGCCTCCGGCGGCGGGGGGCGGCGCGGCCGGGCGGGGCCGGGCAGGCGCGGGGCGCGCTGCACGAAGGCCAGCTTGCGCACCGCCGGCCGGCCCAGCGCGGCGTTCAGCCGCTCGACGATGACCGGCGCCATCAGCCCCAGCTCCATGGCGGCCGGGCCGGTGCAGGCCAGGGTCAGCGTGCCGCCCGACAGCCGCACCGGCTCGGCCATCGCCGCCAGGGCGGGGCCGGCCAGGGCGGGCCAGTCCGCCAGCAGCTGGGCGGATTCCGGGCTTTTCCTGCGGAAGGCCGGGCGGGTCAGCCGCGGCACCAGCGAGCCCAGCTCCACCGTGCGCCACAGGCGCTCGGGGATGGGCGGCGCCAGCGGCACCTTGGCCCGCGCCGGGCGCACCGGCGCCCCCAGCCCGCCCTTCAGCGGCTTGAGGTCGCGGGAGAACACCCCCCTGGACTTCGGCGTCCCCTCCGTGCTGTCCCCGGCCATGGCCGACGCCGCCCTCCTGCTCGAATGGTATGACCGGCACCGCCGGGTGCTGCCCTGGCGCGACGGCGCCGCGGGCGACCCATACCGCATCTGGCTCAGCGAGGTCATGCTCCAGCAGACCACGGTGGCGGCGGTGGGCCCGCGCTATGACCGCTTCCTGCGCCGCTTCCCCGGCGTGGCCGCCCTGGCGGCGGCGCCGTGGGAGGAGGTGGCGGCCGAATGGGCCGGGCTGGGCTACTACGCCCGCGCCCGCAACCTCCATGCCGCGGCCAAGGCGCTGGCGGCGGGCGGCTTCCCCCGCACGGCCGAGGGTCTGCGCGCCCTGCCGGGCATCGGCCCCTACACCGCCGCCGCCGTCGCCGCCATCGCCTTCGGCGAGGCGGTGGTGCCGGTGGACGGCAACGTGGAGCGCGTGGTGGCCCGGCTGCACGCCATCGCCACCCCGCTGCCCCGGGCGCGCGCGGCCATCGCGCGCCACGCCGCCGCCTTCATGGCCCAGCCGGCGGCGCGCGCCCGGCCGGGCGACTTCGCCCAGGCGCTGTTCGACCTCGGCGCCACGGTCTGCACCCCGCGCCGCCCGGCCTGCGCCCTGTGCCCCTGGCGCGGCCCCTGCGCCGCCCAGGCCCAGGGCATCCAGGACGCCTTGCCGGTGAAGCCCGCCAAGGCCGCCGCCCCGGTGGTGCACGGCGCCCACTTCGCCCTGCTGGACGCCCAGGGCCGCCTGGCGCTGGAGCGCCGCCCGGAATCCGGCCTGCTGGGCGGCATGCCCGGCCTGCCCGGCACCCCCTGGCGCGCCGCGCCCTGGCCCGACGCCGAGGCCCTGGCCCACGCCCCCGCCCCCGCCGCCTGGACCCGCGTGCCGGGCGAGGCGCGCCACCTGTTCACCCACCGCGACCTGCGCATGGCGCTGTGGCGGGCCGAGGGCCCCTGCCCGCCCGGTCTGGAGGCGGTGCCGCTGGCTGAGGCCGCGGCCATCCTGCCCGGGGCGATGCGGCGGCTGCTGGAACTCTTGCACGAGGCGGCGCCGCCGCGCAGGATTTCCCCCAAACGCACCGAGGAAGCGCCATGACCATCGCCCGCCGCGCCCTGCTGGCCGCGCCCGCGCTGCTGCCGGCCCTGGCCGCCCGCGCCCAGGACTTCCCGTCCCGCCCGGTGCGCATCGTGGTGCCCTACACCCCTGGCGGCGTGTCCGACATCACCGCACGCCTCATCGCCGAGCCGATGGCCGCCGCGCTGGGCCATCCGGTGCCGGTGGAGAACCGCGCCGGCGCCGACGGCGTCATCGGCACCGAGGTGGTGGCCAAGTCCGCCCCGGACGGCCACACCCTGGCGCTGGTCAGCGTCGGGCATCCGGTCAACGCCGCCTTCTACCGCCTGCCCTTCGACACCCTGCGCGACTTCACCTTCCTGACGCTGACCACCCGCACGCCGCTGGTGCTGGTGGCCGCACGCGGCTTCGCCGCCAGCAGCCCGCGCGATCTGGTGGAGCACGCCCGCCGCCACCCGGCGGGCCACGTCACCTTCGCCGGCACCGGCGGCGTGGTGCGCCTGGCCCCGGTGCTGTTCGCGCAGCAGGCGGGGGTGCAGTTCCAGTACGTGCCCTATCGCGGCTCCACCCAGGCCCACCCCGACCTGATGGCCGGCCGGGTGGACATCATGTTCGACACCGTGCCCGCCGCGCTGCCGCACATCCAGTCCGGCGCGCTGAAGGCCCTGGCCACCACCGGCGCCACCCGCGCCCCCCAGCTGCCCGAGGTGCCGACGGTGGCCGAGGCGCTGCTGCCCGGCTTCGAATCCTCCACCTGGGGCATGGTGATGGGCCCGGCCGGCCTGCCCGCCCCGGTGGCGGCGCGGCTGCACGGCGCCATCCTGGCCGCCCTGCGCACCCCCTCGGTGCTGGAGCGCCACCGCAGCCTGGGCGCCGAGGTGGTGAGCAGCACCCCGGAGGAAACCCGCGCCTTCGTGCAGGCCGAGATGGAGAAGTGGGGCGCCGCCGCCCGCGCCGCCGGCATCCAGCCCGGGCAGCCGGGGTAGGCGCGGGCCGCGCGCGGGTCCATGCAGGGGGCGTGCAGCACCGCGCCCTCATCCTCACCTTCGGTCTGGGCGGCTTCGCCTCGGCCATCGCCACCCGGCTGACCGACCCGCTGGTGGCCGTGCTGGCGCTGGACTTCGCGGCCGAGCCCGGGCGGGTGGCGCTGCTGGCCACCGCCTTCGCCCTGCCCTACGCCCTGGTGCAGCCGGTGCTGGGCCCGGTGGCCGACGCCTGGGGCAAGCAGCGCGTCATCGCCGTGGCGCTGTTCTGCCAGGCGCTGTTCCTGCTGGCCTCCGCCCTGGCGCCGGCGCTGTGGGTGCTGCTGCTGCTGCGGGTGCTGACCGGCGCGGCCGGCGGCGGCGTGTTCCCCATCACCCTGGCCCTGTTCGGCGACCGCGTCCCGATGAGCGAGCGCCAGGTCGCCATCTCGCGCTTCCTGGCCTGCGCCATCGCCGGGCAGATCGCCGGCGGCTTCGCGGCGGGACTGCTGGAGCCGGCGCTGGGCTGGCGCGGGCTGATGGCGCTGTGCGGCGCGGTGGCGGTGGCGGCCGCCCTCACCATCTGGGCCCAGCGCGTGCCGGAGGCGGCGCGGCCGCTTTCCCTGGCCGGGGCGGTGGCGCGCTACCGCTTCCTGCTGCGCCACCCGCCGGCCACCCGCCTGTTCCGGGCCGTGGGGCTGGAGGGGCTGCTGGTGTTCGGCTCGTTTCCCTTCTGGGCCAACCACCTCTACCAGCACGGGCTGGGCGGCACGCGCGAGGCCGGGCTGACCGTCGCCGCCTTCGGCGCGGGCGGCTTCCTCTACGCCGCGCTGGCGCCCTGGCTGGTGCGCCGGCTGGGGCCGTCCCGCATGATGCGCGGCGGCGCGGCGGTGGCGGCGGCGGCCATGGCCATCCTGGCCCTGGCGCCCGCGGCCTGGGCCTTCATCGCCGGCGGGCTGCTGCTGGGCCTGGGCTTCTTCACCCTGCACAACACCCTGCAGACCCGCGTGACCGAGGTGGCGCCGGAGGCCCGGGCCTCGGCGGTGGCGCTGCACGCCTTCCACTTCTTCCTGGGCCAAGCCGCCGGCCCGGTGCTGGCCGGCTCCCTGCGCGACCGGCTGGGGCTGGAGGCGGCGCTGGCGCTGTCCGCCGCCGGGCTGCTGTGGCTGGGCTGGCGCATGGGAACGCAGGGCGAACCCCCGCCCCGGTGAATCCCCGCCGATTCAACCACATGCCCCGAGTCGCGCGAACGAATCGCTGACGCCCCGTGCCCACAACATCTGGGGGGCGCGGGCCGGTGCGCACCACAAGCCCGTTCGCGGAACGCCCCTACTGCTCCTTGTAGCGGTAGCCGATGCCGTACAGCGTCTCGATCTGCGCGAAATCGTCGTCCACCGCGCGGAACTTCTTGCGCACGCGCTTGACGTGGCTGTCGATGGTGCGGTCGTCCACGTAGATGTTCTCGCCATAGGCGGCGTCGATCAGCTGGTCGCGGTTCTTCACCAGGCCGGGGCGCAGGGCCAGGGTCTTCACCAGCAGGAACTCCGTCACCGTCAGCTGCACCGGCTTGCCCTTCCAGGTGCAGGAATGCTTGGTCTCGTCCAGCTGGAGGTCGCCGCGCACCAGCAGCCCGCCGGGCACCTGGCCGTTCGCCTCCTGCCGCGTCGCCTCGTGCCGGCGCAGCAGGGCGCGGATGCGCTCCAGCAGCAGCCGCTGGGAGAACGGCTTGGTGATGTAGTCGTCCGCCCCCAGGCGCAGCCCCATCACCTCGTCCACCTCCTCGTCCTTGCTGGTGAGGAAGATGACCGGCATGGCGGTGCGGGTGCGCAGGCGCTGCAGCAACTCCATGCCGTCCATGCGCGGCATCTTCACGTCCAGCACCGCCAGGTCGGCGGGCTTGCTCAGCAACCCCTGCAGGGCGCTCTCGCCATCCGTGTAGGTGCGCACGGCGTAGCCCTCCTGCTCCAGCGTCATGGAGACGGAGGTGAGGATGTTGCGGTCGTCATCCACCAGGGCGATGGTCTGGGGCATTGGCGTCTCGGGTCCCGGAAGGCTTGCGGCAGGGGCAAGCTGCCACGCGATTGTGGCACGCCAGGGCCATGGGGTGAACGGAATGTGGCGGGTGGGCGCCCTCAGCCCCGCCGCCGCACCACGGTGACGCTGCACGGCGCGCTGCGGGCGATCTCCGCGCTGGTGCTGCCCAGCACGCGGCGGCCCAGCCCGTCGGCGCTGGCGCCCAGCACCAGGTGGTCCACGTTGTTGGTCTCGGCGTAGTCCAGCAGGGCGCCGGCCACGCTGGCGGATTCCAGCACGTGGAAGCTCACCCGCTCCTCCGGCAGGGCCATCGGCGCCGCCCAGTGGCGCAGCTCCAGCAGGCGCTGCAGGTGGCGGTTGCGCCCCTCGGCGTCCAGGGTGGTGTCCAGGCGGATCAGGTTGCCCTTTAGCACGTTCAGGCAGGCCAGCCGCGCGCCGGGGGTGGCGGCCAGGATGTGGCCCAGGGTGCGGCGCAGCTCCGCGTCCAGGGCGCCCGCCTCGCCCGCCAGCTCCACCGCCACCGCCACGATGGGGGCGTCCGCCCCCGGCTCGGCCGGGCGGTCGCGGCGCAGCCGGGGGCGGTGCTCGGGGTGGAAGCGCCGGCGCACCCGCGCCGTCCAGGGGTCGCGCGCCGTGCGCTCAGCCCGCGCCGTCAGCGGCACCTGCTCCGGGTGGCGCAGCAGCATGGCCAGCTGCGCGGCCGAGGCCGGGCGGCGCTGCGGCTCCACCTCCAGGCACCACAGCACCAGTTCCTGCAGCCAGGGCGGGGTGTCGGGGCGCAGCTGGCGCGGCGGCCGCGGGTCCCACCACAGGCGGCGCAGCAGGCCCGAGAGCCGCTGCGGGTCGCCGAAGGGGCGCACCCCGGTGGTGAAGAAGCACATCAGCGCGCCCAGGGCGAACAGGTCGCTCGCCGGGTCGCCGCGCACGCCCGCCACCTGCTCCGGCGCCATGTAGGGGGCGGTGCCGTAGGGCAGGCGGAACTCCTCCTCCATCAGGTCGGGCAGCAGCGCGTGGTGGGACAGGCCGAAATCCACCAGCACCACGCTGCCATCCGCCCGGCGCAGGATGTTGGAGGGCTTGATGTCCAGGTGCACGCAGCCCTGCCGGTGCAGCGCGTCCAGCGCGTCGGCCACCGCGGCGCCGATGGCCGCCACCTCCGCGAAGGGCAGCGGCAGCGCCTCCAGCAGCGGCAGCAGGGAGGCCGCCTCGACGCGCTCCATCGCGATCCAGGGCAGCGGCTCGTGCCCGGTGCCCAGGCAGCGCGGCACGTGCGGGCCGGACAGGCGCGGCAGGATCATCCGCTCCATCTCGAAGCCGACGATGGCGGCCGGGTCCTCGCCCTCGGCCAGCTTCGGCAGCTTCACCAGGATGGGGCCGTCATGCTCCGGGTGGGTGGCGCCCCACAGCACCGCCATGCCCCCGCGATGGATGATCTCCGTCAGGGTGAAGCCGCCCAGCACGTCGCCGCTGCGCGCCACGGCTCAGGCGCCCCGCGCCAGGCGGTCGGCCAGGGCGTCCGGCAGGCCGGCGGCGCGGATCTTGGCCTGGGCGGCGGCGATGTCGTAGGGCACGCGCATCCAGGCGCATTCGCTGCGCGCCGTGTCCAGCAGGCCGTAGCAGGCGGCCGGGTTGCCGTCGCGCGGCTGGCCCACCGCGCCCATCACCGCCAGCCAGCGCCAGGGCTCCAGCAGCGGCATCGGCGCGCCGGGCGGCGGGCGGTGCGTCGCCAGCTTGTCGGTCGGCGTGATGCCGCACAGCAGCGGCACGTGGGTGTGGCCGCAGAAGGTCAGCCGCGCCGTGGTGGCGGCCAGCGAGGCCCGCGCCTCCGCCGCCCCTTCCACGTAGTGCCAGGCCGCGGGGTCCGAGGCCTCGGCATGGACGTAGAGGCGGTCCTCCTCGTCCAGCGACAGCGGCAGCGCGTCCAGCCACGCCTTGTCGGCGGCGGAAAGCTGCGCCTGGGTCCAGCGCATCGCCGCCGCCGCGCCCGCGCTGAAGCCCTGCGGGCCGTGCAGGGCAGCGTGGTCGTGGTTGCCCTGGACGCAGGGCGCCCCCAGGGCGCGCACCCGCGCCACCACCGCCGCCGGGTCGGCGCCGTAGCCCACCAGATCCCCCAGCAGGACCAGGCGCTGCGCCCCCTGCGCGGCGGCGTGCGCCAGGCAGGCCTCCAGCGCCTCCAGGTTGGCGTGGATGTCGGCCAGCAGCGCGACCTTCATGCGCGGGGCCCACGCGCGGGGGCCGCCACGGCGCCCTCAGGGCCCGGCCGCCCGGGGGCCCCGCTGCGCCGCGCCGAGGCCGCGCCCCGGGCCAGGGCGGCCCGGCGGCGGGGGGCGCCTTGCGCGCCCATCAGGTGTGGCGGTGCCATGCGGTGCGTCTCCCCCCTTTTCCCGCAGGGCAGCACGGCGGGGGCGCCGCGCGCCTTGCGCTGCCTCAAGCGTTGCGGCGCAGCACCTCGGGGTTCACCACGTTGTCCGGGTCCACCTGCCCGGTGAAGTGCGCGATGATGGACCCCACGGCGGAGAGGCCCATGCGCCGCATCCCCTGCACCGTGCCGGCGGCGCTGTGCGGCGTCATCAGCACATTGGGGATGCCGAACAGCGGGTTGGGCGCGTCCACCGGCTCGCGCTCGAACACGTCCAGACCGGCGCCGGCGAGGTGGCCGGCGCGCAGGGCGGCGGCCAGCGCCTCCTCCTGCACCAGCGTGCCGCGGGCGGTGTTCACGAAATGCGCGCCCGGCTTCATCGCCGCCAGGAAGCCGGCATTGACCATGCCGCGATTGGCGGCGTTGGAGGGGCAGTGCATCGTCACCCAATCGGCCTGGGCCAGCCCTTCCTCCAGCGTTTTGGCGTGGCGGAAGCCCGCGCCCTTCACCGTGTTCATCGGCACGTGGGGGTCATGCACCAGCACGTCCATGCCGAAGGCGTGGCACAGCCGCGCCACCCGCCCGCCGATGCGCCCGAAGCCCACCACCAGCACCGTCATCCCCGCCAGGTCCCAGGCGGTGGGGGCGTCGGTGGTGCTCCACTTGAAGGCGCGGGTGTTCTCGTCGAAGACGCGCACCTGCTTGGCCAGGGACAGCATCAGCATCATCGCGTGCTCGGCCACGCTGAGCGCATTGGCGTCGGCCGTCACGGTCAGCGGGATGCCGCGCTTGGTCAGCTCCGGCACGTCCACCTGGTCGTAGCCGACGCCGTGGCGCGCGACGATGGAGAGCTTGTCCGAATAGGCGATGAACTCGGCGTTGATCGGCGTGGCGCGCACCACGATGGCCTCGGCGCGCGTCATGGCGTCGCGCAGTTCCTCGCCATGCGGGTTCTTCACCACCTCGACGGTGAAGCCCGGCTCGGCGCGCAGCCGCGCCTCCGCATCCGGGTGCAGGTTCCGCAGCAGGGCGACGTGGGGCATGGCGTTTTCCTCTTCGGGGCCCTCCCGCGGCCTGGCCGCGGGAGGAGGAGCGACGTGTCCAGGATGGGTGCCGTGGACGGGGCCCCCGCGGCGTTGCGCAGCAACGTCGTGGGGATCAGGCCGTGTGGGCGGCGGGGCCCAGCAGGTGTTCGCGCATCCGCGCCTGGAGATACGCCCCCTCGCGCGGCGGCAGCACCAGCGGCTTGGGCGCGGGGTCAATCTTCGCCAGGGCGAAGCTGCAGCCCCCCATGGCCAGCACCTCGGCACGGAAGGCGGCCGCATCCTCCAGCGAGGCGATGCGCCGTGTGCGCGCGATGCCCGCGCCCTGCGCCATCACCACCAAATCGGTGCCGTGGCGCGTGGCGGTGGTCTGCATACCCGTCTCCCCGTAATGCTCGTTGTCGAGCACGAGGATGGACAGGTTGCGCGGCGCCTGGTGCGCGATGGTGGCGAGGCTGCCCACCGCCATCAGCATCTCGCCATCCCCGGCGATCACCAGCACCGGCTTCTCCGGCTGCGCCAGCGCCAGGCCCAGGCCGATCATCGCCGCCCCGCCCATGCCGCCCCACAGCGGCAGGTTCTGCGGCCCGTCGCCGATGGCGGTGATGTCCCAGGCCGCCGCGCCCAGCGAGGCGACGCAGAGCATCGGCCCGCGGTCGCGCAGCACGGCCGCGCACAGCTCCCTGCGGTCCAGCATGTCAGTCATCCTTCCCGAAGGTCTTGGCGCCCAGCACCCGCTGGCCGAGGAGCGTGGCGGCGGGGCGGAAGGTGTTGAAGGCCAGCTTCAGCGTCGCCTCCACGGTGGGGATCACGTCCTCCGCCCGGTCGGCGCGGTGGACGATGGTGCCCATCGCCTCCAGCACCGCCTGGGTGGCCTGGCCCATCGGCACCTGGGCCGGGTTGAATTCGCCGAAATCGCCGCGCATCGTCACGATCATCGGCATTGGGCAGCGATGGATGCCGCTCAGCGACAGCATGTTGATGCAGTTGCCCACGCCGGAGGACTGCATCAGCAGCACCGATTTCTGCCCGCCCAGCCAGGCGCCCTGCATCAGCGCGATGCCCTCCTCCTCGGTGGTCAGCGTCACCACGCGCAGGTCGTTGTCGGCCTCGCAGCGGCGGATCAGCCGGGCATGGCCGGCATCGGGCACCAGCGCCACCTGGCAGATGCCGTGCTGCTTCAGCAAGCCATACAGATCATCGGGCCACGTGGCCTGCGCGTTCGGCGCGGATTCCATCTGGACCTTCCCCCGGTTCCGCGCGCAGCTTTCCCGCATCGGCACCATCTGGCAAGGCGGGGTCCATGGCGTTCCGTTCCACCATCCGCGGCACCAGCTTCGTGTTCGACGACCTGCGCGCGCTGCTGGCCAAGGCCACGCCGCCGCGCTCGGGCGACATGCTGGCCGGCGTGGCGGCATCCAGCGCGGGGGAACGCGTGGCGGCGCAGCGGGCGCTCGCCGACCTGCCGCTGCGCCGCTTCCTGCACGAGTGGGTCATCCCGCCGGAGGCGGACGACGTGACGCGCCTCATCATCGCCCAGCATGACGCGGCGGCCTTCGCGCCGGTGGCCTCGCTGACGGTGGGCGCGCTGCGCGACTGGCTGCTGGCGGCGGAACCGCGGCAGGTCTCGGCGCTGGCGCGCGGGCTGACGCCGGAGATGGCGGCCGCCGTCACCAAGCTGTGCCGCGTCAGCGACCTCGTTTCCATCGCGCGCAAGTGCCGCGTGCGCACGCGCTTCCGCACCACGCTGGGCGGCGCCGACACCCTGGCGATCAGGCTGCAGCCCAACCACCCGACCGACGACCCGCGCGGCGTGGCGGCGGCCATCCTGGACGGGCTGCTGCTGGGCGCCGGCGACGCCTGCATCGGCATCAACCCCGCCACCGACAACCTCGACGCCGTGCGCCGCCTGCTGGAACTGCTGGCCGAGGTCATCACGCGCTACGACATCCCCACCCAGGGCTGCGTGCTGTGCCACGTGACGACGAGCCTGCTGGCGATGGAGGCCGGCGCCCCGGTGGACCTAGTGTTCCAGAGCATCGGCGGCACCCAGCGCACCAACGACTCCTTCGGCGTCTCGCTGGCCATGCTGCGGGAGGCGCAGGACGCCGCGCAGGCCCGCCACCCCGGCGCCAACGTGATGTATTTCGAGACCGGCCAGGGCAGCGCATTGTCGGCGAACGCGCATCATGGCGTGGACCAGCAGACGGTCGAGGCCCGCGCCTATGCGGTGGCGCGCCAGTTCGACCCGCTGCTGGTGAACAGCGTGGTCGGCTTCATCGGCCCGGAATACCTGTTCGACGGCAAGCAGATCCTCCGCGCCGGGCTGGAGGACCATTGCTGCGGCAAGCTGCTGGGCCTGCCGATGGGCGTGGACATCTGCCACACCAACCACGCCGAGGCCGACCCCGACGACATGGACGCGCTGCTGCTGGCGCTGGCCGCGGCGGGCGTCACCTACATCATGGGCGTGCCCGGCACGGATGACGTGATGCTGGCCTACCAGAGCACCTCCTTCCACGACGGCCTGACGGCCCGCGCCCTGTCCGGCCGCGGCCCGGCGCCGGAATTCGCCGCCTGGCTGGAGCGCATGGGCATCGGTGACGGCGCGCGCATCCCGGCGGCGCTCTCGCCCGCGCTGATCGGGCTGGCGTGATGCTGCCCGCCCATCTGCGCCGCTTCACCGAGGCGCGCGTGGCGCTGGGCCGCGCCGGCACTGCCCTGCCGACGAAGGCGCTGCTGGACCTCGCCGAAGCGCACGCCGCGGCGCGCGACGCGGTGTGGTCCGCGCTGGACCCCGCGCCCTTCGCCGCGCCCGTGGTGCATTCGCGCGCGCGGGACCGGCGCGAATACCTGCTGCGCCCCGACCTCGGCCGGCAGGCGCGGGCGGAGGACCTGTCCGCCCTGACGCGCAGCGGCGGTATCGTCGTGGTGGTGGCCGATGGCCTCTGCGCCGCGGGCGTGCAGGCGCATGGCCCGGCGCTGCTGCGCGCTTTCGCCGCCGGCTGGCCTGTGGTGGTCGCGTTGCAGGCCCGCGTGGCGATCGGCGACGCCATCGGCGCCGCGATGGGCGCCGAGGCGGTGGTGGTGATGATCGGCGAGCGCCCGGGCCTTTCGGCGCAGGACAGCGTCGGCCTCTACCTCACCTGGGCGCCGCGCCCCGGCCGCACGGATGCCGAGCGCAACTGCATCTCCAACATCCGCCCGGGCGGGATGACGGCGTCGGATGCGGCTGCCAAGCTGCGCTGGCTGCTGCGCGGGGCGCGCGCGCTGGGCGCCACCGGCGTGGCGCTGAAGGACGACATGCCGATGCAGCGCCACCTGGAGGAACCACCATGACGCGCCTGCTCGCCGCCCTGCTGCTGCTCGCCCTGCCCGCCATGGCGCAGGATTTCCCCGCGCGCCCCGTGCAGCTGATCATCCCCTTCCCGCCCGGCGGCAACACCGACCTGATGGCCCGCGCCCTGCAGGCGGAATTGTCGCGCGAACTCGGGCAGACGGTGGTGGCGGTGAATCGCGGCGGCGCCGCCGGCGCCATCGGCAATGCCGAGATCGCCCGCGCCCGGCCGGACGGCTACACCATCGGCATCAGCCCCAACAACGCGATGACCACGCAGCCCTTCCTGCAAGGCGCGTCCTACACGCCCGACAGCTTCCGCACCCTGTGCCTGGTCTATGACAACCCGCAGGTGCTGATCCTCGGCCGCAACGCGCCGTTCCGCGACCTGACGGGGATGATCGCCCATGCGCGCACGGGGCGGGAGGCGCTGGTCTTCGGCACGCCCGGCGTCGGCTCCACCCAGCACATCCTGATGGCGCAGCTGCTGGCGGCGGCGGGCGTGACGGGGCTCAACGTGCCCTTCACCGGGGCGGGGCCGATGGCGCAAGCCGCCTTGGGCGGGCAGATCATGGCCTTCATCGAATCCGCCGCCATCCCGGCCGCCACCGGCCTGCCGGTCGCCGCCGTGCTGGGCGCCGCCCGCCTGCCCGGCCTGCCCGACGCGCCGAGCACCGCCGAGGCCGGCTTCCCGATGCAGGGCACCACCTATGGCGGCCTGATCGCCCCGGCGGGCTTGCCGGATGCCGTGGCCGCCACCATCGAGCGCGCCTGCGAGCGCGCCGTGCGCAGCGAGGGCTTCCGCGCCGCCGCCGAGCGGTTGAACGGCGTGCCCAGCTTCACCGACGGCGCCACCCTGCGCGCCCGCTTCGCCGCCGAGGCCGCCTCCAACCAGGCGCTGCTGCGCCAACTGGGCATCGCGCGCGAATGACGCCCGACCCCGCCCTGATCGAGGAGGATTTCCTGCGCGCCTCCGGCCCCGGCGGCCAGAACGTCAACAAGCTGGAAACCGCCGTGCAGCTCCGCTTCCGCGCCGCCAAGGCGGGCTACGGCGAGCGCATCTGGCTGCGCCTGCGCACGCTCGCCGGCCGGCGCATGACCAAGGACGGCGTCCTGGTCATCACCGCGCAGGAGCACCGCACGCGCGAGCGCAACCGCGAGGAAGCGATGGCCCGGCTGGTGGCGATGCTGGAGGAGGCGCACAAGCCGCCCCCGCCCAAGCGCCGCCCCACCAAGCCCACCCGCGGCAGCCAGACCCGCCGCATGGACAGCAAGACCAAGCGCGGCACCACCAAGGCGCTGCGCGGGAAGCCCACGCCCGACTGAGGCGTTGGGGGCGGATGGATCGCCGCACCCTGCTCGCCGCCGCCCCCGTCCTCGCCGCCGGCGCGGCCGCCGCCCAGCCGGCCGCCCCCGCGCTGGTTGGCCGCCCGATGCCCAAGCTGGAGGCCGAGCCCTTCCTGCCGCCGGAACGCCGCGTCGGCTTCGCCGTGGTCGGGCTGGGCAAGTTCGCGCTGAACCAGATCCTGCCGGCCTTCGGCGCCTGCCGGAAGGCGCGCCTCGCCGCCGTGGTCAGCGGCGACGCCGGGAAGGCGCGGCGAGTCGCCGCCCAGCACGGCGCCCCCGCCACCTATTCCTATGACTCCTTCGAGGAGGTGGCGCGCAACCCCGAGGTGCAGGTGGTCTACGTCATCCTGCCCAACATCTTCCACCGCCCCTTCACCGAGCGCGCGCTGGCCGCCGGCAAGCACGTGCTGTGCGAGAAGCCGCTGGCCACCACCAGCGCCGACGCCCGCGCCATGATCGCCGCCGCGCGCGCCGCCGGCCGCCTGCTGATGACCGCCTACCGCGCGCAATACGAAGGCTTCAACCGCGAGGCCATCCGCCGCGTCCGGGAGGGCGAACTCGGCCCGCTGCGCCTCATCACCTCCGACCACGGCCGCCCGGTGAAGCCGGAGGAACCGGCCGACGAATGGCGCATCCGCAAGGCCATTGCCGGCGGCGGGTCGCTGCACGATGTCGGCATCTACGCCGTCAACGCCATGCGCTACCTCTCCGGCGAGGAACCCGCCGAGGCGCTGGCCACCATGACCACCGACCCCCGCTTCCCCGAGGTGGAGGACCGCGTCACCTGGCAGTTCCGCATGGCGTCCGGCCTGCTGACGCAGGGCAGCACCTCCTACTCCTACCGCGAGACCAAGCGCCTGTCCGTGCTGGGCGAGAAGGCGACGCTGCGCATGGACCCCGCCACCGATTACGACCTGCGCCGCATGTGGATCGCGCCCGAGGGCGAGACGGAGACGGAGGTGCTGCTGCCGCTGCGCAACCAGTTCGCCGCGATGATGGACCACATGGCCGGCTGCGTGCTGGACGGCACCGCGCCCCGCACCCCGGGCGAGGAAGGCCTGCGCGACCTGCTGGCCATCGAGGCCATCCACGAATCCGCCCGCAGCGGAACCTGGGCGCGCGTGGCGGCGATTTGACGCGCGCGCCGGGCCGGGCTTCAACCCGCGCCCCATGCGCGCCAACGCACCCTCGGTCGGCATCGACTTCGGCACCACCAACACCGTCATCGCCCTGCGCGGCGGCGCGACGGACCCTGCGCGCTCCGTGCTCTGCTTCGCGCACGGGCACCCGCCCGCCGCGGGCGCCGCCGCCATCGCGCGCTACCTGGAGGACCCGCTGGCCGCGCGCCTCATCATGTCCATGAAGAGCTACCTCGGCCAGCGCTCCTTCACCGAGACGCGCATCGCCGGCCGCGCCTGGACGCTGGAAGGGCTGGTGGCGCTGTTCCTGCGCGAGGTGCTGGCCCCGCACCGCGAGGCGCTGGCGGGCGCGCGCGTCACCGTCGGCCGCCCGGTGCGCTTCGTGGGCGAGCGCGCCGACCACGAGCTGGCCGAGCGCCGGCTGCGCGCCGCCTGCGCCCAGGCCGGGCTGGACGACGTGAGGCTGGCGCTGGAGCCCGCCGCTGCCGGCCAGCGCTTCGCCGCCACGCTGCACGGGCCGGCGACGGTGCTGGTGGCGGATTTCGGCGGCGGCACCTCCGACTTCTCCGTGCTGCGCTTCGACGGCGCCGAGGTGCGCGCGCTGGGCCATGCCGGGCTGGGGCTGGCCGGCGACGCGCTGGATTTCCGCATCATCGACCACGCCCTGTCGCCCCTGCTGGGCAAGGGCACCACCTACGAGGTGATGGGCCAGCCGATGCCGGTGCCCGCGGGCTGGTACCTGTCCTTCGCGCGCTGGCACCTGCTGTCGCTGATGCGCGCCCCCCGCACCCTGCGCGACATCGAGGCGGTGACGCGCACCGCCGAGCACCCGGAGCGCCTGCGCGCCCTGCTGCGCCTGATCGAGGACGAAGCGGGCTACGCGCTGTACCAGGCCGTCGCCGGCGCCAAGGCCGCGCTGTCCCGCGCCGAGGCCACCACCATCGACTTCGCGCATGAGGGCACGCGGCTGCAGGCCGAGGTGACGCGGGCGCAGTTCGAATCCTGGATCGCGCCCGAGCTGCGCCGCATCGGCGAGGCGGTGGACGCCGCCCTGCGAGACGCCGGCAGCCCGGCGGTGGACCGCGTCTTCCTCACCGGCGGCACCTCCCTGGTGCCCGCCATCCGCCGCCTGTTCGAGGCGCGCTTCGGCGCCGCGCGCGTGGCCGCGGGGGGCGAGTTCACCTCGGTCGCGGAAGGGCTGGCGCTGATGGGCGGCGCGACGCCTCAGACCCCGATGGCGCGTCGCGGGCCAGGTCCCGGCCCTTGACCGCCCCGGCGCGTCACGGCTGGCGGGGCCGCGCCACCACCGGGCCCATCACCTGGCCGTCGCGGTAGACGAACACCACGGGCAGCAGGCTGCCGGCCTCGTGCACCGCCACCGCGCGCCCGTCGGAGGCGGGAGCCAGCGCGTAGGTGCGCGCGCAATCCGGCAGGGGGAAGGAGCGCACGGCCTCGGCGCGCACCGCCACCAGCACGTGGCGCAGCGCGCAGCCGGGCACGCTGCCGGCCAGCAGCGCCAGCCCCTCCTCGCCCAGGCGGGTGGTCGCCACCAGCCGCGCATCCTGCAGGCCGCGCAGCCCGGACACCGGCACCGCGCCCTCCGGCGCGCCCACCAGCACGAAGACGCCGTCGCGCAGCGGCTCGATGCGCCCCTCGCCGCCGCCATGCAGCGGCACCGGGCCGATGGCGGCCGGGAAGGGCTCGGCCGGCGGCGGGGGCGACGCGCAGGCCGCCAGCAGCGCGAGGAGGAGCGGGATGGGCGCATGGCGGGGCATGGGTCCACCCTGCGCCGCCCCGCGCCGGGCGGTCAACGCTTGACCCGCCGCCGCGCCGCGCCACCCTTCCCGCATGACCGAGGACACCGCCTTCCAGGCCCGCCAGCTCATCCGCGCCGCCCGCAGCGCCACCCTCGCCACCCAGGCCGACGGCCAGCCCTTCGCCGCGCTGGTGACGCCCGCCACCGCGCCGGACCTGTCGGTGCTGCTCTGGCTTTCCACGCTCAGCGAGCACACCCGGCAGCTGGGGCGCGAGGGGCGCTGCGCCCTGCTGTTCACCGGCGAGGCGGAAACGGCGAACCCGCAGACCGCGCCGCGCGTCACCCTCACCGGCGTGGCGGAGCGCATCGAGGACGCGGCGCTGAAGGCGCGCTGGCTGGCCCGCCACCCCTACGCCGCCCTCTACGCCGATTTCAGCGACTTCGCCCTGTGGCGGGTCCGCCCGGGCGCCGCCCTGCTGGTGGGCGGCTTCGCCCGCGCCACCCGCCTGCGCGCCGAGGCGCTGGCCCCGGGCCACGAGGCGGTGGCGGCCGCCGAGGCCGGCATCCTGGCCCATGTGAACCAGGACCACGCGGACGCCGTGCGCGCCATCGCCGCCGCGCTGGGCGGCGCCGACGGCCCCTGGCGCCTGTCCGCGGTGGACCCGGAGGGCTGCGACCTGCTGCTGGGGGAAGCGGTGCTGCGCCTGCCCTTCGCCGCCCCGGCCCGCAGCCCGGACGCGGTGCGGGCGGCGCTGGTGCGCGCCGCCCGCGAAGCGCGGCTCAGCCGCGGCGGCGCAGGCCGGTGAGGCCCAGCAGCCCCAGCCCGAACAGCGCCATCGCGCCCGGCACCGGCACGCCCACCGGCGGCGGCGGCGGCGGCACCACCGGGTTGGGGATGGCGATGGCGTAGAAGGTTTCCTGCCCGCCCTGCGCGTCGGACAGCGAGGCGCTGAGGCCGATGCGGGTCAGCGGGTCGCTGAAGGCGGTGCCGGCGGCGGCGATGCCGGCGGCGTCCAGCCCGAAGATGAAGCCGGAATTGCCCGTGCCGGTGTTGGTGTTGGTGAAGGTGATGCCCGCCGCCAGCGACTGCGTGAACAGCGACGTGCCGTTGCTGCCGTAGAGCGTCAGCACCAGCGAGTTGAGGTTGATGGAGCCGCCCGCCGGCTCGGAGGCGTTGAAGACGATGCGCAGCTCATTCGCCTCGTCGGCGCCGATGGCGCCCAGGGTGCGGGTCTGGGTCTGCGAGGCGCCGGTCTGCGCGTCGCCGGTGCGGACGTCCGCGGTGCCGTTCCAGGAGACGGAGCCGGTTTCCGTGGTGGCGCCGCCCCTGCGCTGCAGGGTCAGCACGGTGTTCACCGTGCCCAGCCCGGTGCCGCCGATCTCGCCCTGGCCGAGCAGGACCAGGGCGGCCTCCGCCGGGCGGGGCGCGGCGGACAGGGCGGCGACGGCGGCGGCCGCGAGGGTGAGGGTCTTCCAGGGCGCCTTCATCTTGCGGTTCCTTGCCAAGTCATGCAGCCCGGAGCAAATGGGCCGCCCGCCCAGAAAAGCAATCATCGTGCCAGAAATTGGATGATCTCTGGATTTCTGCTTTTCCAGGGCCTTGCTCAATGTGGGAGCGATGCGGGCCGCTCTTTCGCCCCCGAGGTGTAAACCCCGCCGACTCCCTGCGGCGTCATGGACGCGTGCTGCACCTGCGTCCCCACGCGGTTGACCACCCGCGCGGGCGCGCCGTATTTCCGCCGCAACCGTGTCGGATTGCGAGCGCCGCCGGGGCCTCGCGCGCCGCCGGGCGAACGCAACACTGGGATTCTCGCATGACCGCACCCGCCCTCGCCGGAACCGGCGTCGCCGCTGCCGCCACGGTCCACGCCAACCTGTCCGCGCCGGCGCTGGTGCAGCACGCGCTTTCCCGCAACGAGGGGCGGCTTTCCGCCGACGGTGCCTTCATCGCGCTCACCGGCCAGCACACCGGGCGCTCCGTGCAGGACAAGTTCGTGGTGGACGACCCCGAGGTGACGGCCGAGGTCTGGTGGGGCAAGGTCAACCAGAAGATGGACCCGGCGAAGTTCGCCGGGCTGGCCGGCAAGGTGCGCGGCTGGCTGGCCGCCCGCCCCGTGCTGTTCACCCAGGACCTGTATGCCGGGGCCGACCCGGCGCACCGCATCCGCGTGCGGCTGGTCACCACCAACGCCTGGCACGCCATGTTCGCCCGCAACATGTTCATCCGCCCGCCGGCGGACGAGCTGGAGGGCTTCACCCCCGACTTCACCATCCTGCACGCCCCGGAATACGAAGCCGACCCGGCCGCCGATGGCTGCCGCACCTCCACCTGCATCGCGCTGAGCTTCGCCGCGCGCACCATCCTGATCGCCGGCACCTCCTATGCCGGCGAGATCAAGAAGAGCATCTTCACCGTGATGAACTGGCTGCTGCCGGCGCGCGGCGTGCTGCCGATGCATTGCTCGGCCAATGTGGGCAAGGCGGGCGACACGGCGCTGTTCTTCGGCCTCTCCGGCACCGGCAAGACCACCCTGAGCAGCGACCCCGAGCGCGCGCTGATCGGCGATGACGAGCATGGCTGGAGCGACACCGGCGTGTTCAACTTCGAGGGCGGCTGCTACGCCAAGGTCATCAAGCTGTCCAAGGAGGCCGAGCCGCAGATCTGGGACGCCTCCCACCGCTTCGGCGCCGTGCTGGAGAACGTGGTGGCCGACGAGCGCGGCGCGCTGGACCTGGACGACAACCGGCACACGGAGAACACGCGCTCCTGCTACCCCATCGAGTTCATCCCGAACACGGTGGCGGGCGGCGTGGCCGGGCTGCCGCGCAACGTGGTGATGCTGACCGCCGACGCCTTCGGCGTGCTGCCGCCCATCGCCAAGCTGTCGCCCGCCCAGGCGATGTACCACTTCCTCAGCGGCTACACCGCGCGCGTGGCCGGCACGGAGAAGGGGCTGGGCAAGGAGCCGCAGGCCACCTTCTCCACCTGCTTCGGCGCCCCCTTCCTGCCGCGCCACCCCGAGGTGTACGGCCAGATGCTGGCCGAGCGCATCGCGCGCGACGGCGCCGATTGCTGGCTGGTGAACACCGGCTGGACCGGCGGCGCCTACGGCACCGGCAGCCGCATGTCCATCAAGCACACCCGCGCCCTGCTGCGCGCGGCGCTCGACGGCTCGCTGGCGCAGGTGGAGTTCGTGCAGGACCCGTTCTTCGGCCTGATGATCCCCAAGTCGGTGCCCGGCATCCCGGCCGAGGTGCTGAACCCGCGCGACGCCTGGGCCGACAAGGCCGCCTATGACCGCACCGCGCGCGAGCTGGTGGCCCGCTTCGAGCAGAACTTCGAGACCTTCGCCGGCGCGGTGGGCGAGGACGTGAAGGCCGTCGCGATCAAGGCGGCCGCCTAAGCGGCCGCCTTGATCGCCCTTTTTTGTGCCCTCACCGCAGCGGCCGAAGGCCGCTGCTACGCCGGGCGGCGGGCATCCGCCCGCCTTGGCTTCGCCACCCTGAAGGGTGGCGGCGTCCGCCGTGCGGCCGCATGCTCGGGGGGCGTCGCTTTGCTTGCCTTGGGAGCGCTGGTTGCGCTTCCGGTCATCGCTGCGCCTGCTTTCGCCCAGGCGCCCGCCCCGCCCGACTGCCGCAACGCCCGCGCCGCCCTGCGCGACATGGGCCTGCGCGCCGTCGAGTCGCAGACGCTGCGCGAAGCCTGCGGCCTGCGCGAGCCGCAGGTGATGGCCCAGGCCGCCGCGCTGGAGGAACAGGTGCTCGCCATCCTCGCCCGCATCGCGCCCGACTGGCCGAACGACGCCGTGCGCACCGACTTCGCCCGCGCCCGCGCCGCCCTGCGCCGCCAGTGGCGCACCGACACCGCCAGCCCCATCCGCCCGGATTCCTGCGGGCGCGAGGAACCGCAGCCCCAGCGCCTCGCCCGCCTCGCCGAGGCCCGCGCCGTGCTGGAGGCCGAACAGCGCCCCGGCGGCGCCCTGGCCTGCATGCCGCGCTGAGATGCCCGACGGCGCCTCCTTCGGCGGCGGGCCCTCGCCGCGCAACGTGCTGGGCGGGCCGCTGGCCGATTGCTCGCACGACCCCCTCACCGGCTGGCACCGCGACGGCTGCTGCCGCACCGACGCGCAGGACCACGGCTCGCACACCGTCTGCGCGGTGATGACGGCGGAGTTCCTGGCCTTCTCGCGCGCCGCGGGCAACGACCTCTCGACGCCGCGCCCCGCCTACCCCTTCCCCGGGCTGCACCCCGGCGACCGCTGGTGCCTGTGCGCGATGCGCTGGGAGCAGGCGCGCCAAGCCGGCTGCGCCCCGCGCGTGGTGCTGGACGCGACCAACATGGCCGCCCTGCGCCACTGCGCGCTGGAGGATCTGCGCGCCCACGCGGCCTGACGCAGGCTACTCCGCCGCGGCCGCCACCCGCACGGCGCGCCGCCGCTCGCCCCACAGCGCCATCGCCACCGCCAGCCCCATGAAGCCCGCCGCGCCGGCGAACACCCCCTGCGGCTGCCCGTGGTCCAGCATCCAGCCCCAGATGGGCGGGCCCACCACGCCGCCGATGTTGAAGCCGGTGCTCACCACCCCGAACACCGCCCCGGCCTGGCCCGGCGGGGCGGCGGCGCGCACCAGCATGTCGCGCGAGGGCATGATGAGACCGGACAGGAAGCCCGAGGCGCCCATCACCGCCACCAGCGGCGCCACCCCCATCGGCACCAGCCCGCCCAGCAGGATCAGCGCCCCGGCCGCCGCGAAGCCGCCGGCCGCCACCAGCCCGTGCCGGCGCGTGCGGTCGGCCACCCAGCCGCCGGCCAGCACCCCGGCCGCGCTCATCGCCAGCCAGGCGGTCAGCGCCATGTTGCCGTGCACCAGCGACAGCCCCTGCCCCTGCTCCCAGGCCGAGACGGCGAAGGAGCCGACGGCGCCGGAGCTGAGGGCGATCATCACGAAGAAGCCGGTCATCAGCAGCACGGTGGGCGACAGGATGCGCGGCGCCCCGGCGGCGGCGGCGGCGCGGGGCGGGCCCATGCGCTCGCCCGCGGCCTCGCGCAGCAGGGGCAGGGCGGCCAGCGGCCCCAGCAGCCCCACCGCCACCAGCGCCCCCGCCGCGCCGAACAGCCACGCAGCCCCCAGCATGAAGGCCGGCGCGACGGCGGAGCCGAGGTAGCCGGCGAAGGTGTGCAGCGAGAAGGCGCGCCCCACGTGCTTCTCCGCCACCGCGGCGCCCAGGATGGCGTAGTCGGCGGGGTGGTAGACGGCGTTGGCCAGCCCGGCCAGCACCGCGGCCAGCAGCAGCCCGGCGTAGCTGCCCATCAGCCCGGCCAGCACGAAGGCCAGCCCGCCCAGCAGCAGCCCGCCCACCAGCGCCCGGCGCGGCCCGAAGCGGTCCACCCAGAAGCCCATGGGCGCCTGGGTCAGCGCGCTGACCACGTTGAACAGCGTCAGCACCAGCCCCAGCTCGACGAAGCCCACCCCGAAGGAATCGCGCAGCAGCGGGAACAGCGGTGGCAGCGCCAGGATGTGCACGTGCGAGACGAAATGCGCCCCCGACACGCTGCCCAGGATCCGCCGCTCCTCCCGCGCGAAGCTCACCTCAATGCGCCTCCGCCCAGGTGCGGCCGTGGCCGATCTCCACCAGCAGGGGCACGCGCAGCGCCGCCACCCCCTCCATCACGCCCTTCAGCAGGGCGGCGGTGGGCTCCACCTCCCGCTCCGGTACCTCCAGCACCAGCTCGTCATGCACCTGCAGCAGCAGGCGCGCGCCCAGCCCGGCCTCGTCCAGGGCGCGGGGCACGCGCACCATGGCGCGCTTGATGACCTCCGCCGCGCCGCCCTGGAAGGGGGCGTTGATCGCCTGGCGCTCGGCGCCGGCGCGGAAGGCGGGGTTGCGGTCGTCGATGTTGCGGATCCACAGCCGCCGCCCGAAGGGCGAGAGCACGTGCTTGCTGGCCCGCGCCTCCTCCTTGATGCGCTCCATCGCCGCCAGGATGCCGGGATAGCGGGCGAAATAGGCGTCGATGACGCCCTTGGCCTCGCCGGTCGGGATGCCCAGCCGCCCGGCCAGCCCGAAGGCGCTCATGCCGTAGATGATGCCGAAGTTCAGCGTCTTGGCGCGGCGGCGGGCCTCCTTGTCCACCGCTTCCAGCGGCAGGCCGAAGATGTCGGCCGCCGTGCGGGCATGGATGTCCTGCCCCGCCTGGAACGCCTCGACCAGCGAGGGCACCTCGGCCAGGTGCGCCAGCAGCCGCAACTCGATCTGGGAATAGTCGGCGGCCATCAGCACGTGCCCGTCCTCGGCGATGAAGGCGCGCCGCAGCCGCGCGCCCTCCTCCGTGCGGATGGGGATGTTCTGCAGGTTGGGCTCGGTGCTGCTCAGCCGCCCGGTGCTGGTGATGGCCATGGAGAAGTCGGTGTGCACGCGGCCATCGGCGGCGATCTGCGCCGTCAGTCCCTCCACGTAGGTGGATTTCAGCTTGGCCAGCTGGCGCCATTCCAGCACGGCGCGCGGCAGGGCGTGGCCCTGGGCGGCCAGGTCCTCCAGCACCGCGGCGTCGGTGGAATAGGCCCCCGTCGCCTTGGACTTGCGGCCGCCCTTCAGCCCCATCTCCTCGAACAGGATCTCGCCCAGCTGCTTGGGCGAGCCGATGGCGAAGGGCCGCCCGGCCAGCTCGTGGCAGCGCGCCTCCAGCACCACCAGGCGCTCGCTGAAATCGGCGCCGATGCGCTCCAGCTCGGCGCGGTCCAGCCGGATGCCGCGCTGCTCCATCGCCATCAGCACCGGCACCATGCGGCGCTCCACCTGCTCGTAGGTGGCCAGCGCCTTCTCCGGCAGCAGGCGGGGCTTCAGCAGCTGCCACAGGCGCAGCGTGACGTCGGCGTCCTCGGCGGCGTAGGCCACCGCCTTGTCCAGCGGCACCTGCGCGAAGGGGATGCGCGCGCGCCCGGTGCCCGTCACCTCGTTGTAGGACAGGCAGGCATGGCCCAGGTGCAGCTGCGCCAGCTCGTCCATGCCATGCCCGTGGCGCCCGGCATCCAGCGCGTAGGACACCAGCATCACGTCGTCGAAGGGGGCCACGCGCAGCGCGCCGTTCTGCGCCTGGGCCAGCACCTCCAGGTCGTACTTGGCGTTCAGCAGCAGCTTGAGGACCGTGGGGTCCTCCAGCACCGGGCGCAGCGCGGCCGCGGCGTCGTCGAAGGCAATCTGGCGCGGCGCCTCGGGCGCGGCCTCGCCCGGCGGGGCGGCGGGCTCGCCGCCCAGGCCGCCCAGGCTGCCCTGCGCCGCCGCGCGCGGGTCCGCGGGGCCGGGCCCGTGGCGCAGCGGCACGTAGGCGGCCTCGCCCGGTGCGACGGCGAGGCAGATGCCGATCACGCGGGCGTGCAGCGCGTCCAGGCTGTCCGTCTCGGTGTCCAGCGCCAGCACGCCGGTCTCGCGCGCGCGCAGCAGCAGCTGGTTCAGCGCGTCGAGGTCCTGGATGGCGCGGTAGGGGCCGAAGGACAGCGCCGTCACGTCCACCGCGGCGGGCGCGGGTGCCGCGGCCGGGGCGGCGCTGCGGCGGAAATCCTGCTTGCCCTCGGCGGCCGCCCCCAGCCCGGTGCGGCCGAGGATGGAGCGGAAGTTGTTCTCCTCCAGGAAGGCGCGCAGCCGCGCCGGCTCCGGCGCGCGGGTCGCCAGCGCCTCGACCGGCTGGGGCAGCGGCGCGTGCTCGTCCAGCGTCACCAGCTTCAGCGAGATGCGGGCGTTCTCCGCATGGGCCAGCAGGGTTTCGCGCCGCTTGGGCTGCTTGATCTCCGCCGCGCGGCTCAGCAGCGTCTCCAGGTCGCCATACTCGGCCAGCAGCTGGGCGGCGGTCTTGACGCCGATGCCGGGCACGCCGGGCACGTTGTCCGTCGCGTCGCCGGCCAGGGCCTGCACCTGGGCCACCATGGCGGGCGCCACGCCGAACTTCTCCCTCACCTGCGCCTCGCCGATCTCGGCGCGCTTGATGGGGTCCTGCATCACCACGCCGGGGCGGATGAGCTGCATCAGGTCCTTGTCGCTGCTCACGATGGTGACGCGCCCGCCCTGGGCGGTGAACGCCCGCGCATAGGCGGCGATCAGGTCGTCGGCCTCGAAGCCCGGCTGCTCCACCTGCGCCACGCCGAAGGCCTCGGTCGCCTCGCGGATCAGGGCGAATTGCGGCACCAGCTCCGGGTCGGGCTCCGGGCGGTGGGCCTTGTATTGCGGGTAGATCTCGCTGCGGAAGGTCTTGCGGGCGGCGTCGAACACCACGGCCAGGTGGCTGGCCGTGTGCTCGCGCAGGAAGCGCTCCAGCATCTGGGAGAAGCCGAAGACGGCGTTGACCTGCGTGCCGTCCGGCCGCGTCACCGGCGGCAGGGCGTGGTAGGCGCGGAAGATGTAGCCCGACCCGTCCACCAGGACGAGGTGCGGCTGCTCCGCCTCCGTGGTGCCGGCCTCAGTGATGGTCGTCATGCCCCGCGCCCTCGGCCAGCACGAAGGTGCGCGAGCAGTAGGGGCAGGTGACGCTGTCGCCCTCGATGCGCAGCGCCACCTTGGGGTGGCCCAGCGCCACCGAGCCGCCGTCGCACATCGGGGTGCGCGTGGTGACCATGATGCGCTCGGCCGGCGTCACGCCGGGCACGGGGCGGGGGGAGTAGCCGGTGGTCTTGTCGCGCATGGGTGGGGAACATCCGTCGGGGCGTTGCGTCGCGCCCGACCATAGCGCGGCGGGGTTCGACGGGCGACCCCGCGCCCCTATGCTGGGGGGCGTGACCCGCCGCGCCGCCCTGCTCTGCCTCGCCCTGCTGCCCGCCTGCACCCCCGTCACCCGCGGCGCCGGGCCGCCGGTGGGCCCGGCGCGCGTGGAGCCCGGCTGGAGCGCCCCGCTGCCGCGCGCCGCGCCGCGCCTGGGCTGGGCCTTCGGCACCCAGCCCCCCCTGCCCCGCCCCGCCGGGCCGGACCCGGTGGCGGCGCTGGTGATGCCCGACGGCATGCGCCTGCCGCTGCGCCGCTGGCAGCCGCCGGGGCCGCCGCGCTTCGTGGCGCTGGCGCTGCACGGGCTGAACGACCACGGCGGCAACTTCCTGGAGGATGCGGGCCCCATCCTGGCCGCCGGCGGCGTGCTGCTGCACGCCATGGACCACCGCGGCTTCGGCTGGACCGCCACCCGCGGCTTCTGGCCCGGCACCGCGGCGATGGTGGAGGACGCGCGCACCGCCGTCGCCCTGCTGCGGGCGCAGCACCCGGGCCTGCCCTTCTTCGTGCTCGGCGAATCCATGGGCGGCGCGGTGGCGCTGCTGGCCGACCCGCCGGGGGTGGCGGGGGTCATCCTCTCGGCGCCGGCCATCTGGGGCGGGCCCTACCTGTCCGGGCTGCTGCGCGCGCCGCTGGGCCTGGCGCAGCGCGTGGTGCCGGCCATGGCGGCCAGCGCCGGGGTGGGCGGCATCGCCGCCAGCGACAACCGCGCCGCGCTTGAGCGCTTCGCGCGCGACCCGCTGACCCTGCGCGAGATCCGGGTGGACGTGGTGGGCGGCATGGTGGGGCTGATGGACGCCGCGGTGGCCGCCCTGCCGGAACTGGCCACGCGCGCCACGCCCACCCTGGTGATGGTGGGCGCGCGCGACGCCGTGGTGCCCGCCGCCATCGCCCGCCGCGCCCTGCGCGACGCCGGGGCGCCGCGGGTGGCCCTGTACCCCGAGGGCTGGCACCTGCTGCTGCGCGACCGCCTGCGCAACGAGGTGGCGGCCGACATGCTGCGCTTCATGGAAAGCCCCGCCACCCCCCTGCCGGCCGAGGCGCGTGGCGCAGCGTGGCTGGCTCAGGCGCCCTGACGGTTCCAGGGCATCGCGCCCAGCACCCGCGCCATGCCGCAGAAGCCGGTGAGGCCGGCGAAGACCAGCCCGGCGCCGACGAAGCCCGCCAGGGCGTAGAAGCCCGGCGCCACCAGCGCCCCGCCCAGCACGCCGGCCAGCACCAGCGCGCCCGCCGCCACCTGCACCTGCCGCATCAGGGGCAGCGGCGCCTTGGCATCCCGCGCCACCGGCAAGCCGGCGCGCTCCCAGGCCGCCAGGCCGCCCTCCAGCACCGGATGCGCGGCGGCCAGCGGGGCGCAGCGCGCGCCGGACTGGCACATCACCACCGCGCCGGGCGGCAGGGCGGCGGCGTCCAGCCGCGACAGCGGGTGGTTCACCGCGCCGGGCACGTGGGCGCGGCGGAACTCGTCGGCCTCGCGGATGTCCACCAGGGGGGTGCCGGCGCGCAGGGCGGCGGCGGTCTCGTGCGGGGTCATGTCTCGTCCTCGGGGCAGAAGATGGCGCGCATGGCGGCCAGCAGCGCCGCCACGCGCGGGTCGGCCAGGCGGTAGAACACCTGCTGCGCGTCGCGCCGCGCCGCCACCAGCCCGTCCTGCCGCAGCCGGGCCAGGTGCTGGGACAGCGCGGGCTGCGACAGGCCGACCAGCGCGGCCAGGCGGTTGACGCTGGCCTCGCCCTCGCCGGCCAGGTGGCACAGCAGCAGCAGGCGGTTCTCGTTCGCCAGCAGGCGCAGCACGCGCGCGGCCTCCGCCGCCTTCGCCTCCATGCCCTGCATCACCATGTCCATGCTTGCGATGTAGATAAGCACTTGCTTATATGCAAGCCCGGAGGACACCGCCATGCCAGCCGCCATCCGCGCCTTCTTCCACCCCGGCACCAACACCGTGTCCTATCTGGTGTGGTGCCCGGATACCCGGCAGGGCGCCGTGCTGGACCCCGTGCTGGACTGGGACCAGGCGGCGGGCGAGGCCGGCACCGCCGCCGCCCAGGCCATCCTCGACGCCGCGCGCGCCGAAGGCGTCACGGTCACCCGCATCCTGGAGACGCACGCCCACGCCGACCACCTCACCGCCGCGCCGTGGCTGAAGGCGCGCACCGGCGCGCGCATCGGCATCGGCGCGCGCATCACCGAGGTGCAGCGCATCTTCCGCCCGGTGTTCGACACCGAGGCCGGGCCGGAGGACTTCGACGACCTGTGGGCGGATGGCGCGCGCTTCCCCCTGGGCGCGCTGGAGGTGGAGGTGCTGCACGTGCCCGGCCACACCCCGGCCGACATCGCCTACCGCATCGGGGACGACGTCTTCGTCGGCGACACCCTGTTCATGCACGACTACGGCACCGCCCGCTGCGACTTCCCGGGCGGCGACTGCCGCGCCCTGTGGCGCTCCATCGGGCGGCTGCTGGCGCTGCCGGACCACACGCGGCTGTGGATGTGCCACGACTACAAGGCCCCGGGCCGCGACGAGTTCGCCTGGCAATCCACCGTGGCGCTGCAGCGGGCGCACAACCCGCACCTGAAGCTGGGCGAGGACGGCTTCGTGCGCTTCCGCCAGGAGCGCGACGCCACGCTCAGGCCCCCCGCCTTGCTGCTGCCCTCCATCCAGGTGAACATCCGCGCCGGGCGTTTCCCGGAGGCGGAGAGCAACGGCGTGCGCTACCTGAAGCTGCCGGTGAAGGGCGTGGTGGAGTGAGGATCCTCGTCATCGAGGACGACAAGGCCACCGCCGACTACGTGGCCAAGGGCCTGCGCGAGGACGGGCACGTGGTGGAGGTGGCGCGCCAGGGCCGCGACGGCATGTTCATGGCGCTGAACGAATCCTTCGACGTCATCGTCACCGACCGCATGCTGCCCGGCGCCGACGGCCTGTCCATCGTGCGCGCCATGCGCGCCAGCCAGGTCGCCACCCCGGTGCTGATGCTCACCGCGCTGGGCGAGGTGGAGAAGCGCGTGGAAGGGCTGGAGGCCGGCGCCGACGACTACCTGGCCAAGCCCTTCGCCTTCACCGAGCTGCGCGCCCGCGTGCGCGCCCTGGCCCGCCGCCCCGCCGCCCCCGCCGCCGCCGACGCGGTGCTGGAGCACGCGGGCGTGCGCATGGACCTGCTGGCCCGCCAGGTGACGCGCGGCGCCCGGCGCATCGAGCTGCTGCCCACCGAATGGCGGCTGCTGGAATTCTTCCTGCGCCACCCCGGCCAGGTGCTGACGCGCACCATGCTGCTGGAGAAGGTGTGGGACTACGCCTTCGACCCCACCACCAACGTGGTGGACGTCCATGTCAGCCGCCTCCGCCGCAAGCTGGACGGCCCCGGCGAGCCGCCGCTGCTGCGCACCGTCCGCGGCGCCGGCTATGCCCTGGGCTGAGCAGGCCGCGCAGGGCGTGGCCCGCCGCCAGCCGGCCCGTGCCGCCGCGGCGCGGCGCCAGGCCAGGCCCCGGAGGGGCGGCCCGGCGCCTGGGGGCAGGATGGCGCCTCGCCGCCACGTCGCCGGCTGCGGGGCGGCGGGGCGGCGGTGAGGCGCTCCTCCTTCGCGCTGCGCGCCGCCGCGCTGTCGGGCACGGTGATGCTGGTGCTGGCGCTGCTCGGCTCCGGCTGGGCGTTCTGGCGGGGCGAGCAGGCGCTGCGCCAGCAGCTCGACCTCACCATCGCCGGGGAGGCGGAGGCCTTCGCCCGCGAATACGAGGAGCTGGGCCTGGGCGCGCTGGCGGTGGCGGTGGACAGCCACGCCCGCCGGCGGGGGCCGATGCAGGTGGCGCTGCTGGGCCCCACGGGGCAGCGGCTGGCCGGCCACCTGCCCGGCGCGCCCCCCGCCCTGCAGGGCTTCGCCACCCTGCCCGCCGGCGGCGGCCAGCCGCGCCGCCGCGCCCTGGGCGCCCGGCTGCCCGGCGGCGGCACCCTGGTGCTGGCCACCGACCTGAGCGCGACCGACCGCGCCGCCGCCGCCCTGGCCGTGGTGCCGCCGCTGGCCGGCGGCATCGCCGCGCTGCTGGCCCTGGCGCTGGGCTTCCTGGCCGCCGCGGGCATGGAGCGCCGCCTGGGCGAGGCCAGCCTGGCCGCCCGCGCCATCATGGACGGCGACCTGTCGCGCCGCCTGCCCCTGGGCACGCCCACGGACGAGATGGGCCGGCTGACCGCCACGGTGAACGCCCTGCTGGCGCGCATTGAGGCGCAGAGCATCGCCCAGCGCCAGGTGACGGACGACATCGCGCACGAGCTGCGCGCCCCGCTGTCGCGCCTGCGGCAGCTGCTGGAAGGCGGCGGCGCGCGCGAGGCCGCCATCGCCGAGCTGGACCGCGTGCTGGCCACCTTCGCCGCCCTGCTGCGCATCGCCCGCGCCGAATCCGGCGCGCTGGCCGCCGGCTTCCGCCCGGTGGACCTGTCCTCCCTGTGCCACGAGGCCGCCGAGACCTTCGGCGCGGTGGCCGAGGAGGCCGGCAAGGCGCTGGAGGCGCGGGTGGCGCCGGGCGTGACGCTGCCCGGCGACGCCGCCCTGCTGCGCCAGGCCCTGGCCAACCTGCTGGAGAACGCCATCGCCCACGGCGGCGCGCGCATCCTGCTGGAGCTGGCGCCCGGCCCGGTGGTGCGCGTCAGCGACGACGGGCCGGGCATCCCGGAGGGCGAGCGCGCGGCGGTGCTGCGCCGCTTCCACCGGCTGGACCAGGCGCGCGCCACCCCCGGCACCGGGCTGGGGCTGGCGCTGGTGGCCGCCGCCGCCGCCGCCCATGGCGGGCAGGTGCGGATGGAGGACGCCGCCCCCGGCACCCGCGCCGTGCTGGACCTGCGGCGCGAATCCGTGTCCGCTGCCGCCCCATGAAGGACATCCTCGTGGCCGGCGGCGGCATCGGCGGGCTGGCCGCCGCCCTGGCGCTGGCGCGCGCCGGCTTCCGCGCCACCGTGCTGGAGAAGGCGCGCGAGCTGGGCGAGATCGGCGCGGGCATCCAGCTCGGCCCCAACGCCTTCCACGCCTTCGACGCGCTGGGGGTCGGCCCGCAGGCCCGCGCCATGGCGGTGCAGGTGGACGCGCTGCGCCTGATGGACGCCGTGACGGCGCGCGACATCGCCACCATCGCGCTGGACGCGGAGTTCCGCGAGCGCTTCGGCGCCCCCTACGCCGTGGTGCACCGCGGCGAGCTGCACGGCGTGCTGCTGCGCGCCTGCCGGGAGCACCCGCTGGTCACCCTGCGCACCGCTGCCGGGGTGACGGGCTACGCGCAGGACGGCGCCGCCGTCCAGGCGCGGCTGTCCGACGGCACGGCGGCGGAGGGCGCGCTGCTGGTGGGGGCGGACGGCCTGCACTCGCGCGTGCGGGCGCAGATGCTGGCCGACGGCGCGCCGCGGGTGTCGGGGCACACCACCTACCGCTCGGTCATCCCGGTGGAGATGATGCCCGAGGCGCTGCGCTGGAACGCCGCCACCCTGTGGGCGGGGCCCAAGTGCCACATCGTCCACTACCCGCTGTCGGGCTGGAAGCTGTTCAACCTGGTGGTGACGGCGCACGACCACGCCAGCGAGCCGGTGGCGGGCGAGCCGGTGGAGCGCCAGCGGGTGCTGGACGCCTTCGCCCACGTCCACCCGGTCGCGCAGGGCATCATCGCCGCCGGCCCCGAATGGAAGCGCTGGGTGCTGTGCGACCGCGAGCCGGCGGAGCGCTGGCAGGACGGCCGCGTGGCCCTGCTGGGCGACGCCGCCCACCCCACCCTGCAATACCTGGCGCAGGGCGCCTGCATGGCGCTGGAGGACGCGGTGGTGCTGGCGCGCGAACTCGCCGCCACGCCGGACGCGCCGGAAGGCGCGCTGGCGCGCTACCAGGCGGCGCGGCTGCTGCGCACCGCGCGGGTGACGCTGCAATCCCGCGCGGTGGGCGACCACGTCTACCACCCCGCCGGCACCCACGCCGCGCTGCGCGACGCCGTGATGGGCGCCAAGACCCAGGGCCAATGGCGCGAGGCCATGGCCTGGCTCTACGACTCGCCGCTGCGCTGAGGCGGCGCGCCTTCAGCTGGTGGGCGAGCCCTCGGCGACGTGCCGCCCCTCGGCGCGCAGGCTCACGCGGCCTTCGGGCAGGGGGATGAACTCGCCCTCGTCGCCCGGCACGGTGCCGAAGCGGCCGCCCTTCCAGTCGGCCTTGGCCTGCTCGATGCGCTCGCGCGAGGAGGAGACGAAGTTCCAGAACAGGAAGCGCGGGCCGTCCATGGCGGCGCCGCCCAGCAGCAGCAGCCGCGCCCCCGCCGGCCCGGCATGCAGGGACAGCCGGTCGCCCGCGCGGAACACCAGCAGCCGCCCGGCCGCGAAACCCTGGTCGGCCACCCGCACCTCGCCGGTCGAGACGTAGGCGGCGCGCTCCTCGTGCCCGTCGGGCAGGGGCACGGCGGCGCCAGGGGCCAGCACCACGTCGGCGTAGAACAGCGGGGAGGAAACAGCGACGGGCGCGCGCAGGCCCCAGCCCTCGCCCGCCACCAGGCGCAGGCGCATGCCGCCATCCTCGGCGAAGGGCAGCTCCTCCGCGGCGTGGTGGAAGAAGGCGGGGGCGGTTTCCTCCGCGTCCCTGGGCAGCGCCACCCAGGACTGGATGCCGAACAGCCGGTTGGCCTGGCCGCGCTGGCCGGGGTCGGTGCGCTCGCTGTGGGCGATGCCGCGGCCGGCGGTCATCCAGTTCACCTCGCCGGGGCGGATGGGCTGGCGCACCCCCAGCGTGTCGCGGTGCAGGATCTCCCCCTCGTACAGGTAGGTCAGGGTGGACAGGCCGATATGCGGGTGCGGGCGCACGTCCAGCCCCTGCCCGGACAGGAACTCGCCGGGGCCCATCTGGTCCAGGAAGATGAAGGGGCCGACCATCTGGCGCTGCCGGGCCGGCAGGGCGCGGCGCACCTCGAAGCCGCCCAGGTCGTGCGCGCGGGGCAGGATGACGGTCGCGGGTTCCATGGGGATGAATATGGAGCGCGTGACACCTTTCCCAAGCCCGGCGCGTTGCGCGCGCATGGACGACATCCTGGCAGAATTCCTGCGCGCCTCGCGCTTCCGCGAGGCCGGCGCCGTCATCACCGACCTGGACGGCACCGCGCTGGACGAGCGCGAGGGGCGGCTGCGCGTCGAGCCCTCGGTGGCGCTGGGCCTGAAGCGCCTGGCCGAGCAGGGGCGGCCGGTGGCGCTGAACACGCTGCGCTTCCCGCTCAACGTCATCCGCACCTTCGGCCGCGCCTGGGCCGAGATCACGGAGGAGCCGCTGCCCCTGGTCTCGCTCAACGGCGCCGTCGCCGGCCACCTGGTCCATGCGGGCGAGAGCGTGGTGTTCGAGGAGCTGGACGCCGTGCCCCTGGGCGGCGGCGAGGTGGAGGAGGTGCTGGCCGGCATCCGCGGCCTGCGCGGCAACGGCGTGGACGACCTGCTGGTCTTCGCCTACCCGCGCGACTGGACGGCGGGCGAGGAGATCTGGGCCCCCGACGCCGCCCGCGCCGACGCCGCCCGCGCCAAGTACCGCTCCGCCTCCGAGGTCTGGACCGGCGAGGTGGCGGAGCTGGAAGGCCGGCTGCACGCGCGCGACCACTGCATGGTGTTCCTGCTGGTGGAGATCCCCGAGGACCGGCGCATGGCCTTCCAGCACGCCCGCCCCTCCTCCTTCGTGACGCATGGCGGGGTGGACAAGCTGGACGGCGCGCGGCGGCTGGCTGCCCGACTGGGCTTCGCGCTGGAGGACAGCGTGGGCTGCGGCGACACGCCGATGGACAGCTTCCTGGCCGGCTGCGGCCTGGCGGTGCAGGTCGGCCCGCAGGCGCTGGAGCACAAGGGCGTGCACGCCACCCTGCGCGTGCCGGCGCCGCGCGACATGGGCACCGTGCTGGACCGGCTGGCGCGGGCATGACCGCCGCCGCCGCGCGCCGCGCCCGCGCCCAGGCGCAGGCCATCCTGGGCCAGCTGCTGGGCAGGGCGCCGCGCGGCCTGCGCGCCCTGGGCGGCGGGCTGAGCAACCACGTGTTCCAGGCCCGCCACGGCACGGACACCTTCGTGATCCGCCTGAACGACGAGCCGGGCAAGGTGAAGGACTACCTGAAGGAGCAATGGGCGATGGCCGCCGCGCGCGCGCAGGGCGTGCCGGTGCCCGAGGTGCTGGAGGTCGGCGCCGCGCCCATCCCCTTCATGGTGTCGCGCTCCGTGCGCGGCGAGGAGGCGACGCACCACCGCCGGCGCCGGGCGGTGCTGCGCTCCTTGGGCGGGCTGCTGCGGCGGGTGCACGCGGTGCCCACCAGCGGCTTCGGCCAGACCTTCGACTGGTCGGGCAACCTGCTGTCGCGCCGGGAAAGCTGGGCCGAGTACCTCCAGCGCGAATACCGGGGGGAGGAGCGCATCGCCGCCCTGCGCCGCCACGGCGTGCTGGAGGAGGCGCAGGCCCGCCGCCTGCGCGCCACCCTGCGCGAGGTGGCGAAGTGGGAGGTGGAGCCGGCGCTGAGCCACGGCGACCCCCGGCTGAAGAACGTGCTGGCCGATGCGGAGGGCACCGTCACCGCCCTGCTGGACTGGGAGTTCTGCACCTCCCACGCCGCCCCGTGGTGGGACCTGTCCCTGGCGCTGCACGATTTGAGCGTGGACGCCAAGGAGGCACTGCTGGAAGGCTACGGCCTGTCGCCGGCCGAGGTGCGCGAGCGCAGCCCCGCGCTGCGCCTGTTCAACGTGCTGAACTACGCCGCCGCGGCCGGCAAGGCGGCGAAGGAGAAGGACAAGGCGGCGCTGGGCTGGATCGGCGCCCGGCTGGCCGGCGCGCTCGACCTCTACGGCTGACGCGCGCGCTCGCGCGCCAGGATGTACAGCCCCGCGGCGACGATCACGGCTGCGCCGGCCAGGGTGCGCGGCCCCGGCACGTCGGCGAAGACCAGCCAGCCCAGCGCCACCCCCCACAGGATGCCGGTGTACTGCCAGGGCACCACGGCGGCCGCCGGCGCCAGGGCCAGCGCCTTGTTGACGAAGCCGTTGCCCAGCAGCGAGCCCAGCCCCAGCAGCGCCACCGGCAGCAGCTCCAGCAGCCCCGCCGGGCGCCAGCCCTGGGCCAGCACCAGCCCCAGCCCCAGCAGCGCCGTGGCCGCCACCTGCCAGCCCAGCAGCGCCACCACCGGCGTGCCGGCCAGCCGCCGGGTGGCGATCACGAACAGCGCGTAGGTGAAGGACCCCGCCACCGCCACCAGCGAGCCCCAGCCCAGCGCCCCGCCGCCCGGCCAGGCCGCCAGCACCACCCCGGCGAAGCCCGCCAGCACCGCCAGGCCGCGCCGCCAGCCCACCGCCTCCCTCAGCAGCCAGGGCGACAGCGCGGTGACCCAGATGGGCGCCGCCATGTAGATGGTCACCACCTCGGCCAGCGGCAGGAAGGACAGGGCCAGGAAGAACAGCGCCGATTCGCCCGCGTGCAGCGCGGCGCGCCCCGCCATGCGCCCGGCCGGCGCGCGGCGGAAGGCGCCCGGCGCGCGCCACGCCGCCGGCGCCAGCAGCGCCATGCCCGCCACCGAGCGCACCAGCAGGATCTGGCCGATGGCGAAGCCGCCCACCAGCCACTTCCCCAGCGCGTCGTTCAGCGCGAAGCAGGCGACGCCCGCCAGCATGCAGGCGATGCCGGCGGCGCGCGGCGAGATGGTGCCTCCCATCCCGCACCCTTGCCCGGCGGCGCGCCCTCAGTCCAGCCGGCGGATGGCGTCCAGCAGCGCCTCCAGCGGCGCCGCGCCGTCCCAGGCGGCGCGGCGCCCGGCGGCCCAGTCCTGGCGCCCGGCGGTGGCGGCGGCCATCAGCGGCTCCAGCCCGGCCTCGGCCACGGTGCGCGCTGCCTCGCGCATCTCCTCGGCGCGGCGCTTTCCGTGCACCAGGGCGCGGCCGATCATGTAGCGCGCCAGTTCCGGCGCATCCACGCCGGGCAGCAGCTCCGCCAGGCTGTCCAGCACCGCGCGCTCGACGCCGTGGTGGCGGGCGGCCAGCAGGCTCTCCGCCCACAGCGCCTCCAGCCCCTTCACCATCACCGAGCGGCACATCTTGACGGCGGAGGCGCCGCCCAGCGGGCCGGCGAACACCTGGGCGTCCAGCCCCAGCGCCGCCGCCACCGGCAGGAAGGCCCCGGCGTGCGGCCCGCCCAGCAGCATGGGCGTGCGCAGCCGCCGGGGCGGCACCGGGGCCATCACCGCCGCCTCCACCATGCGCGCGCCCCGCCCTTCCACCACGGCGGCGATGGCGCGCTTGGTTTCCGGCGCGCAGGAATTCAGGTCCAGGAACCAGGCATCCGGCGCCAGCCCCGGCGCGGCGTCGCGCGCCGCCCCCTCCGCCGCCGCGGCGGTGACGGCGGAGATGACGAGCTGCGCGCCCGCCACCGCCTCGGCCGCGCCGGCCGCCAGCTCCACGCCCTTGTCCGGCCGCGCGGGGTCGAAGGCCCGCGCCACCGGCCAGCCGCGCGCCGCGAGGTCGGCCGCCAGGATGCCGCCCACCTCGCCCAGCCCCAGCAGGGCGATGCGCATCACTGCACCCGGATGTTGCGCGCCCGCACGAAGTCGCGCCACTTGTCGGCCTCGGCGCGGAAATAGGCCGGCCATTCGGCGAAGGGCCGCGCCTCCACGCTCAGCGCCATCGCCGCCAGGCGCGGCGCCATGTCGGGGGCGCGCAGGGCTGTGGCCGAGGCGTCGTTCAGCCGGCGCAGGATGGTTTCGGGCGTGCCGGCGGGGGCCAGCATCGCCACGTGCTCCACTACCTCGAAGCCGCCGAAGCCGAGTTCCTGCATGGTCGGCACCTCGGGCGCGTAGCGGCTGCGCTGGAGGGTGGTGGCGGCCAGCGCCCGCAGCTCCCCGGCCGCCAGCTGCGGCATGGCGGCGGCGGCGGGCAGGCAGAAGATGTCCGTCTCGCCGGCCAGCATGGCCTGGATGGCCGGACCGCCGCCGCGATAGCCCACCTCCTCAATGGTGATGCCGGCGCCCTGTATGAACATCTCCATCGCCAGGTGGCTGGTGGAGCCCACCCCGCTGTTGGCGTAGGTGACGCGCGCGCCGGGCCGCTTCGCCGCCTCGGTGAACTGCGCCAGCGTGCGGTGCGGCGAGTTGCCCCGCACCATGATGAACAGCGGCGAGGACACCAGCAGCCCGACGCCGACGAAGGCGCGCTCGGCGTCGTATTGCAGCGGGTAGAGGTGCTGCGCCACCGCGTAGGTGCTGTTGGGCGTGATGACCAGGTTGTAGCCATCCGGCCGCAGCCGCGCGGCCTGCGCCATGCCGATGGTGCCGTTGGCGCCGCCGCGGTTGTCCACCACGAAGGGCCGGCCGAGGTCGGTGGACAGGCGCTGGCTGAACAGCCGCGCGAAGGCGTCGGTCGGCCCGCCCGCCGGCCAGGGGACCACCACGTTGACCGGGCGGGCGGGATATTCCTCCTGCGCGCGGGCGGCCAGGGGGGCCAGCAGCAGCGGCGCGGCCAGCAGGGTGCGGCGGTTCATCATGGCGGGGGGTTCCTCGGGTCGTGCAGCAGCGCCGCGGGCGTGCCGGCCCAGGCGTCGTCGGGGGACAGCGCGCGGGGCGTGAGGCCCTGCGCGTGGCAGAGGCGCCCGGCCAGCGCCAGCACCGGGTCCAGCGCCGCGCGCGGGGCGAAGGCGCAGCCGGCTTGCAGCAGCGCGGCGGTGAAGGCGCGCAGCGCGTCCGGCCGCTCGCGCGCCACCTCGGCGCGGGCCACCAGCAGGTGGTTCACCGGCGTGAAGCCGTGGCGCGCCACGAAGGCGCGGCCCGCCGCCGCCGGGTCGGGGAAGACGGTGCGGAAGCCCGGCGGCACCTCGCTGCCGAAGATCGCGGCGTCCAGCGCGCCGTCGCGCAGCAGGGCGGCGATGTCGCTGCCCGGCGGGGCGCGTTCGGCCCAGGGCGGGTCCTGGTAGCCGTCCAGGTGGGCGTCCTCGAAGGTGATCCAGCGCATCGCCTCGGGCGGCAGGCCATGGGCTTCGGCCAGGGTGCCGCGCAGCCACATCCCCGTGGTCTGGGAATAGGCGCGCACGCCGATGCGCGCGCCGCGCAAATCCTCCGGCGCGCGTACCGGCGAATCCGCGCGCACCAGCAGCGCGCCTTCCTGCGCGCGGGCGGAGAACACCACCGGCAGCAGCACCAGCGCCCGCCCCGCCGCCTTGGCCATCAGGAAGGTGGCGATGGCCATCTCGGAAGCGTCGTAGCGGCCGTCGCGCACCATCGGCGCGAAGGCGCGCGTCACGTTCGCCAGCCCCGCATCCTGCCAGCGCGGGTCCGGCGGGGTGCGGCTGGTGGCGACGAAAAGCGTCACCGCCCCTGCGCCTTCAGGATGGCGTCCAGCCGCGGATAGACGCGGCGGGCATTGCCCTCGAACACCTTGTGGCGGTCGGCGTCGGACAGGTTCAGCGCGTCCACGTAGCGCCTGGTGTCGTCGAAGAAGAAGCCCGTCTCGGGGTCTATTCCGCGCACCGCGCCCACCATCTCCGAGCCGAACAGGATGTTGTCGAGGTCGATCACCTTGAACAGCAGGTCAATGCCCGGCTGGTGGTAGACGCAGGTGTCGAAGAAGACGTTGCGCATCACGTGCTCGCGCAGCGGCGGGCGGCCCAGCATGTCGGCCAGCCCGCGGTAGCGCCCCCAGTGATAAGGCACCGCGCCGCCGCCATGCGGGATGATGAAGCGCAGCGTCGGGAAGTCGCGGAACAGGTCGCCTTCGAGGAATTGCATGAAGGCGGTGGTGTCGGCGTTGATGTAGTGCGCCCCCGTGGCGTGGAAGCAGGCGTTGCAGGAACCGCTGACATGCACCATCGCCGGCACGTCCAGCTCCACCATCGCCTCGTAGAACGGGTACCAGGCGCGGTCGGTCAGCGGCGGCGCCGTCCAGTGCCCGCCCGAGGGATCGGGGTTCAGGTTGCAGCCGACGAAGCCCAGCTCCTCCACGCAGCGGCGCAGCTCCGCCACGCTGTTGGCGACGGAGACGCCGGGCGATTGCGGCAGCTGGCACACGCCGACGAAGTAGCGCGGGAACAGCGCCACCACGCGGGCGATCAGGTCGTTGCAGCGGCGCGTCCAGGCCTGGCTGACCGCCTCGCTGCCCAGATGATGCGCCATGGCCGAGGCGCGCGGGCTGAACACCGTCAGGTCGGCGCCGCGTTCGCGCAGCAGGCGCAGCTGGTTGGCCTCGATGCTCTCGCGGATCTCGTCGTCGCTGATCGCCGGGTAGGGCGGGTCGGCGTCCGGGCCGCCGGTCTGCACGGCGCGCCAGCGGTCGTGCTGCCTGGGCGCGGTGGTGTAGTGGCCGTGGCAGTCAATGATCATCAGCGGTGTCCTTCGGGCAGCGGCGGGGTGCCGTGGGTGTGGAAGCTCTCGATGGTCTTCAGCCCCCAGGCCTGGCCCTTCTTCCGCTCGGCTTCCGTCCAGGTGATGGTCTTCCAGTCGGGCGCGAGGATGAGGCGCGCGCCGGCATGCGCCACCTCGATGCGGTTGCCGCCGGGCTCGTAGACGTAGAGGAAGAAGGTCTGCTGCACGGCGTGCTTGTGCGGCCCCGTCTCGATGTGCACGCCGGCTTCCAGGAAGGTGTCGGCGGCCTGGAGGATGGCCTCGCGCGAGTCCAGCGCGAAGGTCAGGTGATGGAAGCGGCCCGGCACGCCATGCGCCTCCTTGGTGAAGGCGAAGTCGTAGCTCTTGTTGTTGGAGGTGAGCCACATGCCCGCCTCCTCGCCGCTGTCCAGCTCGATGCGCTCGGTGCAGCGCAGGCCCAGGGTGCGCTGGAAGAACCCGCGGCAGGCGCGCACGTCCACCGCCAGGCAGTTGAAGTGGTCCAGGCGGCGCACGTTCACGCCGCGGGCCGGGTAGCGCTCGGCCTGGTTCTTCAGCGAGGGCTTGCGGTCCGGCGGCGCCTGGTACCACTGCGTGTCGTAGTACAGCTCGAACAGGTGCCCGTCCGGGTCGCGGAAGCGGAAGGCGCGGCCATGGCCGAAGGAACGCGCCACCTCCTCCACCGCCGCGCCGTCGGCGCGCAGCGCCGCCACGCGCCGCTCCAGCGCCTGCGGCGAGCGGCAGCGGAAGGCGGCGTGGCCGAGGCCGGAGGTGGCAGAGGCGGTGAGCTGGAGCGAATAGGTTTCGTAGTCGTCCCAGCCGCGCAGGAAGGCGCTGCCGCCCTCGCGCCCGCTCTCGGTCATGCCCATCACCTCGGTGAAGAAGCGCAGGGATTCGTCGAAGCGCGGCGTCAGCAGCTCCACGTGGCCCAGGTGGGCGACGTCCATGATGGGTTCCGGCTGGTCCATGCGCGTCCTTCCCCCGCCCCCGGGCGGCGGGCGCAGCCTAGGCGCGGCGGCGGCGCCCCGTCCCATCGGAAATCGGGCGCGCGGTATCAGCTTCCGGCATGACGCCCAGCCCGTGCGGCGCCAGCAGCGCCGCCTGGGCGCGCAGCGCCGCCAGCAGCGCCGCCACCGCCGGCCCGGGCGGCGGCCCGGCGGGCAGGATGACGCCGGCCGGGCGCGGCGGCGCCTCCAGCGGCAGGGCCAGGGCGCGCAGGGCGCCGCGCAGCAGGTCCCCCGCCATCAGCGAGGCCGGCATGATGGACACCGTGTCGCCCTCCAGCAGCAGCTCGCGGATCAGCCCGGTGGAGGAGGCGCGCAGCGCGGCCCCGGCCGGCAGGCCCAGCCGCTCGGCCAGGGCCGCGACCTCCTGGCCCAGGCGCTGGGTCGGGGTGGGCAGGGCCAGCGGGTGGCGGGCGATGCGCGCCGCCGTCAGCCGGCCGCGCGCCAGCGGGTGCCCGGCGCGCAGCAGCAGCCGCACCGGCTCCTCCCACAGCGGCAGGCGCAGCAGCCCGTCCGGCGCGGCGGGGGCGTAGAGGCGGCCGACCACCGCGTCCACCTCGCGCGCCAGCAGCAGGGGCAGCAGCTCCTCCGTGCGGCCCTCGCGAAGTGTCACGCGCAGGGCGGGCTGGGCGTCGCGCAGGCGGGACAGCGCGCCGGGCAGCACGCCCACCGCGGCCACCGGCAGCACGCCCACGCGCAGCGCGCCGCCCGGGGCGTCCAGCTCCTCCTCGGCCCGGCGCAGCTCGGCCAGGATGCGGCGCGCCAGGCGGATCACGGCGACGCCGGCCGGCGTGGGCCGCACGCCGCGCGGGTGGCGGTCGAACAGGGGGGCGCCCACCACCCCCTCCAGCTCCCGCAGGGAGCGCGAAAGGGCGGGCTGGGTCACCCCCAGCACCCCGGCCGCCTTGAGCAGCGAGCCGTGGGCGTCCAGCGCGTCGGCGACGCGAAGCAGGGAAAGCTTGAGGCGGCGGTCGAGGTGGCGCCTCAGCCCTTCATCATCCCCTTCACTTCCTCCATCGCCTCGGCGAAGCGGCGGTTCAGCACGCCCACCGCCTCCCCGTTCGACTTCTGGATGAGGTCGGCGATCTCCTTCATGTTGGCCACCGCCTTCTCGTAGGCGGCCTTCATCACCTCCGCCTGCTGGGCGGCCTTGGCCTGGGGCGAGGCCTCGGGGCTGGCCATCTTCTGGGCCACCTCGGTCATCTCGGCCACGGATTGCTGCAGGATCTCCATGTTGCGCTTGGCGATGGCCTGCGCGCCTTCCAGCGCCACGCGGTTGGCCTGGGCCAGCGCCTCCAGGTTGCGCTTCTGCGCCTCGGCGAAGGCCGACATGTCGGGCATCCTCATCTGCCCGAAGCCCTTCATCATCTCATCCATGTTGAAGCCCGACATGCTGTCATTCCCCTTGGCGACCATGCGCCGGCAAAGGTTAGGTGCCGGGCGGGGGGCGGGTCAAACGGCTTCGGTCGCCCCGGACGCCGGGGGCTCGGCCACCGGCGGCGCCTCCGCCTCCGGCCCGTCCAGCCGCAGCCAGCGCGCCGCCTTCTCCGCGCGGTCCAGCGCCTTGTCCAGCGCGGCCATGGTGGCCGACAGGTCGGTGCTGTCATCCTCCTGCCAGGCGCGCACGGCGGACAGCCACACCAGCGTCAGCCCCTGGATGCGCGCCAGCCCCTTGGGCCCGCTCGCCTCCAGCCCCGCCGCCTCCAGCATCCAGGCCATGGAGGCCGCGAGGTGCGGCGCCAGCGCCAGCGCCGCCAGGGGGGCGCGCGGCAGGTCGTCCAGCAGGCGCACCACGCCGGGGCGGTGGCGCTGCATCTCGTCCAGCCGGCGCATCAGCACGTCGAACAGGCGGTCGCGCGCCGTGCCCAGCGGGTCGGGCACCGTGCCTTCCAGCACCGCGGCATCCGTCGCGCGGCCGTGCGCCACCAGCACGTCCAGCGGGGTGGCGAAGCGGCGGCGCAGCGCGGCGGGGCTCACCCCGGCCTCCGCGGCCACCTGGCGCATGGACAGGCCATGCCAGCCGGTGGCGGCCAGGGCGCGCCAGAATCCGGCGATGAGGGCGTCGTCGTTCTCGCTCATGCGGGGCAAGGTGGGCGCGGCGCGGCCTTCCCGCAACTACCGGCCCGCCCAGCGCCGCAGCGCCAGCCGCTGCGCCAGCCCCAGCGCGCCGTGGATGGCGACCCCGGCCAGCGAGATCAGCGCCAGTGCGGCGAACATGCGCGGGATGCGCAGCTGGTAGCCCGCCTCCAGGATGCGGAACGCGAGGCCGGAGCCCGCGCCCCCCGCCCCGGCCACGAACTCCGCCACCACGGCGCCGATCAGCGCCAGCCCGCCGGCCACCCGCACCCCGCCCAGGAAGAAGGGCAGCGCCGAGGGCAGGCGCAGCCACAGCAGGGCCTGCCAGCGCCGCGCGCCGTGCAGGCGGAACAGCTCCTCCAGCTGCGGGTCGGCGGCGGACAGGCCCTGCAAGGTGCCCGACAGCACGGGAAAGAACGCCACCACCGCGGCGCAGGCCAGCAGGGCGGGCAGCACCGAATCGAACCAGATCAGCAGCAGCGGCGCGATGGCCACCACCGGCGTCACCTGCAGCACCACCGCCAGGGGCAGCACCGCGCGCTCCAGCACGCGCGACTGCGCCAGCAGCAGCGCCAGCCCGCCCCCGGCCGCCACCGCCAGCGCCAGCGCCAGGCCGGCCAGCCGCAGCGTCGCCAGCAGCGAGGGCCACAGCAGCCCCCAATCCGCCACCAGCGCCCGCCCGATGGCCAGCGGGCCGGGCAGCACGTAGGGCGGCACGCCGTGGAAGCGCACCAGCCCCTCCCACAGCGCCAGCAGGGCGGCCAGCAGCGCGGCGGGCAGCAGCCAGGCCCTCACGCCGCCTCCAGCGCCTCGGCGGTGGCGCGCAGCCGCGCGGCGTAGGCGGGCTCGCTGCGGAAGTGGCGGCCGCGCCCGGCGGGCGGCAGCTCCAGCACCGCGCGCAGCCGGCCCGGGCGCGGCGAGAGCACGGCGACGCGGTCGGCCAGGTAGGCGCTCTCGGCGGTGGAATGGGTGACGAAGGCCACGGTGGTGCCGCGCGCCGCGCGCAGGGCCAGCAGGTCGTCGTTCAGCTTCCAGCGGGTGATCTCGTCCAGCGCGGCGAAGGGCTCGTCCATCAGCAGTAGCGGCGGCTCCGTCACCAGGGCGCGGGCCAGGGAGACGCGCATGCGCATCCCGCCCGACAGCCGCGCCGGGAAGGCGCGCTCGAACCCTGCCAGCCCGGCGGCGCGCAGGGCGGCGGCAGCGCGCTCCTGCCGCTCGGCGCGGCCCACCCCCAGCAGGCGCAGCGGCAGGGCGGCGTTGTCCAGCGCCCGCGCCCAGGGCATCAGCGTCGGCTCCTGGAACACGAAGCCGATGCGCGGGCGCCCGCCGGGCCATTCCACCGCCCCCTCCGACGGCGCCAGCAGCCCGGCCAGCACCCGCAGCAGGGTGGACTTGCCGCAGCCCGAGGCGCCCAGCAGGCACAGGAACTCGCCGCGGCGCACCTCCAGCGTCACCCCCTCCAGCGCGCGCACCCCGCCCGGGAAGACGTGGCCGACGCCGCGCAGGGTGGCGAGGCTCAACCCCGCCCGATTCCCTTGTTCACCAGCGACGCGTCGAAGGCGGCGCGCCAGTCCAGGGCGCGCGGCGCCACCTCCGCCTCGGCCATGGCGGCGTGGAAGCGCTGCCACCGCGCCTCCGTCATCGCGCCGATGCCCAGCGCCAGCGCGTCGCCCGAGCGCACGATGCCCGCCTCCGTCATCATGCGGCGCCCGAAATCCAGCAGGTCCTCGCCCATCTCCGGGTTGTCGCGGCGGATCAGGGCGTGGGCGTCGGCCACGCTGCCCGCCGGGTCCAGGTACTGCGCCCAGCCCTGCAGGGTGGCGTCCACGAAGCGCTGCACCACCTCGCGCCGGTTCGCCAGCGTGGCGCGGCCGACCTGGATGGTGGTGTTGTAGTTCTCGAACCCCGCGTCGGAGAGCATCAGCACCACCGGCTCCACCCCGGCCTGGCGCAGGGTGAAGGGCTCGCTGCCCAGGTAGCCCTGCTGCACCAGCAGGCGGTCGGCCAGGAAGGGCTGCGGGTTGAAGGTGTAGGGGCGCACCTGCTCGTCGCGCAGGCCGTAGCGGCGGCGCAGGAAGGGCCACCACGTCGTGCGCGCCTGGGCGCCGACCAGGATGGTGCGCCCGCGCAGCGCCTCGAACCCGGTCAGCCCGGTGCCGGGGTGGCCCAGCAGCACCTGGGCCTCCTTCTGGAAGATGGCGGCCACCGTCAGGAAGGGCAGCCCCTCGCGCACGAAGTTGAAGCTTTCGAGGGCGGAGCCCATGGACATGTCCACCCGCCCGGCCACCAGCAGCTGCGCCGGGTTCACCTGCGGCCCGCCGGTGCGCAGCTCCACCTCCAGCCCGGCGGCGCGGTACAGCCCGGCGGCCTGCGCCTGGTAGAAGCCGCCGTGCTCGGCCTGGGCGCGCCAGTCGGTGAGGAAGGTGACGCGGTCGGGCCGCGCCTGGGCGCGCGGGCGGGCGGGGGCGGCCAGCAGCAGCGGGCCGGCGGCCAGCCCCAGCGCGGCGCGGCGGTTCACCAGGAGGCGGGTCATCGGCGGGGGACTCCGGGGGTTCGGCCGCAGCATCCACGCGGCGGGCGCGCCGCGCAATCGGCGCGTGGGGGCGTCAGTCCCTGGGCGCCCACTGGTGGCGCATCCGCAGCGCGCCCAGCGGCTTGATCTCCACCACGCGCAGCAGCAGGGCGCAGCCCCAGCCGAAGCCCGCCCCGGCCAGCGCCGCGCGCGCCACCTCCGGCCCCTGGTCCAGCACGGAAGGCACGGCGGCGCCGGCCACCACCCCCAGCAGGGCGCCGCCCAGCAGGTCCGGCACGGGGGTCCAGCGCAGCAGCGCCGCCAGCAGGATGCCCCACAGCCCGCCCACCGCCGCCTGCGCCGCCAGCAGCGGCACGTCCCGGCCCGGCACGTCGCGCAGCAGGTCCCAGCCGGGAAAGGGCGGGCGGCCCACCGCTTCCAGCAGGGCGGGCCACAGGTGGCCCTGGTGGAACAGCAGGAACAGCGTGCCCTGGTGGAACACCCCCGCCGCCAGCGCGCCCATGACGAAGCCGCCGAAGATCACCTTGTTCACCCATGGCCCCCGTCTGGACGCGGCGGCATCTTCGGGGGAGGCTCTGCGCGCGTCCATATCCCGCCGGAGAACCCCGTGAACGGTGCCGAATCCCTGGTCCACACCCTGCTGAAGTCAGGCGTGGACACCTGCTTCGCCAATCCCGGCACCAGCGAGATGCACTTCGTCGCTGCGCTGGACCGCATCCCCGGCATGCGCTGCGTCCTCGGCCTGCAGGAGAACGTGGTCACCGGCATGGCCGACGGCTACTGGCGCATGGCCGGCAAGCCCGCCGCCACCCTGCTGCATTGCGGCCCCGGCCTGGCCAATGGCCTGGCCAACCTGCACAACGCGCGGCGCGCGCGCTCGGGCATCGTCAACTGCGTGGGCGACCAGGCCACCTACCACCGCCCCTTCGACGCGCCGCTGACGGCGGACACCGAGGGCTTCGCGCGCGGCGTCTCCGCCTGGGTGCGCACCAGCGCCAAGGCCAGCGAGGTGGGGCGCGACGCCGCCGCCGCCGTGCAGGCCGCGCGCACCGCGCCGGGCCAGGTGGCCACCCTCATCCTCCCCTCCGACACCTGCTGGGACGAGGGCGGCGCGGTGGCCGAGCCCCTGCCCGTGCCCGAGGTCCAGCAGGCCGACCCGCTGGCGGTGCGCAACGCAGCCCGCGTGCTGCGGGAGAAGCGCAACGTCCTGCTGCTGCTGGGCGGCAGCGACGCCCTGACCCCCGGCGCGCAGGAGCAGGCCTGGCGCATCGTCGCCGCCACCGGCTGCGACATCCTGGCCGAGACCAGCAACGGCCGCTTCGCGCGCGGCCGCGGCCGCCCGCAGGTGGAGCGCGTGCCCTACCCGGCCGACGTCGCCATCGCCCGGCTGGCGAAGGTGGAGCACATCATCCTGGTCGGCTCCCGCGGGCCGGTCGGCTTCTTCGCCTACCCGGACAAGCCGTCCCGGCACTACCCGGAAGGCGCCACGCTGACCGTGCTGTCCCGCCCCGAGCAGGCCAGCGAGGCCGCGCTGCGCGCCCTGGCGGAGGAGCTGGGCGCCGCCGCCGCCGCCATCCCCGACCCCGGCCCGCGCCCGGAGGCCGCGCGCGGCGCCCCGACGCCCGAAGGGCTGGCGCGCACCGTGGCCGCCCTGATGCCCGAGCACACGGTGGTGGTGGACGAGAGCGTGAGCTACGGCCGCGGCTTCTTCCCCGGCACCCACGCCGCGCCGGCGCATGACTGGCTGATGATCACCGGCGGCGCCATCGGCTGCGGCCTGCCGCTGGCCACCGGCGCGGCCATCGGCGGCGGCGGGCGGCGCGTGCTGAACCTGCAGGCCGACGGCTCGGCCATGTACACCGTGCAGGCGCTGTGGACCCAGGCGCGGGAGAAGCTGCCGGTCACCACCGTCATCCTCAGCAACCGCAAGTACCAGATCCTGCTGGGCGAGTACCAGAATGTCGGCGCCAATCCCGGGCGCACCGCCATGGACATGCTGGACCTGGGCAACCCGGACATCGGCTGGGTGGGCATGGCCAACGCCCTGGGGGTGGAGGCCGCGCAGGCCACCAGCATGGAGCAGCTGGCCGACCTGCTGCGCCAGGGCTTCGCCGCCCCCGGCCCCTTCCTGGTCGAGCTGATGGTCTGATGCGCGCCGGGCCGATGCGGCGGCGCGCCCGCCCATGACCCGCCTGGACGTGGCGCGCGACGTGCCGGCCCTGCGGGCCGCCGTCGCGCGGCTCGGTCGCGTCGCGCTGGTGCCCACCATGGGCGCGCTGCACCCCGGCCACCTGGCCCTGGTGCGCGAGGCGCGGCGCCGCGCCGACGCGGTGGTCGCCTCCATCTTCGTCAACCCGCTGCAGTTCGACGCCGGCGCCGACCTCGCCCGCTACCCGCGCGACGAGGCCGCCGACCTGGCGCAGCTGGAGGCCGCCGGCTGCGCCCTGGCCTGGCTGCCGGAGCCGTCGGCGATGTACCCGCCCGGCTTCGCCACCGCCGTCGAGGTGCCGCCCCTGGCGGCGCGGTGGGAGGGCGAGCACCGCCCCGGCCATTTCCGCGGCGTCGCCACCGTGTGCTGCAAGCTGTTCACCCAGGTCGCCCCCGCCCTGGCCGTGTTCGGCGAGAAGGACTGGCAGCAGCTGCAGGTGGTGCGCCGCATGGCGAGGGACCTGGACCTGCCGCTGGAGGTGGTGGGCCACCCCACGGTGCGCGAGGCGGACGGGCTGGCCATGTCCTCGCGCAACCGCTTCCTGTCGGCGGAGGAGCGCGCCAGCGCCGCCGCCCTGCCCCTGGCGCTGCGCGAGGCCGCTTCGCTGCTGGCCGATGGCCGCCCCGCCGCCCCGGCCCTGGCGGCGGCCGGGGCGCGGCTGCGCGCGGCCGGCATGGGCACCGACTACCTGGCCCTGGTGGACGGCGCGACGCTGGAGCCGCTGGGCCGCGCGCAGCCCGGCGCCCGGCTGCTCGCCGCCGCGCGCCTGGGCTCCGTGCGGCTGCTGGACAACTGGGCGGTCTGAATCATGGTCCGCAAGCGCGGATCATGATTCAGCCTTTGCTGAGGGGACGGTTCACCGCCTTGATGATTCCACCAAGGCGGATCGCGCTCTAGCCGTCCTCGTCCGTGCCCTTCAGGAAGGCGAAGTCGCAGCCTTCGTCGGCTTGCAGCACCTCCTGCTGGAACAGCCGGGCATAGCCGCGCCTGGGCAAGGGCGGCGCGCCCGTGAAGGCGGCGCGCCGCGCCTCCAGCTCCGCTTCGTCCACCAGCAGCGTCAGCTCCCGCGCCGCCACGTCCAGCCGGATGCGGTCCCCGGTGCGGACCAGGCCCAGCGGGCCGCCCACCGCGGATTCCGGCGTCACGTGCAGCACGATGGTGCCGAAGGCGGTGCCCGACATCCGCGCGTCGCTGATGCGCACCATGTCCTTCACGCCCGCGGCGGCCAGCTTCTTCGGGATGGGCAGGTAGCCCGCCTCCGGCATGCCCGGCGCGCCCTTCGGCCCCGCGTTCTGCAGCACCAGGATGTCGTCGGCCGACACCTCCAGCGCCGGGTCGTCCACCCGCTCCGTCATGTCGCGCACGGAGGTGAACACCACCGCGCGGCCTTCATGCGCCATCAGCGCCGCCGAGGCCGCGCTGTGCTTGATGACCGCGCCGCCGGGGCAGAGGTTGCCGCGCAGCACCGCCATGCCGCCCACCGGCTTGATGACGCGGATGACCGTCTGCCCCGGCACCTCCTCCGCCGCGTCGGCGTAGTCCTGCAGGGTGCCGCCGGTCACGGTCGGCGCCGTCATGTCCAGGTGCGGCGCCAGTTCCCGCAGCAGGCGCGGCACGCCGCCGGCATGGTGCAGGTGCTCCATGTAGTGCTCGCCGGAGGGCTTGAGGTCCACCAGCACCGGCACCTCGCGCCCGATGCGGTCGAACTCGTTCAGGTCCAGCGCGATGCCGGCGCGGCCGGCGATGGCCGTCAGGTGGACCAGCCCGTTGGTCGAGCCGCCGGTGGCCTGCAGCAGCACCATGGCGTTGCGCACGGAAGCGGCCGTCACCAGCGCGCGCGGCCGCGGCCCGCCGCCGGTGGCCAGCGCCACCGCCACCTTGCCGCTCGCCTCGCCGCAGCGCAGCCGCTCGGCATGGGGCGCGGGGATGCAGGCGCTGTTGGGCAGCGACAGCCCCATCGCCTCGATCAGGATCGCCATGGTGGAGGCGGTGCCCATCACCATGCAGGTGCCCACGGAGGGCGCCAGGCGGCCGGAGACCACCTCCACCTCCGCCTCGTCCATCCTGCCGGCGCGGTGCAGGCCCCACAGGCGGCGGCAATCGGTGCAGGCGCCCAGCACCTCGCCGCGATGGTGGCCCACCACCATGGGGCCGACCGGGACCGTCACCACCGGCACGTCGGCGGACACCGCGGCCATCAGCGCCGCCGGCAGCGTCTTGTCGCAGCCGCCGACGATGACGGCCGCGTCCATCGGCTGGGCGCGCAGCATCTCCTCCGTGTCCATCGCCATCAGGTTGCGGAGGTACATGGAGGTCGGGTTGGCGAAGCTTTCCCCGATGGAGATGGTGGGGAAGCGCATCGGCAGCCCGCCGGCCAGCATGATGCCGCGCGAGATGGCGTCGATCAGCTGCGGCGCGTTGCCGTGGCAGGGGTTGTAGTCGCTTTCCGTGTCGGTGATGGCGATGATCGGGCGTTCCAGCGCGTCCTCGCCATAGCCGGCGGCCTTGATGAAGGCCTTGCGCAGGAACAGCGAGAAGCCGGCATCGCCGTAGCTCGTCAGGCCCTTCCGCAGCCCCTTGCTCACCGGCCGCGGCTCTTCTCGTAGCGCGCCTTGTTCTCGGCGTTGGGCGGGTAGAGGCCGGGCAGGGAAGCGCCGCCCTCCACCTCGCCCATGATCCAGGATTCCAGCGCCTCCTGCTCCTCCGCCGTCGCCATCACCGCGTCCAACAGCTTGGCGGGGATCAGCACCGCGCCGTCATCATCCACCACCACCACGTCGTTCGGGAACACCGCGACGCCGCCGCAGCCGATCGGCTCCTGCCAGTTCACGAAGGTCAGCCCGGCGACGGAGGGCGGGGCGGCCGCGCCCTGGCACCATACCGGCAGGCCGGTGCCCAGCACGCCCGCGCGGTCGCGCACCACGCCGTCGGTGATCAGCGCCGCCACCTTCCGCTTGGCCAGCCGGGCGCAGAGGATGTCGCCGAAGATGCCCGCATCGGTCACGCCCATGGCGTCGGCCACGCAGATCACGCCCTCGGGCATCGCCTCGATGGCCGCGCGCGTGCTGATGGGGTTGGACCAGGATTCCGGCGTCGCCAGGTCCTCGCGCGCCGGGACGAAGCGCAGGGTGAAGGCGCGGCCGACCAGCCGGGGCTGGCCCTCGCGGATCGGGCGGGTGCCGCGCATCCACACGTTGCGCAGCCCCTTCTTCAGCAGCACCGTGGTCAGCGTGGCGGTGGAGATGCCGGACAGGACCTCGATCACCTTCGGGTCCAGCGGCTGCACGTCAACGGTCATGGGGCGTTCCTCTCGGTTGGTTCCGCCATAGCGCCGCGCGCGGGATGCGTCACGCCCCCAGCGCGGCGCGCGCCGCCGCCGCATCCACCGCGATCTGCACCTTCAGCGCCTCGAAGCTCTCGAACTTGCGCTCCTCGCGCAGGAAGCGCTCCAGCGCCACGCTCGCCTCCTGCCCGTAGAGGTCCCCGCTGAAGTCGAACAGGTGCGCCTCCAGCCGGGAAACGGGGTCGCCCCCCGCGGTCGGGCGCCGGCCGAGGTTCGCCACGCCGGGCACCACGCGGCCATCCGCCAGCGTGGCGCGCACGGCATAGACGCCGCGCGCCGGCTCCAGGTGGCGGCCCAGCGGGATGTTCGCCGTGGGGAAGCCGATGGTGCGCCCGCGCTTGTCGCCGTGGCTGACCGTGCCGGTGATGGCGAAGGGCCGGCCCAGCAGCAGGGCCGCGCGCTCCGGGTAGCCATCCTGCAGCAGCCGCCGGATGCGGGTGGAGGAGATCGGCCCCTCCGCGTCGTCCAGGTGCGGCACCACGGAAAGCCCGATGCCCCGCGCCTCCGCCGCGCCGCGCAGGAAGGCGACGTCGCCGCCGCGGCGGTGGCCGAAGGCGAAGTCGGCGCCGCAGGCCAGGTGCCGCGCGCCCAGGCCCCGGTGCAGCACCTGCTCCACGAACTCCTCCGCGCCCATCGCCGCCAGCTCGGCGCCGAAGGGCAGGGCATGGACATGCGCCACCCCCAGCGCGCGCAGCGCCGCCGCCTTGGCGGGCAGCAGCGTCAGGCGGAAGGGCGGGTCCTCCGGGCGGAAATGCTCGCGCGGGTGGGGTTCGAAGGTCAGCGCCGCCAGGGGCAGCTCGGGGCGGGCGGCGTGGGCGGCGCGCAGCACCGCGGCGTGGCCCAGGTGCACGCCGTCGAAATTGCCCAGCGCCACGGTGCCGCCGCGCGCGGCGTCCGGCACCTCGCGCCAGTCGCCGTGGATCATGCCTCGCGCGGCTCCATCCAGCGCGTCACCGCCGGCGGCACCCAGGCGGCCAGCAGGTCCAGCGCCTCCTCCGGGCTGCTGGCGCGCAGGGCCAGGCCGGCGTGGTGCGGGCGCACGAAGCCGCCCGCCACCATGCGCTCCAGCAGGGCGAAGAAGGGGTCCCAGGTGCCGTCGCCGCCATCGAGGTAGCACAGCCCCTTGCCGTGGATGCCCAGCTGCGCCCAGGACTGCACCTCCACGCTTTCCTCCAGCGTGCCGATGCCGCCGGGCAGCACGATGAAGCCGTCCGACAGGTCCAGCATGGTCTGCTTGCGGACATGCATGGAGGGCACGACGCGCAGCTCCGTGCAGCCGCCATGGCCCAGCTCGCGGTCCATCAGCGCCTCGGGGATGACGCCGATCACCTCGGCGCCGGCTTCCAGCGCGGCGTCGGCGATGATGCCCATCAGCCCCACCTTGCCGCCGCCATAGACCAGCCCCAGCCCGCGCGCGGCGATGGCGCGCCCGGTGGCGGCGGCGAGTGCCGCATGGGCCGGGTCCAGCCCCGGCTGGGCGCCGCAGAAGACGCAGATCCTCATGCGGGCGGCCCGGAGGGCGTGCCGGTGGCGAGGGTGCGCGGTGCCGCCCGCATGAGTGTTTTCGTGCCCTCAGGCGCCGGGCGCGCGCTCCGCGCGCTTGGCTTGCGCCGCGCCACTGGTGCGCCGAGGGGGAGGTCGGTTGGGCGGCGGGCCGCGCCGTGCGCGGCCGGCATCGGGGGATGCGGGCGGGCGTCCGGCAGGCGCCGCGCCGCGGATGCGCGGGTGGCGCGGCTGGTTTGGCGGCGGGCCGCGCCGTGCGCGGTCGGCCTCGAGGCGAGGGGGCGCGTCTCCGGCAGGTGCCGCGCGGCGGGCACGGGATGCCTCAAGGCAGCATCACCCCGGCCTCGCCCTCCAGCACCGCCTTGCCTTCCACGGTGCAGCGGGTGGCGAGGGTGGCGCGCTTCTTGGCGGGGTCCAGCGCCGTGACCTCCACCGTCGCCGTCACCGTCTGGCCGATCCTGACCGGCGCCTTGAACTTCAGCGTCTGCGAGAGGTAGATCGTCCCCGGCCCCGGCAGCCGCGTGCCCAGCACGGTGGAGATCAGCGAGGCGGAGAGCATCCCATGCGCGATGCGCTCGCCGAACATGGAGGCCTTGGCGGCCTCGGCGTCGATGTGCACCGGGTTGGTGTCGCCCGAGACGGCGCAGAACAGCAGGATGTCCGCCTCGGTGATGGTCTTGGCGAAGGAGGCCGTCTGGCCCACCGCCAGCTCGTCGAAGGTCATGGATGCCGGTCCCGCGGATGGAGGCCGGCATCATGCCAGGGTTGCCGGGCGGCGGCTATGCCGCGGCCGGGGCCGCCGCGCCCTCGGGCGCCTTGCGCGCCTCCAGCCGCCACACCGCCCAGGAAACCAGCAGGCCCGCCGCCACCAGGGCGAAGTTCGCCATGCCGGGCTGCACGAAGGGGTTGCGGTTGCCGGTCTGGCGCACGATCTCGGCCCGCACCTCGCTCCAGGCATAGACGGCGCTGATGAAGGCGGAGACGGAGGGCACGAACACCATGATCACCGCGAAGGCGGCCATCGGCAGGCGCCACTTCGCCAGCTGCGGCAGGAAGGCGGCGGCCAGCAGCAGGCCCAGCGCCAGCAGCTTCACCTTGGTGAACCAGGGCAGCACCTGCCAGGCGGTGAGGCGCAGCACCCCCGACTGGCCCGGCACCTGGAGCACGGGCAGCAGCGTCGCCACCACCGCCAGCGTCACGCCGATGATGAGCGTCGCCACCGCCGCGTCGTCGCGGCCATTCATCGCCGTCATGGACCCTACTCCCGCGTTTTTTGTGATGACGAAACAGTAACCATACGGCCATGCCGATGCAAGCACCTTCCCCGTGCCGCCGGCGAATCTTGCCGAAGCGCCGCCGCACCCGCAGATGGGCGGGATGATCCGCGTCCTGCTCGCCCTGCTCCTGCTCGCCCTGCCCGCCGCCGCCCAGGAGTTCCGCGGCCATGGCGGGCCGGTGCGGGCGCTGGCGGTCACGGGCGGCCTGCTGGCCTCCGGCGGCTTCGACCAGGCGGTGATCTTCTGGGACCCCCATACCGGCCAGGCCCGCCGGGTGCTGCGCTGGCACCAGGGCGCGGTGAACGCGGTGCTGGCTTTGCCCGACGGCCGCCTGGCCACGGCGGGCGAGGATGCACGCATCGCCATCTGGGGCCCCAGCGGCGAGGCGCCGGAGCGCGTGCTGGAAGGCCACAGCGAGCCCGTGGCCGGGCTGGCGGCGCAGGGCGGCCTGCTGGCCTCCGCCGGCTGGGACGGCACGGTGCGCCTGTGGGACCTGGCCACCGGCACGGCGCGGGTGCTGGAGGGGCACGGGGGCACCGTCAACGCCGTGGCCTTCGCGGCCGATGGCGCGCTGCACAGCACCGGCCAGGACGGTACGCTGCGCCGCTGGGAGGCGGATGGCGCCTCCAGGCTGCTGGCCGAGTTCGGCCTGCCGCGCACCGCCTTGCTGGCCCTGCCGGATGGCACGCTGGCCGCGGCGGGGGTGGATGGCACGGTCAACCTCGTTTCGCCCGACGGGGCGGCGCGGGAGCTGCGCGCCGGCCCGCGCCCGGTGGTGGCGCTGGCCGCCACGGCGGATGGCGGCACGCTGGCGGTAGGCAGCATCGGCGGCAGCGTGGGGCTTTATGCCCTGCCGGAAGGGCGCCTGCGCGCCACGCTGGAAGGGCCGGGCCTGCCGGTCTGGTCCGCCGCCTTCGCCCCCGATGGCCGCGTGCTGTGGACCGGCGGCCAGGACCGGCTGCTGCGCGCCTGGGACGTGGCGACCGCCCGCCCCCTGGCCCCTGCCGCCGTCCCGGTGGCCGAGGCGCTGCCGGCGGGGCTGGACCCGCTGGGCGCCGAGGTGTGGCGCGCCTGCCAGGCCTGCCACGCCCTGCGCCCGGATGACGGCCCGATGGCCGGGCCACACCTGCACCGCCTGTTCGGCCGCCGCATGGGCACCGTGCCCGGCTACCAGTATTCCGAGCGGCTGGCGCGCGGCGACATCACCTGGACCGCCGAGACGGTGAGCGACCTGTTCACCCGCGGGCCGGACGTGGTGACGCCCGGCACCCGCATGCCGGTGCAGCGCGTGGGCAATGCGGAGGAGATGGCGGCGCTCCTCCGCTTCCTGGAGGCGGCGACGCGATAGCGTTGTCTTCACGCATGTTCGAGTCGCCAAGCGATTCCGCTTGGCTTGAACATGCTCAGCCCAGCAACTGCCCCCCATCCACCACCACCGTGTGCCCCGTGACCCAGGACGCCAGCGGCGAGCACAGGAACAGCACCACGTTGGCCACCTCCTCCGGCGTGCCCAGGCGGCCAAAGGGGATGCTGTTCAGGATGCGGTTGTAGAGCGCGGGGTCCGACGACTTCCGTGCCTCCCACGACCCGCCCGGGAACTCGATGGAGCCCGGCGCCACGCCGTTCACCCGGATGCCGTCGGGCGCGAACATCGCCGCCTGGGACTGGGTGTAGTTGATCAGCAGCGCCTTCACTGCCGCATAGGCCGGCGTGCGCAGCGACGGCCCGTAGCCGGAGATGGAGCTCAGGTTCACCACGCAGCCGCGCGAGGCCTTCAGCGCCGGCAGCGCGGCGCGGGTGGCGCGGAAGGTGGCCAGCACGTCCACGTTCAGGCTGGCGGCCCAGCCTTCCTCCGTATCCGCCGCGCCGAAGCCGCTGGCGTTGTTCACCAGCACGTCCACCCCGCCCAGCGCGGCCTCGGCGGCGGCGACGTAGCGGCGCACCGCCTCGCCATCGCCCAGGTCGCAGGGCATGGCGTGGGCGCCCGCGCCCAGTTCGGCCCGCGTGCGCTCCAGCGCCTCCGCCCCGCGCGCGCAGATGCTCACCCGCGCCCCGGCCTTGGCGAAGCCCAGCGCCACGCTGCGCCCGATGCCCTTGGAGCCGCCGCACACCACCACGCGCCTGCCGCTGAAATCGAACATCCCCGTCCCCTTCATGCCACCGCCGGCCGCGATGCGCGCCGCCAGCGCAGGGCAGCGTAGGCGGCCAGCGCGCCCCCGGCCAGCAGCGCCACGGCCAGCACGGGCCGCACCGCGAGCCAGGCCAGCGCCACCAGCGCCGGCGCCACCAGCAGCGTCAGCAGCAGCGCCACGAAGCCGGTGCCGAAGCCCACCACGGCGCCCAGCGGCGGGATGACGTCCGCCAGCACCTTCAGCGGGTTCAGCAGCAGCGCGAAGCCGATGAACACCATCAGCGCCATGCCGGCGCGCAGCGCCCAGGTCAGCACCGCATTCTGCCCCTCGGCGGCGCGGAACATCGCCGCCGCCGGCACCTGCCCGGTTTCCAGCAGGAAGAGCCGGTCGCCGGCCCGCGTGGGATAGGGGCCGAAGCCCTCGCCCATCTGCGCCGCCACCACGCTCAGCGCTTCCGGCCGCGCCACGCGCCAGGCCACCCGCAGGTCGCCGATGCGCGGGTTGGCGGGGTCGGCGCCGATGAAGCGGGGTTCGCCCAGGGCTTCCTCGGCCGGGATCGCCTCAAGCTGCTGCGCCGTCAGCCGGAAGCCGCCCAGCATCGCCCCGGGCGCGGTGAAGGCGCGCGAGGCATGGGTCGGCTGCGGGTTCTCATGCCCCTCGGGGCGGCGGAAGCGGCTGCTGTCCACCCGGCCTTCCTGCCAGCCGCGCGCGTAGCTGTAGGTGGTGACGGTCTCGGTGCCGCCGCCCAGGCGGGTGCGCGTCTCGCTGCGCTCCTCCTCGCGCCACTGGAACATCTCGACCGTGCGGACCAGGCGCAGCGTGCCGGGCGGGGGCGCCGTGCCCAGCAGCCCGTCGCGCGCGACCTCCGCCACCCGCACCGGGGCGGCGACGTGCACCAGCGCGCCGTTGCGCGCCGGGTCGGGCCGGGCGGCGTCCACACTCACCACCAGCCCCGCGCCCTCGCTCAGGGAGCTCGCGGTGGTGATGGCCCGCCCCTCGTTCCAGAAGGCCAGCCAGCCGGCGATGGCCAGCAGCAGCAGCCCGAACATTACGCCCCCCAGCGCCCCGCCGAGGCGCGACAGCCAGGATTGCGTGGTGGTCTCGGAGAACTGGTCGCTCATGCCCCGCATGGGAAGGTGGGCGCGGCCTTGACGCAAGGGGGCGCGCCGCGCACTCCGCCCGGCATGGCCCCGCCCCCTGTCCTCCTCCTCGACGCCATCCGCTTCACCCTGGGCGGCAAGCCGCTGCTGGAAGGCGCCGCCCTGGCCGTGGCGCCGGGCGAGCGGCTGGCGCTGGTGGGGCGCAACGGCTCGGGCAAGTCCACCTTCCTGCGCATCGCCGCCGGCGAGCTGGAGGCCGAGAGCGGCACCCGCTTCGTGCAGCCCGGCACCACCATGCGCTACCTGCCGCAGGAGCCCGACCTGTCCGGCCACGCCAGCGTGGAGGCCTATGTCATGGCCGGCCTCGGCCCCGCCGACGACCCGCACCGGGCGCGCACCCTGCTGGAATCGCTGGGCCTCTCGGGCCAGGAGGACCCGGCGCGCCTCTCGGGCGGCGAGGCGCGGCGCGCCGCGCTGGCCCGGGCGCTCGCGCCCCAGCCCGACATCCTGCTGCTGGACGAGCCGACCAACCACCTCGACCTCCCGGCCATCGAATGGCTGGAGGGCGAGCTGGCGGCCTTCCGCGGCGCGCTGGTCCTCATCAGCCATGACCGCCGCTTCCTGGGCGCCCTGTCCCGCGCGACGCTGTGGCTGGACCGCGGCGTGACGCGCCGCCTCGACCGCGGCTTCGCCGGTTTCGAGGAATGGCGCGACACCGTGCTGGCCGAGGAGGAGACCGCCGCCCACAAGCTGGGCCGGCAGATCGCGCGCGAGGAGCACTGGCTGCGCCACGGCGTCTCCGGCCGCCGCAAGCGCAACATCCGCCGCGTCGGCGAATTGCACGCGCTGCGCCAGGCGCGGCGGGACCGCGTGCGGCCGCAGGGCAACGTCACGCTGGTGGCGGCCGAGGCCGCGCCATCCGGCGCGCTGGTGGTGGCGGCCGAGGGGCTGGAGAAATCCTTTGGCGGCGCCCCGGTGGTGCGCGGCTTCGCCACCCGCATCCTGAAGGGCGACCGCGTCGGGCTGGTGGGCCGCAACGGCGCCGGCAAGACCACCCTGCTGCGGATGCTGGTGGGCGCGCTGGCACCCGATGCCGGCACGGTGCGCCTGGGCACCAACCTGCGGATGGCGACGCTGGACCAGATGCGCGCCGCGCTGGACCCCAATGCGACGCTCGCCGACACGCTGACCGAGGGCCGCGGCGACCAGGTCTGGGTGAACGGGCAGCCGCGCCACGTCATCGGCTACATGGGCGACTTCCTGTTCGCCCCCGAGCAGGCGCGCACCCCGGTCGGCAAGCTTTCGGGCGGCGAGCGCGGGCGGCTGCTGCTGGCCCGCGCGCTCGCCGCGCCCTCCAACCTGCTGGTGCTGGACGAGCCGACCAACGACCTGGACCTGGAAACGCTGGACCTGCTGGAGGAGATGCTGGGCGACTACGCCGGCACCGTGCTGGTGGTGAGCCACGACCGCGACTTCCTGGACCGTGTCTGCACCAGCGTGATCTTCGCGGAAGGCGACGGCCGCTGGACCGAATATGCCGGTGGCTACAGCGACCTGCTGGCCCAGCGCGGCAGCGGCGTGACGGCCAGGGCCACGGAGGCCAGGCCCGCCGCCGCGCCGAAGCCCGCCTCCGCGCGCGCCGCCGCAACCGCGCCGGCGAAAATGTCCTTCAAGGACCGCCACGCGCTGGAGACGCTGCCGGCGAGCATGGCGAAGCTGGAGAAGGAAATCGCCGTGCTGCGCGACTGGCTGGCCGACCCCGGCCTCTACGCCCGCGACCCCAAGGGCTTCGAGGCCAGGACCAAGGGCCTGGCCGAGCGCGAGGCCGCCCTGGCCGCCGCCGAGGAGGAATGGCTGCGGCTGGAGCTGCTGCGCGAGGAGCTGGAGGGGTGAGCTTCCTGCTGCGCCTGCGCCGCCTGCCCGGCGCGCTGGGCGTGCTGTGGACCGCGCTGTGGGACCGGCGCACCCCCTGGCGCGCCCGGCTGCCGGCCGTCCTCGCCGCGCTCTACCTGGTCTGGCCGCTGGACCTGCTGCCGGACTTCATCCCGCTGGCCGGCTGGCTGGACGAGCTGGTGCTGGTGCCGCTGCTGCTGGGCCTGGCCCGCCGCGCCATGCCGCCGGAGGTGCTGGCCCGCGCCGAGGCGGCGCCGCGCGCCCGGCGGAGATGGGTATCACCAGCCCTTGCGGCGGTGGCGGCCATCCTCCTGCTGGCGCTGCTCGGCGTGTGGCTGGGGAATTGGTCAGCTTAAATTACGTTGACGACAAGGGTTGATTGAGGCGAGCCTGTGTTGAGGGGTGCTCTGCGGAATGCAGGAGAGGCACCATGCGCGTCCCCTTCGCATCACTGGTTGCCGCCGGCGTGGCTCTCGCGGGCTGCGGTCTTCCCCAGCCGCCCTCGTTGAACGCCGAACGGCAATGGACCGCTTCCATTGCTAACCTTGGCCTGTTCGCGATCTATCCGCCTTCGGAGGACGTCATGCTGGGCGACGTGTTCCTGCACGTGCCCAATGCCCGCTACTTCGACTTGGTCCGCATCACCGCAGCCCCGCCGACGATCCTGGCACGGACGCTGCTGCGCCAGGAATGCGACAGGTTTGTGCCGGACGCGACCGCGGACGGTTCAAGCGGCGTCATCCCGCGGGAGAACTGCCCCCGCGTGTTCGAAGGAGGCAGCCATTCCGAGGTGCAAGGGCTCCGGCGCATTTCGGGTTCCCATGCGGCGCCTGGAAATGCCCACGCGATCCGCATGAGAGAGGCGGACCTGCCGAACGTGGATGTCGGCCGCTTCACCGAGGGTGACTTGGCAGGTGCGGGGCTGATCGGCACGGTCGGCGCAGCCCTTGGCATCGGCCGTTCGGGGGCCGCGGCGGTGGATGTGACGCTGACCGGCCTGCGCTCCCTAACCCTGGATGAGGTGCGCGCCTCGGAGTTCATCGAGTTCGTGGCGGTCGAGCGCCTGCAACGGGTGAGTGGGCGTGATGATGGTCGAGACTTCGACGACGCGCTGACACCGCTGATGCTGCTGCGCTCGCTTTCACTTTCTGACGCCCGAAACGGCACGGACACCGCCCGGCGTTTCTGCATGGGTGAGTTCGAGTGGCTGAATGCGCGCGGCCACCGCATAGTGGTGGCAAACCGCATCCTCTACGCTACCGGAATTGCCTTCGATTACCGCTCCCGCGACCTGCTCGCCGCCCGTGCCGCACTGGACTTGGCCGGGTTGACCCAGGCCGGGCCGCGCCCGACGACACCGCCAGTCCTGCCCGCAGCGGCGGCAGCCGCGCCGATCGTCCGCCCGCTCCCGCGTGGCCCTGCGGCCGCGCGCGCAGAGGCGGAGGCCAAGCGGCGCGATGAGGAGGAGAAGCAGGCCGCGGCTGCCCTGGCACGCATCCAGCAGGCGACGAGCACGCCAATGGGCTTCAGCGGCCGCTTCACCACGGGGCGTCATGGCAACCTCGCGATGCTCAGCGCCTTTCAGCGCCCGGCGGCGGTCGGCATGGGTGCGGCGCTGCACTTCGCCCTGCAGGATGCGGCCGTGCCGGCCAGCCTCGAGCAAGTGGAGGACGCCCAGCAGTTCTGCCGGTTCACCGGCGGCTATTCAAACCGGATGACCAATCAACTGCACCGCAACTTGGCCTGGGCGGCGTTCCTTGCCAGTCGGCGCGGATATCAGGTGGACCCAGCCATCACCTCCATCACGGCCCCGGCGCTCAATGCGCCACCCCCATCACGCCAGTTGACCCCCTTGGCTCCGAATGCGTCCCTGAGGGTGCGGCTTTAGGCCGTGCCCGCCGCCTAGCGCCCCGCCCACCGCGCCGGCCGGCGCGCCAGGAAGCTCTCCACGCCTTCGCGGAAATCCTCGCTGGTGAAGCACATCGCCACCAGGTCGTCGCCATCGGGCAGGCCGCCCCGGGCGCGCAGCCGGCGCAGCGCCTGCTTGGTGGCACGCAGCGTCAGCGGGGCGTGGCCGCCCACCTGTTCCGCCAGCGCCCAGGCGCGGGATTGCAGCGCCGCGTGGTCCGGCAGGATCTCGCCCAGCAGGCCGGCGGCGCGCATCTCCTCGGCCTCCATCAGCCGGGCGGTGAAGATCAGGTCGGTCACGCGGGCGGGGCCGAGCAGCGCCGCCAGCCGCGCGTGGTTGGCCATGGACAGCGTGTTGCCCAGGGTGCGGGCGATGGGGAAGCCGAAGCGCGCATTGGCGGCGCCGATCCGCAGGTCGCACACCGCGGCGATGGCGGCACCCCCGCCGGTGCAGGCCCCGGCGATGGCGGCGATGGTGGGCTTGGTGCAGTCCTCGATGGCGGACAGGATGCGGTCCACCCTGGCCTCGTAGGCCAGGGCGTCCCCGGCGGTGCGGAACCCGGTGAACTGGCCGATGTCGGTGCCGGCGGCGAAGGCCTTGTCGCCGGCGCCGGTCAGCAGCACGGCCTGGATGGCGTCGTCGGCGCTGGCCTCGGCGCAGGCGCGCGCGATGCCCTCGTACATGCCGAAGGTCAGGGCGTTGCGGGCCTGGGGGCGGTTCAGCGTCAGCTTCAGCACGCCGCCCCGGCGCTCGCTCAGCAATTCCTCGGTCATGGCGGGTCCCCTTTCGCCGCCGGAGGGTTGCAGCCTTCCCCGCGCAGTGGAAGATGCGCCGACCGCCGAGGAGGAACGCCCCCATGATGCCCCTGTCCCACATCCGCGTGCTCGACCTCACGCGCGTGCGTTCCGGCCCCACCTGCGTACGCCAGCTGGCCGACTGGGGCGCCGACGTCATCAAGATCGAGGCGACGGACGAGGTGGACACCGGCAAGGGCCTGGGCGGCGAGCGCCACGGCCCGGACTTCCAGCACGTGCACCGCAACAAGCGCGGCATCACGCTGAACCTCAAGGCCCCCGAGGGCCGCGCCGCCTTCCTGCGGATGGTCGGGAAGGCCGACGTGGTGGTGGAGAATTTCCGCCCCGACGTGAAGACGCGCCTGGGCATCGACTACGACGCGCTGGCCAAGGTGAACCCGCGCATCGTCTATGGCTCCATCAGCGGCTTCGGGCAGGACGGCCCCTATGCGAAGCGCCCGGGCTTCGACCAGATCGCGCAGGGCATGGGCGGGCTGATGAGCGTCACGGGGCTGCCCGGCCAGGGCCCGGTGCGCGCCGGCATCCCGGTGGCGGACCTCACCGCCGGGCTCTACTGCGCGCTGGGCATCATGGTGGCGCTGCTGGAGCGCGAGCGGACCGGCAAGGGCCGCTGGGTCCATGTCTCGCTGCTGGAGGCCATGGTGGCGATGATGGACTTCCAGGCCACCCGCTGGACCATGAAGGGCGAGGTGCCCAAGCAGGCCGGCAACGACCACCCCACCACCATCCCCACCGGGCTGTTCCGCACTAGCGACGGCGTGGTGAACATCGCCGGCGGCGGCGGCGAGATGTGGAAGCGCATCGTGTCCGTGCTGGGCATCGAGGAGGAGGCGAAGGACCCTGAGCTGGCCACCGACAAGCTGCGCAGCGCCAACCGCGCCAAGACCAATGCGGTGATCCAGGCGAAGCTGGAAACCCGCACCAGCGCCGAATGGGTCAGCGCCTTCAACGAGGCCGGCGTGCCCTGCGGCCCGGTCTATTCCATGGACCAGGTCTTCGCCGACGAGCAGGTGAAGCACCTGGGGCTGGAGATGCCGGTCGAGCACCCGCAGCTTGGCACGATCAACCTGGTGCGCGCGCCAATGCAGATCAGCGGCGTGGACTGCGCCCGCAACCCGACGCCCGAGCGCGGCGAGCACACCGACGCCGTGCTGGCGGAGTTCGGCTTCTCCGCCGACGAGGTGGCGGCGCTGCGCGCGGCGAAGGCGATCTGACGCCATGAAGGTCACGCGGGTGCGCCAGGGCGTGGTGCCGATCAGCAGCGCCATCGCCAATGCCTACATCGACTTCTCCAAGATGACGGCGAGCGTGGTGGCGGTGACGGTGGAAAGCGGCGATGGCCGCACCGCCACCGGCTACGGCTTCAACAGCAACGGTCGCTACGCCCAGGAAGGCCTGCTGCGCGAACGCTTCATCCCGCGGCTGGAGGAGGCGGGCGAACTCCCCGCCCACCCCGATGGCGGCTTCGACCCCATCCCCGCCTGGACGGCGCTGATGAAGAACGAGAAGCCCGGCGGCCATGGCGAGCGCTCGGTGGCGGTGGGCGTGCTGGACATGGCGCTGTGGGACGCCGCGGCCAAGCTGGCCGGGGTGCCGCTGTGGAAGCTGCTGAGCGACCGCTACAACAAGGGCCAGCACGACAAGGAAGCCTGGATCTACGCCGCCGGCGGCTACTACCACCCCGGCAAGGACGTGGACGCGCTGGTGGAGGAGGTGAAGCGCTACCTCGGCCTCGGCTACTCCGTGGTGAAGATGAAGATCGGCGGCTCCCCCGGCATGCCGCTGCGCGAGGCGCTGCTGCTGGACCTCCAGCGCATCGAGGCCGTGCTGAAGCTGCTGGACGGCAACGGCACGCGGCTCTGCGTGGACGTGAACGGGCGCTTCGGGCTGCACGCCGCGCTGTCCTACGCCGCCAGCATCCAGCCCTTCGGCCTGCGCTGGTACGAGGAGCCGCTGGACCCGCTGGACTACAGCACCCACGCGACGCTGGCCGAGCACTACCTGCCGCCCATCGCCACCGGGGAGAACCTGTTCTCCATGGCCGATGCGCGCAACCTGATCCGCCATGGCGGGCTGCGGCCGGACCGCGACGTGCTGCAATTCGACCCCGCGCTGTCCTACGGGCTGGTGGAATACCTCCGCACGCTGGAGATGCTGCGCGCCCATGGCTGGAGCCCGCGCCGCTGCGTGCCGCATGGCGGGCACCAGTTCGCGCTGAACATCGCCGTCGGCCTGGGCCTGGGCGGGAACGAGAGCTACCCGGAGGTCTTCGCGCCCTTCGGCGGCTTCGCCGACAGCACGCCGGTCGAGAACAGCCGCATCCGCATGCCCGACGCGCCGGGCATCGGCTTCGAGGCGAAGAACGACCTGTGGGCGGTGCTCAAGGACCTTTGAGCTTCGCCCGCACGTCCTTGGCCATCGGGCCGACGGCCTTCACCGCCTCGGCCAGTTGCTCCTTGGTCACGCCCAGCGCCTTGGTCCAGTAGGCGACCTCGTGCGCCTCGCTCAGGCTGATGCGCTGCGCGTCCTGCGGGGAGCGCTTGGTGGGGTCGTCGGCCATGTGCCGTGCCTCCTGCTGCCGCAAGGTGAACCCCGGAGGGGCGTGGCGCGTTGCGTGCCGTCATGGAGGCGGCGGAGAAACTGCGGGCGGTGCACGCGCGGCTGTGCCGGGAATTCGGCTGCCCCATCACCTACCACCACGCCCTGTCGCCGCTGGACGAACTGGTCTCCTCCCTGCTGTCCCACCGCACCCGCAACGCCGACAGCCGCCGCGCCTTCGGGAACCTGCGCGAGCGCTTCCCCGACTGGGCGGCGGTGCGCGACGCCCCCACCGCCGCGGTCGAGGACGCCGTCTCCCCCTGCACCTGGCCCGAGGCCAAGGCGCCGGCCCTGCAACGCACCTTGCGCGCCATCACCGAGGCGCGCGGCGCGCTGGACCTCGACCACCTCGCGGGGATGGAGACGGAGGCCGCCCGCGCCTGGCTGCTGGCCCTGCCCGGCGTCGGGCCCAAGACCGCCGCCGCCGTGCTCTCCTTCTCCGCCCTGCGCGGCCGGGCGCTGCCGGTGGACAGCCACCACCACCGGGTGGCGCAGCGCCTGGGTTGGGGACTCATTTGCTCCATTCGGTGACGGCAGTGACGAGGGCGAGTGCGGCGAGGAAGTTTCGGGCGAGGCGGTCGTAGCGCGTGGCGATGCGTCGCCAGTTCTTGAGCCTGCAAATGAGGCG